>CALSBN010000060.1:0-22835 GCA_943373185.1 Opitutus sp. GAS368 | reverse complement strand
TAGTATTGGTATTCGGCCTCCAGGTCCCAGCGGCGGGGCAGATCGATCTTCACGCCGGCGCCGACGGTGGTCGTGTCCGAAAATATGCCGATATTGTTGCCGTCCACGCCGTCCGCCGGACCGGGCACCGCGGTATTGATGACTCCTTGCCGTGCCAGAAACGGCGTCAGCCCCTGCCCGCCGCGATAGCCCGCCGGCACCGAAGTCGTCACCGCCGTGCCCGCGCCAAAGAGCCCCGACGTCGCCGAGACCGTGCCGCCAACGACGATGTTGGGCGTCACCGTCTGCGGCGTGATGTTGGTCGAACGCGTGATCTGCGCCGGATCGCGCGCCGCAATCGTGGCGAGGTTGCGTTCCTGATATTCCCCCCGCTCCGCCTCGTGCATCGGGACGGACTTGGTCGTTTGCGCCGTCACCCGCACCGAAAGCCAGTCGCGGATCGGCTCGCTCGCGAAAAACGAATACTGCTCTTTGTGCCCGGAACCGCTGCCCGGCTGCTCGTAACGCGCGGTGATTTGGCCGCCGCGGTAGTCGCGCTTGGTGATGATGTTGATCACGCCGGCTGTCGCACCCGAGCCGTAGATCGCGCCGCCCGAAGCGGGCAACACCTCGATGCGCTCGATGGAACCGATGGGCACATCGTTGACCGTCGCCTGCGCGGTGCCGTTGCCATTGCTGCCGATGGGCGCGCCCGAAATTCGCGGCGGGGCGCGGCGGCCGTTGACGAGAATCACAGTATCGCTGTCGTCCCAACCGCGCAGTGAGAAGCCGTCCACTTTGCCGTCCGGAAACTCGGGGTCCGCCACCTGCTCCGAAACTCCGGTCGTCGTATTCTGCGTGAGCCGGTTGCGCAAAAACTCCTCCAGATTCGTCGCCCCCGAGAGTTCGAGATCGCGCGCGGTAAAGGTCTTGAATTCAAACGCGTCGTCGCGCGACCGCAGCAGGTCGGTGCTCGCCGCCGAGAACGCCTTGGGCTTCGCCCCGTCCACCACGTAGCGGTCGAGCGTCACGAGGTCCTTTTCCCTTTCCGCCGCGACTTGGCTCTCACCCGAACCGCCGCGCGGCGCTGCCACGAGCCCGATCGGCTTCAACGCCGTGGTCGCGCCCGCCGTCACCTCCACATCGGTCACACGCACCGGTCGCAGTCCGCCGATCGTCGCCGTGATCGCCTGCGCGCCCGCCGGCACGCCGGACAGCACGAAACTCCCGTCCGCCTCCGTCACGACCCAGCCCGCGCGCCCGACCAGCGCAACCCGTGCGCCTGCCAGCGGCGCGCGCGATTCCGCGTCCAGCAGCATGCCCTTGATCGCGCCGGTGCCGGGGACCGGCTGGGCGACGGCGACCGTCAGCAGCAAAACAAGCGACATCAGAGAACCGGCGAGCCGGCGGAAACAGGGAGTCATAGGAGGGGTATTAGGAATCACGCCGCTTTCCGGCTGACAAAACCATATTCACGCCCCCGCCTCGCCTTCGGGCGCATCGTGGATTTGCTCCCCTTACATGGCCTCCGACTCCGCCGCCACTCCCGTGCTCAATGTCTCCGCCGTCGTTAAGAACTACGGCGCGCGCCGTGTGCTCGACGACGTTTCCTTTACCGTCGGCCCCGGCGAACGGGTCGCGCTCACCGGTCCGTCCGGCAGCGGCAAGACCACCCTCCTCAACTGCCTCGGCGGCGTCGACCGCCCGGACGCCGGCTCCATCAGCGTGCGCGGCACGCCCGTCCACACGCTCGACTCCGTCGCCCTCGCCCGGCTCCGCCGCTTGGAGATCGGCACGATTTTCCAGTTCTTCCACCTGCTGCCCACGCTCACCGCCGCTGAGAACATCGAACTGCCGCTGCAGCTCATCAACGTCCCCGCCCCCGAGCGCGCGGCCCGCGTCGCCTCGGCGCTCGACCGCGTCGGGCTCACGCCCCGGGCCGCCGCCCTGCCCGGTCAGCTCTCCGGCGGCGAACAGCAACGCGTCGCCATCGCCCGCGCGCTCGTCCACCGCCCGGGCCTCATTTTGGCCGACGAACCGACGGGCAACCTCGATTCCGCCAACGGGGCCAACATCCTCGCGCTCCTCCGCGAGCTCAGCGACGAGACCGGCACCGCGCTCGTGCTCGTCACCCACAGCGAGGACGCCGCCGCCATCTGCCACCGCCGGATCAACCTGCGCGACGGCCGCATCGTCTCCGGCGGATGAACGTGCCCGTGCTCAGTCTCCTGCTGCGGCGCTTCTCGCTGCGGCACGCCCGCCTCGCCCCCCGCGCGACGGCGCTGCTCGTCGGCATCCTCGCCCTCGGCGTCGCCGTCTTCGTCTCGATCCGCCTCGCCAACCGCGCCGCTGTTTCGAGTTTCACCCATTTCACCGACACGCTCACCGGCCAGAGCGACTTCATCGTCCAGGCTCCCACCGGCACGTTGCCCGAGTCCGTCCTCCGCGAACTGCGCACCGCGCTCGGCGCGCGACCCGTGCAGATCATCCCCGTGGTCGAGGCCACCGCCGCCCAAGCCCAACGCCCCGACGAGGCCGCGGGCTTCGGCCGCACCAGCTACACGCTGCTCGGCGTCGATCTCCTCTCCCTCGCCAACCTCGCGAGCCAGAGCAAAGTCGAACGCGGCTATTTCAACCAAAACCAAAGCCAAAACCCGGGCCAGGACCTCGGCACCGGTGGCCGCGCCGCGCAAAACGGCGATGCCGGCGCCGATGCGTTTTGGCGCGCCTACAACGCCGGCCCGCAAGTCTGGGTCAGTGCCGCCTTCGCGCCCGCCGTGCCCAAGTCCCTCGACCTCGTCCTCGACGAACGCGTGCGCACGCTCACGGTCGCCGGCGTCATCCCGACGGCGAAAGAGGCCCCGCGTGTCCCGCCCACGCTCCTCATCCTCGACCTCCCGCACTTGCAGGAGCTCACGGGCAAAGTCGGCCGCGTGGACCGCGTCGAGTTCCTGATCGAGCCCGGCCCCCGCGCCGCCGAGCGCCGCGACGAACTCAAGTCGATCCTCGAAACCCTCGGCGGCGAACGCTGGCTCGTCACCACTCCCGGCGCGCAACGCGAGTCCGCCGAGACGATGACGCGCGCCTTTCGCCTCAATCTCACCATTCTCTCGCTCATCGCCCTGCTCGTCGGGCTTTACCTCATTTTTCAGGCGCTCGACGGCGCCGTGGTGCGGCGGCGCACCGAGATCGCGATCCTCCGCTCCCTCGGAGTCGAGGAACGCGCGATCCAAACCGCCTGGCTCACCGAGGCCGCCGTGCTCGGCCTCGTCGGCGGCGCGCTCGGCGTCGGCCTCGGCTGGGCCGGCGCGCAAGTCGCGGTGCGCGCCGTGGGCCAGACCGTCAACGCGCTCTACTACAGCAGCACGGTTGACGCCGCCTCGCTCGATCCCGGCGAGATCGCCCTCGGCCTCGTCGTCGGCCTGGGCGCCAGCCTGATCGCCGGCTGGTGGCCCGCCCGTCTCGCGGCCCGCACGCCGCCGGCGCAGGTGCTCCCGCGCGGCGTCGCCCCGGCGGCCGGCGGTCGTTGGCAACGCAGCTTCGCGCTCGGCGCCGTCTGCGTGTTGCTCGGCGTCGCGTTCGCCCAACTGCCGCCGCTCCGGCTCGACGGCGCGGGGCGTTTCCCGCTCGCCGGGTATGCGGCGGCATTCTTTTGGATTTTTGGCGGCGGCCTGATGTGCGGTTGGTTGTTGCCGCTGCTCGCGCACGCCGCCCGCGCCCTCGGCACCGTGTGGGCCCCGGGTCGCGTTGCGCTCAGTCATCTGCGCCGGCCTTCGGGCCGGCACCGCCTTTCGGTCGCCGCGCTGCATTGCGCCGTCGGCATGGCGGCGGGCATGGCGATCCTCGTCGCGAGTTTCGAGCTCACCGTGCGCGGCTGGATCGAGCGTTCCTTGCAGGCCGATCTCTACATCGCGAGCGCCGGCGCGCAGGGCGCATCGACCGCCAACTTCATTTCCGCCGCGGCGGCCGACCGTCTGGCGGCGCACCCCGCCGTGGACGCGGCCGCGCGACTTACGGCCGCCCGCATTTCGCTCGACGGCATTCCGACGCTCCTCACCGGCACCGATCTCGCCCTGATGGGTGCACGCAGCGACATGCCGTGGATCAAGGCCCCCGACGATCCCGCCCTGTGGGAAACCGCGCGCAACGCCCGTCTCGCCCTCGTGAGCGAGGCCTTCTCCGAGCGTTTCCGCAAAAAAGCCGGCGACGTCCTCCGCGTGCCCACGCCCGCCGGCCTGCAGACGCTCACCATCGCCGGCATCTACGCCGACTACGGCAACGAGCGCGGCTCGATCATGATCGACCGCGCCCACCTCATGCAGTGGCTCGGCGACGACCGCGTGACCAACGTGAGTCTGTGGCTCAAGCCCGGCAGCAACGCCGACCTCCTGCGCGAGGAACTGCGCAAGGAGTATCCCGGCCTCGCCATCTTCACCAACGCCAAGCTCCGCGGCGAAGTGCTCCGGATTTTCCGGCAGACTTTTGCGATTACCTACGCGCTCGAGGTGATCGCCGTGCTCGTCGCCGTCGTCGGCCTCGCGCTCACGCTCACGAGCGTGCTGCTCGACCGGCGCGAGGAGCTCACGACCTTGCGCGCCTTGGGCTTCACCCGTCGCGAGCTTGCCGGCGCCGCCGCGCTCGAGGGCGGCGTGGTCGCCGGAGCGGCCGTGGCGGGCGGGCTCACGCTGAGCGTCGCCCTCGGCTGGCTGCTGATTTACGTGATCAACAAACAATCCTTCGGCTGGACCCTCGGCTTCGCGTTGCCGTGGGGCCAACTCGCCGCGCTCGCGGCAGCCGTTGTCGGCACGGGCGTCGCGGTGAGTTATCTCGTGGGCCGCTGGGGCGCCGATCTGCCGGCGGACCGGGAGGAATAATGACGATGAAAACTCTGCGCAGATTTTCCGAGGTAGGGACGCCTCTCCGAGGCGTCCGCCCACGTCATCGCCCACGCCTCGGCGCGGACCGCTCGGAGAGCGGTCCCTACCTCCTGCTCACCTTCCTCATCTTCGCCCTCGTCCTGGCTAGCTCGCTGCGCGCCCAAATCCCGCTCACCACCGCCGAGGGCTTCGCCGTGCCGCAGCCGGGAAAAGTGTTTTCGTTTCCCCGCGACCACGGCTCGCATCCCGAATTCAAACTCGAGTGGTGGTATCTCACCGGGCACCTCTACACCGAGGCGGCCGAGGGAAAAAACGCCCGGCGCTTCGGTTTTCAGGCGACGTTTTTCCGCCAGGCCGCGCCCGACAAATCGACGCAACTGCAACTCGCGCACATGGCGCTGCTCGACGCGGCCACGGGAAAATTCCTCCATCAGGAACGGCTCGACCGCTCCGGCTGGGACGCCGCCGCGTCCACCGAGACGCTCGATGTGCGGCAAGGTCCCTGGTCTCTGCGGCTCACCGATCCCGCCGCGGTCGCCGGCGCCGAACGCATCGAACTGCGCGGCGGCATCCAGGCCGAGGCCGCGCTCGCGCTCACGTTCGTGCCCGCCAAACCGCTCGTGGTCTTCGGCGAGAACAGCGTCTCGCGCAAAGGCGCCGCGCCCACCGCCGCGAGTTACTACCTCACGTTTTCCCGCCTCCGCGCCGAGGGCGAACTCACCCTCGGCACCGAGAAATTCGGCGTGCGCGGCGAAGCGTGGATGGACCACGAGATCAGCAGCAGCCAGCTCGACACGAACCAAGTCGGCTGGGATTGGGTGAGCATCCAGTTCACCGACGGCCGAGAGCTCATGGTGTATCAGCTCCGCACGCGCGGCGGCGGCACCGATCCCGCTTCCAGCCTCACGTGGGTGGACGCCGCCGGGAAGCCCGGGAAGCGGAGTTTCAAATGGGAGGTGCTCGACACGTGGAAGAGTCCCGAGACGGGAGCGGTGTATCCCGTGCGCATCGCCCTCGCAACGACCGATCCGGCCACCGGCGCGGCGGTGCGCTACACGCTGGAACCGCTCGCGCGCGCGCAGGAACTCGCGGGCAGCGTGGGCGGCATCGCGTATTGGGAAGGCGCGTGCCGCGTGTTCGACGCGACGGGCCGCGAAGTCGGCTCCGCCTACATGGAACTCACCGGCTACGCGGCGGGGTTGAAATTGTAAGCCGGCCCCGACCGAGGCTCGGTCGACTTACCGATCCCGCGCAGGTGAGGAACCGCGACTGCGCGCGTTTGGCGCCCATTCGGACCATTCCCCGTCAATCACCGCTGCCCATTTATACCGGCGACTTTTAGGTCTTAGACTTTCTGAGCGTAGCCGCGAGCGTGAGCGAGTGGGCGGACCACCATTCGATCAGGATTCGCGTCTATTCGTGACGATTCGCAGTTAACTCAAACGCACGCAGCGCCCAACTCCGCCCCGCTTGAACGCTGCGCCCCGCACCTGCTCAACGGCTCCGCCGCTTGAACGTCGTTTTAAAATAAATCACCGAGTCGGCGTCCTTGATCTCGATCGTCGCCGGATCGCTGGTGATCAGCAGCGTGCGGCCGTCGACGATGCCGCCTTTGGCCGTGCGGGTGGTCTCCTGGAGGATGGCCCGTTGCGGGCCGTATTTCGCGACGCGGATGTTTCCGCTTGTTTCGATGATGAGCCTCCGGTCGCCTTCGGCGCCGCCGGTTTCATATTCGCCGGCAGCTTTGGCCAACAGCGCTGTCGTTTCAAAATCAGGAATCGATTGCGAGCCCGACACCGGCGACTTCACGGGTTGGAAGAACACGAGCCAAACCGTCGTCGCGTTGAACGCCAAGATCAGCACCCCGAGCCCGGCGATCTTCGCCCAGCGCGGGAGACCGCCCTCTTTCTCCGGCTTCCGGCTCGACCCCGGGCCGAACGGCGCGCGGCTGCCGGACCCAAACGGCGCACGGCTGCCGGACCCAAAGGGGGGATTGCTGGCGGAACCCGCAGCCGGCGCGCGACTTCCGGTGCCGGAAGGCGGCGTGCTTCCGCCACGATCACCGGCACCCGTGCGACCCACCACCGGCTCCGGTTCCTGCGCCACTCCCGTGATCGTATTGAGAATGAGCCCGACGGAATGATCCTCGCCCCGGAGTTTGTTTTCCCAACCCATGAGGCACAGCCGCCGATGTCGCGTGCGCACTACAAACGAGCTGCGCTCCGTCTTGATCCGGATCTCCGGCACGGCCGGCTCATAAATCGTCAGACGGGATGCGGCCGTGCTGAGCGCCTGCAACAGCGCGCGTAATTGCTCCAGCGACACTCCTTGCAGTTGCTCGTGCGCGTAGTTGACCCCCACCGTCTTCGCATCGGGCGAAAGGTGGTTGAGAATCAGGCTAAACGTCGGCGTGGCCATCAGGGCTCCAAAATCAGCACCGGGCTGTTGCCGAATCCCAGGACGAAATTGCCCGTGGAGAGATTGCCGTCGTCCAGCGCCCGGTCCATCTCCTCAAACATATCCAGATCGACCAACAAAGGCGCCGCCACCGTGTCGGAAATCCCGATCGCGGCCCGGACCGTCGAGCCGTTATGCACCTGATTGTAGTCCCAATCAAACTTTCCGCCGATCGCCGTCACCCGGGTCCAATTGTCTCCCTTCATCTCGCTGCTGGTGATTTCGGTGGGCACCACGCCCGCCGGCGTCTCGGCCGGCCACGAGCCCACTTCATGCGCATGGGAGAGATACACCGCCGAATACACGCGGAAATCGTTCACCAACGCCGAGGCCCGGGCCTTGCGTTGGATCCGCTGATAGGACGGCGCGATGACCGTGACCAACATGCTGATAATCGTCAGCACGACCATGAGTTCCACCATGCCCACGGCCCGCCCCGAACGGGGAATCCGTTGGCGACCTGGCCAGCGGCGGGAGGTGGGGACCGGCGATTTCATTTAGACCGAACCTGTTGAGCCAGCCCGCTGAAGCAAGTGGGGAATGCCCCCGGCCGCCGGCCCGGGCCGGGGCGCCGATTCGGGCCGTCAGCGCAGCACCGCGATCAGCCGGGTGCGCGTGCGGACGCCAAACTTGCGCAGACACGCGCTCACCTGATGTTTCACGGTGGCTTCGGCTTTCCCCAGGTTCAGTGCGATCTCCCGGTTGCTCAGTCCTTGTCGCACCTGCATGGCCACCACCGCCTCGCTCGGCGTCAGCCGTCCGAGCCGGGAATTTCCCTCCTGAATCCCCGCAAACACATCCGCCCAACTGGCAGCGGGCGACAAACCCGGATCGGAGGGATCGTTCATGATTTTGTTTTCGTGAACCATCGCGGGCCGGCGAAACCCAACCGGCCCGGTGCCATCACGGGTTACAGGCCCAGGTGTTTTTTGATCTCCACTTCGAGCTGCGGCCCCCGCACTTCGGTCGCGACAACCTTGCCGGTCTGATCGAGGAGAAACACGGCGGGGATCGAGTTGATGCCGTATCTCACGGCGAACTCATTTTTCCACCACTTGCCGTCGAACTGCTGCGGCCAGACCGCGCCGTGCTTCACGGCGAAATCGAGCATCTTTTGCTTCGCGGCCTCGAGCTTCGCGGCGGTTTCCGCCGGCGTGTCCGTGGGTTTGGCGTTGGGATTCTCCAGGGTGATGCCGATCACCTCGAAGCCCTTGTCGTGATACTTTTTGTAGTTCGCGACGACGTTGGGCAGTTCCGCGATGCACGGTCCGCACCACGTCGCCCAGAAGTCGATGAGCACGACCTTGCCCTTGAGCTTGGCGACATCGACTTCACGGCCGTCCGCGGCGGTGAACTTCAGTGTGCTCAGGTCGGCAACTTTCTTGGCTTTCTCGGCGGCGGCGGCCTCGCGCTCCGCGGTTCGTTTCGCGAGGGCGGCGGCCAGCGCCGGCATTCCCCGGATCTTCTCCTCAAACGCCGCCGCTTCGGCGGATGACTGCTGGCGCAGCGCGCCCAGATACTGGTCCACCACGGCCAACGCGCGCTCGTCGGGTAAATTGGCGATCACGCTCTCAACGATCGCGCGGGCCGGCCCGAGGTCGAAAGGCACGCCGCGATCACGCGCGTCGGCCCGGAGGTCGACGAGGTAGGCGGCGAATCCGCCGCCACGGTGGCGCGGCGTGGCGTCGGGCGCGGTCACCACCTCGGTGAGATACTTGATCTGGGCCGCGCGAAACGCGTTCAGGGCGGCCTGATCGACGATGAGGTTTTTCTCACCCGGCGCGGTGTCGAATTCGGGCTTGAAGCCGGTGACAAACCACGGGCGGGTGTAGCTCGACTGCACGAGGCCCTCGTAGCGCCGCGGATCGGTCGGATACTTGGCCGCGAACGCCCGGGCACCTTCGGCGAATTCAAGGTAGTGCCGGTGCTGCCAGAGCATGAACTCCCGGCGGTTGTCTCTAAACAACTCCGGATTGGCCGGCCCCTTGCGATAGTGGGCCCAGAGGGCCTCGTAATCGAGATCGGCCTGGGACTTGGCCGCGGCCGGCGCTTCCACGGCGGGAGCCGGCTGCGCGCCGACCCCGACCGCTGAGATGAGGGCAAGACCGACCCAAAACGACGGGGCGTTCATGACTCAGAATTTTTTGGAGAACGACACAATGTAGCGGCGCAGACGCGGGTCCATGACGATGCGGCCGTTGGCGGCGTCACCTCTCTCGGGATCGCGGTTGAACAGATTGATGATCGTGACCGAAAACTTGGAGCCTGACAGCGTGCGCGCCCACCACTCCGGCGCGCCGGCGCTGAAGCGGGAGTCGCGGGCGAAATTGTAGGACGCCTGCGGGTTCCACTCAATGTGCGAGGGGAACGACGTCGCGGTCAGGCCGTTGATGAAGTAGCGCGCCTGGTAGTTGACGGCAACGCCGGCGTCCCAAGCGCCTTGCCCCCAGAACAACGAGGCGCTCGAGCGTTTAGGCTGGTGGCCAAAGGCAGAGTTCGGTGGAGCCGCCGGGGTGGCCTTGGTAAAGGTGACGTTGGGATCGGAGAGCGCAGCGCTGAAGGCGATGTCGCCAAAATTAAACGTGCGGTTATAAGTCATGCGGTAGTCCCAGCCCTTGGTGTTGACGCCGGCGAGGTTGATGTTGGTGGCGTCCCACGTGGTGATCGGGCCGAGATAATTGGCGGGATCGCCGGGCAGTCGCGGGCCGCGCGTCACGCGCCCGGGGAAGAAATCGAAGAGCACCTGCGTGCCGGGGCCGCCGGATCGCTCGGTGTAGGCGAACTGGTAGTAATCGGCCGAGAAGGAGAGGCCCTTGAAGAGCTTGCCGGGGATGTCGATGACGATGCCGCCGTTCTTCGAAACGGACTCTTCCGGCTTCAGCGTCGGGTTGCCGCCGAAGCTGCGGGTGAAGGTGCCGATGACCGGCTCGCCGCCGCGGGAGTTGTCGCGGACGTTGCTCGTCGCGGTCAGCGTCGTCGTGCCGGTGGTGACCGGCCCGAGCAGGTCGTAGAGGCGGACGGGCTTGAAACCTTCGGAGCGCGAGCTGCGCAGCGTGAGCCATTTCACCGGCTGAAAGAGCGCGCGGTAGGTGGGCGTCGTGATGCTGCCGACGTCGGAGTAATCTTGCGCGCGGATGGCGCCGCCGACTTCGAGGCGATGGACGAGCGGGAGGTTCTGCTTGGCCGAGAGCAGCGGGACGGTGATTTCGCCATAGGCGGCGGTGGTGTCGCGGCTGAAGGGCTTCGTGAGCACGAAGGTCGGGGTGGCGATGCTCGCTTCGCGGAAGAACTTAACTTTCTCCGTGCCCGCCTCCGCGCCGATCGCGACCTTCACGTCGCCGGCCCAACCGCTCCAAAGCGAGCCGTCGGCGTTGATGGAGTATTGATAGTAATCGGTCGTGTCCTCGTGGTCCGGCACCGCGAAAGCGCTCGCGACGAGATCGGGGTTGCTCACGCGGGTGCTGTCGTAGGCGAGATTGGGCCGGAGCGCGGGATTGGCGTTGTTGATGAGGGCGTTGAGCAGGGTGAAGTTGAACGAGGCGCCCGTGATCGCGTCGTCGCTCACGATGTTGCGCGCCCACGAGAACCCGGCGTCATAGCGCCAGGTGGAGAGGAAATCACCACGCACGCCGGCCCCGATGGATTGGTTTTCCTGCTTCGAAATCGTGCGGGGCAGCGGGAGATCCAAGAAGACTTTGCGCAGCGCGACCGCCGAGGGAAACGGATTGCCGGGATAACCGACCGGCAGCGTGGTGCTCAGCGTCACGGGCGTGCCGACGCTGTCGTTCTTGAACTCGCTCGCGCGGCCGTCGACATAGACCTTGGCCCAAGCGGCGGCGGAGTATTCGGCGTTGAAGGTGATGCTCTGGCGCTTCGCGGGGTCGATGCTGATGCTGTAGCGGTTGGGATCGAACGGCGCGCCGACGGTCGTCGTGAACGCGGAGTTGGCCGCGGTCGAGCCATTGGAACCGCTCGGGATGCCGACGATGTTGGTCGTCTGCCCGGGAAGGTTGGCTTGCCCGGGGTTTTGCGGGGACGTGGTGCTGGACAACGAGCCCGGGCCGGAAGCGGGCTGCGAGAGATAGAACGCGGCCGTCGGAGCGCCGAAGACGCGGCTGTCGCTCGTCGCGGTGAACCAACGGTCACGCGAGGCGAGGCCGTTTTGGTTTTCGTAGGACGCCGTGACAAACGTGCTGAGCTTACCCGTGCGGTAACCGGCGGTGAGGCTCACGGTCGTCTGGGCGACGTCGGTGTCGAAGGTGTTGTCGTAGGACACGCGCAGCTCGGCGCCGGTGTAGTTGTTCTTCAGAATGATGTTCACCACGCCCGCGATGGCTTCGGAGCCGTAGATCGCGCCGGCGCCTTCCGGCAGAATCTCGATGCGCTCGATGGCGCCGACCGGGATGCCGTCCACGCTGAAATCTTCGCGTCCGCCCGCGCCGCCGGGCGCTTCCTGGCCGGTGTGCGGGATGCGGCGGCCGTTGATGAGGACGAGGGTGGAATTGCCGCCGAGGCCACGCAGGCTGAACGACGTGCCGACGGTTTGGGCGCGGGAGGTGCCGCCATTGGACAGATTGTCGTTGAACCCGACCGCCGCCCCGAGTTGCGGGATGGCCCAGCGGATGTCGGCGAGACGGGAAACGCCGCGACGCTCCAGCTCGACCTGAGGAATCGAAAACACCGGCACGGCGGTCGCCTCGGCGCCGAGCGTGCGGATGCGCGAACCCGTGACCTCGACGCGCGCCAGCTCGATCGCCGCATCGGGCGCCTTGGCGGCGGCGGGTTTTTCCGCCGGCTTGGATTCCACGGGGATCTTCTTCTCGGGGGCCGCGGGCGTTTGGGCCCACAGGCCGAGCGGCACAGCCAACAGGGTAGCAAACAACGATCGGACAGGTGTTAGGTTCATACGGAGATCACTGTTTCGCAGCCGGGCCGGCCGGGGCAACCTAACGAAGGTTAGGTTTGGCGTGGAGTGATTCATGCTTATCACCGAAATGTAACCGGTTTGTTTCCTGCCATGCAGTCACCCGTCACGCTCCACGATTCTGCCGCCGGGCTCGCCAGCCCGCGGGCGCAACGGGTCGTGCTCGGATTGCACCGGGCGCTGGACTTCGCGGAGTTGTGGAACGCGCTGCAACGCCTCTTCGAGACGCTGGTCCCGCACGATACGCTGGTGATGTCGGTCAACTACCTCGACTGGCGCCGGGAAGCGACCACCCACCGGCTCACTTCGGCCCACTCGCGGGTCGTGGACGATCAAAACTCCTCAAGGCTGGTGGCCGTCGAAGGCAGAAATTTCTTCCAGCCCTTTTTGGAGCAGAATCCCGGCATCCCCTGCTACCGCCACACCGAAATCATGCCGGACCGGCCGGAAAAAATTCCCGAGTCCCGCTACTACCGGCGCTACATGACGCCGCTCGGCTGGCGCTTCTCGGCGCATCTGCTGTTTTGGCGCGACGGCGACGTCGAGACCTCGTTTGCCCTCCGCCGCCGGCCCGACCAAGGCGACTTCACCGCGGCCGAGATGGACGTCCTGCGCGCCCTCCACCCCCAGATCGCGGTCGCGTTTGAACGGGTAAAATTGTTCGAAGGCGAACGCCGACGCCGCCGGCTGTTGGAGAACTTCTACCGGGCCAAACCCGAGGCCGTGCTCTTTCTCGATTGGGATTTGAGCCTGCTTTACGCGAGCCAGGAGGGCCTCACCCTGTGCGCCGCCTGGAAACTCGGCCCCGAGCAGTCGCGGCTTTACAAGGCCCAGGCCGTCTTCGAAGTGCCGCCGCAAGTCTACGCCGCCTGCGCCGAACTGAAACCGAGATGGGAAAAAGCCGTGTCGGCGGATCACAACCGCGAGCCCCAACCGCTCACCACCTCGGTCACCGCCGCGCAGTCCGGACATGAAGCGACGGTCACCCTCCGGCGCGAGGGCAGCGGTTCGCTCACCAAGCCCCTGTTCGTCATCCGGCTGCGCAGCCCCGAGACCGCGGCACCGCCCATTCCCCCGCCCGATGCCGCGCACGGGCGCCTGCGCGGCGACCTCACGCCCGCCGAACGCGAACTGGCGGACTTGGTCTGCGCCGGACTCAGCAACAAAGAAATCGCGGCCCGGTTGAAACGGTCCGAAGGCGGCGTAAAGGTGCAGCTCAGCGGCGTGTTCCAAAAACTCCGCGTCAACAGCCGGGCCAAGCTCATGGTCGCCCTCCGCTAGAAAAACCTCCGCTTAGCGCCCGCGCCCACCGGAGTTTTGTTACTTTTGCCCTATGGTGCGGGCACGACACCGGCTCTAATCTAACCCTTCCCAAAACTTCGGGCCTGACGTTGTCTTACCGACCCGTAGTTTTCCTTTGATCGATCTACACCCATGAAACCTAACCGACTCCTCCTCGGACTGCTCACCACCGGCCTCGCGTTCGCCCCCGCCAGCGTCACCGCCCAAACGGCTCCGACGGCCGCCCCGGCCAAAAAAGCGGAGCCGGTCCCGACGACGGCTCCCGCTCCCACGACGGCCCCCAAGCCCGCAGATCCGGTCGACCAGACTACACTCAAGCCCGCGATGAAATTGGAGGCCGTCGAGGTCCTGGGCTCCCGTATTCAGCAAACCGATTCCTTCGGCCCTTCGCCCGTCAAGGTTTACGACACCGACTCCATCCGCACCACCGGCGCACTGAATGTGGCGGATTTTCTCCGTTCAATTCCGCAGACCTACGGTGGTGTTGGAGCGGGCCGCAATAGTGCCCCCAACGACCTCAATATGGCCGCCGGTCAGCGAAACGAAAATGGGTTGCCGCTTACTCCGCCTATCGGCGGAAGCCCGATTTTGGCCAGCAATGCACCCGTGCAATCTGGCGTCTCCGGCGTCAGCCTGCGAGGACTGGGCTCCGGCTCCACCTTGGTGCTGGTAGATGGCCGCCGCGTGGCCCAATCGGGAAACAGCAACCGAGGGTCGGGGACTGGCCAAGGCTTTGTCGACCTCAACACCATTCCGCTCGGATTGGTCGAGCGCATTGAAGTCATCACCGACGGTGCCTCGGCGATCTACGGCGCCGATGCCGTAGCCGGCGTCATCAATATCGTTCTAAAGAAAAACTGGACCGGAGTCGAAGTCAGCGGCACGACCAAGTTTACAGAAGACGGCGGCGCACGTGAGCGCCAAGGAACGATCGTCGTCGGTTTCGCAAGGGGCAAACTGCGCGGCACTGCGGCTCTTGATTTCTACGACCGCGATCCACTTCTCGCTTCGCAGCGCGATTTTTCCAAAAACATGGATTTTCGCTCACGGCTAATTGGCTACAATGCCGCGGGCGCGCCCGTATTCGGCACCGATCAACGAATCCAATGGGGCTACCCGGCGTCGATTCAGTCCACCGCCACCACCGGTTTTGTTTCGATTCCCGGTGTCCGCGTGCTCCTCGCACCCGAGGGCTCTGCCACCACTCCGCCCGTGTCCGCATTTATTCCTCGGACCACGAATGCCCCCAACCAATCCGCCACTCTCACCGTCGTCGTGGCGCAAGGACAGCGTAACTTCGACCCCGCTCCCTTTGTGGAATTGGTGGCCGGTTCGAAACGCGAAGGATTCACCGGGAATTTTAGCTACACCTTAAATGACCAAATCGAGACCTACGGCTCAGTAAGCGTATCGAGTTCGCGCGGCGCGGCCAACACCCTCCCGGCCTATGCGGGGTTGGTTTCGATTCCCGCCAACCTGAGCCCCTTCGGCGAGGCTATCCAATTTGGCATGATGCTGCCCAAATTTGGGCAAATTTGGCAGCACACCAAAACCACGGCCGGCACCATCACCATGGGTGTGCGCGGCAAATTGGGACAATCTTGGCGCTGGGATACGGGATACCGGCGCCAGAGGCAGGAGTATCGCCAGGTGAACCGGAACTTCAACGCGGTCGCCTTCAATGCCCTCGTGATCGCCGATGATCCCGCCCAGCGCTACAACCCGTTCATTGACGAGCGCGTCGCCGGGGCACGTGACCAGTCTTCGCTGTTAAAGCTAGCCGAACTCTATCCTACCGTCGCCACTGATTCCAGTCTCACCAGCTTCGATTTTTCCGCCAATGGCGATGTCTACTCCATTTGGGGCGGCCCGATCAAGGCGGCCTTCGGCGGGGCCTACGACACCACCGATGCTTTTATCAAAACGACCAATTTCGCCGGGTTCCCGGTTACCTCCACCGTTATCGAATACACCGACCGGCGCTCTACCACGGCGGCCTTCGGCGAACTTTCGGTGCCCATCTTCGGCCGGACCAACGCGATCCCGCTCTTCCGGCGTTTCGAAGTCAACCTCGCCGGCCGATATGAGAGTTTCAGCGACACAGGTCAGGCAAGCAAAGTGCCGAAATACGGCTTCACCTGGGTTCCCGTCCAATCCCTGTTGTTCCGCGGCAGCCGCTCCGAGGGTTTCCGGGCGCCGTCTCTGACCGAAGACCGTCGCGCGACCAGCACCAGCACCAGCACGGTGACCGATCCGCAGCGTGGCAACATCGCGACTCCGGGGGTTCTAGTCGTCGGTCGTTCGAATCCTGAATTGAAAGCCGAAACGTCGACCAACGATTTCATTGGCATGCTCTACGAGCCGAAACTCCTCAAGGGTCTCAGCCTGCAGGTGAATTACTACCGGACGCGGCAGGAGAACGCCATCCAGAGCTTTGGCACTACGACCGTTTTGAACAACCCGGCGCTGTTCCCGGGTTTTGTAGTCCGGGCTGAGCGGACTGCGGCCGACATCGCCGCCAACCAGCCGGGGGCCCTCGTCCAGATTTTTTCGCAATACGGCAACTTCGGGCTAATTCAGAACGAAAGCGTGGACTATCTCGCGGACTATACGCTGCCATGGGAAAAGCTCGGTCGCTGGCGCATCGGCATCAACGTCGCACGCACGTTGAAAGCCACCCGGCAGCTCACTATTGGCGGTCCGGTGCTCAACGATCTCGGCGATACTTTGGCCGGACCCAAGTGGAACGGAGCCGGCACGGTATCCTGGAACAAGGGCCCTTGGAGCGTTTACTCCTCCATCAACTACATGGCCGGCTATAACACAAATACAGGCGCCATCATACCAAACGCCCTGCCGACACCTTCCGTCTACAAGATCGATCTGCGCACCGCCTACGAATTCAAGAATCCGATCTGGCGCGGACGGGGCAAGGGCGTCCGAATCGGCTTCGGGGTGAGCAACCTCTTGGACAAAGAGCCGCCTTTCTTTAACAACATCTACGGATTCAATGGTGGCCTCCATGGGCAGTATGCGTTTGGGCGCACTTACGAACTTTCTTTCGCTGTTCCCCTCGACCGTTAACCACCAAAATCCAAAAATCGCGTTTAACCACCGGCCCGCCTTTCCCGGCGGGCCGCGTCGTTTAGCCTAGAATCCCAATCAGCTCTCCATGAAACCCACTCTCCTCCGCAATTTCCTCGCCCCGGCCGCCGGCCTCGTCGCCTTCGCTCTCCTCTCCCCCGCCATGGCCGCGGAGTCCAAAACCGCCATGGTTGGCACGGGCTCGCCTGCGCCGCGCGGCGGCAGCGGATTCACGCCCGACACGTTCGGCAATATCGCACGCGATGCCATGGTGCCCGACTTCACCGTCACCGGCACCGACGGCAAACCGGTCAAGCTCTCCTCGTTCCGCGGGAAACCTCTGCTCCTCCAGTTCTGCACCGGCGAAGGACCGCAGGCCTGGGTCGGCCAGATCGCTGCCACCTACAAGGATCAGGGGCTCGTCGCCCTCGCCGTGTTCTCCGCGACCGAGAAGGACGCTTTCGACAAGTGGGTCGCAGCCAACCCCAACCCCGGCTTCACCGTCGCGTGGGACCCCGCCGGCAAGGCCTCGGCGGAAAACATCACCAACACCGTGTTCGGGGTCGGCACGCACCCCGCAACGGCGGTGATCAAGCCCGACGGCAAACTCTGGAGCGGCTTCATCGGTGTCGGAGAGAAGGTCGTGGCGATGACTTACTCGTCGCTCCTGCGGGCCGGCATCACAATCACGGAGGCCCATGGGGACGCTCTCATCGCCGCAGGGGGAGGATTCCGGCCCGGCGGCATGAGCGGTGGTGGCGGCGCAAGCGCTGCGGCGGCCATTCAGCCCCCGCCAAGCGCGGCAGCGGGCGGGGCTGCGGTCGCCCCCAGAGCAACCTTGCTGGCGGCAGGTGCCCTTGCGCCGGACTTTGTGATGCGTGACATCAACGACAAGGAAGTCCGACTCGCCGATTTCAAGGGCAAGGTCGTCATCCTCGATTTCTGGGCCACGTGGTGCGGACCGTGCATCGCCTCCTTCCCGCACACGCAGAAGCTGGCCGCGAAATACAAAAATCAGGACGTGATCGTGCTCGCCTCGGGCACGAGCGACACGATCGCGGCGTTCAAGAAATGGATCCCGGTCAACCAGCCGAAGTATGCCGATATGGTCTTCGTCTTCGACCCGAACGAGCGCGGTTCAGCGACGTTTGAGGCGCGCGCCTCTGCGAGGTTTTACGGCGTAACCGGGATTCCCACCCAGTTCGTCATCGGTCGCGACGGCAAGATCGTCGCCAGCATCGTCGGCAACGGCGGCGAAACGGACACCCGCACCGAAGGCGCCCTCGCCCTCGCCGGCGTAAAGGTCGACGAAGCCACCGCCACCGCCGGCAAAGCTGCGCTCATAAAATCCGCGGCGGATGAAGCCGCGGCGGCCAAGGCGGCGGCTTCGGCACCTCCGCGGGCACCCTTCATGGAAAATTACGCCAAGCTGGTTGCCGGCCAGCCCGTGCCGAACGTCACGCTGCAAAACGTCGACGGCCAGCCGGTGAATCTGTCCGAGATCATCAAGGGCAAGACCGCCATCTTCTCCATCAGCTCCGGCGGCGGCCTGTATGCCGACGGCTTGGCCTTCTACGAGAACCTATCACGCAAGTATGCCGGCCAAGGCGTCGTGGTCGTCGCCCTCTCTGCCTACAGCAAGCGCGAGGACTTTGACCAGTGGCGGGAGAAGAATGCCGGCAAATTCAGTTTTCCCGTTTACTTCGATCCCGCCGGCCGCGGCCCACAACCCGCGAAAGATTTCAACGAGATGACTCCGGAGGAAAAAAAGGCGTTCGGAACCCTTCAACGTGATCACATGAAGAATGTCGCCCCGCTGGTCTTCACCGGCGGAGCCATGGCACCCGTCCCCCACGCCTACGTCATCGACGCCAAAGGCGACATGGTCGGCATCGTCGTCGGTGGCGGTGCCCATGTCGCTGAAGGCATCGGCAATCTCCTCCTGCGCGCCGGCGTCAAACTTGCGACCGACGACATGCCGAAAAAAATCTGGACCGCCGCGGAAACCAAACCTCCGGTTCCGGAAGCGAAAGTGGACATGCTCAAAGTCGGTGCGGCGGCGCCCGATTTCCCCGCGACCGATATCGACGGCAAAGCCGTGAAACTCTCCGACTTCCGCGGTAAAGTCGTCATCCTGGATTTCTGGGCCACCTGGTGCGGCCCTTGCATCGCCTCGATGCCGCACACCAACGAAGTCGCCGCCCGCTATAAAGACCAAGGAGTCGTCGTCCTCGCTTCGTGCACGAGTGACACCCGCGCCGCCTTCGAGGCCTGGGTGAAGAGAAACCAAGCCACCTACCCCGAGCTACTGTTCTCCCACGACCCGCAGGAACGCGGCGCCAATCGCGCCTCGCATAAACTCTACGGCGTCGGCGGCATTCCGCAGCAATTCATCATCGGCCGCGACGGCAAGATCGCCGCCCTCTGCACCGGCTACATCAAGGGCGAAGTCCTCCTCGAGGCCGCCCTCGCCCAAGCCGGCGTCAAGGTCGCTCCCGAGATCCTGGCCAAAGCCAAACTCGATCAAGCCAACCGCGACGCGATGCGCTGATTGGCACCGCGCCAACCGCATTTGCCGCGTCTTCTAGACTCCACCACGTTCCCAAGTAGCCCGCGCCCTCTCGTGCGGGTTACTTTTTTCAAGAAAATCAACTCCCCATGAAAACTGCTCTTCTCCGCTCTCTCCTCGCCCCGGCGGCCGCCCTCTTCGCCATCGCGTTCCTCACCACCGCCTACGCCGCGACCCCGGTCGCCGCGCCGGCGATCCTCCGCGTCGGCGCCGTCGCGCCCGACTTCGTCATGAAGAACCTCGCGGGTGCCGATGTCCGCCTCAGCGACTACAAGGACAAGGTCGTCGTCCTCGACTTCTGGGCCACGTGGTGCGGCCCGTGCATCGCTTCCTTCCCGCACACCCACGCGCTCGCCGCCAAATACAAGGACCAGGGCGTCGTGGTCCTCGCCTCCGGCACCAGCGACACCGTTGCCAAATTCCGCGAGTGGATTCCCGCCAACCAGCAGAAATACCCCGACCTCGTCTTCACGTGGGATCCCAATGAGCGCGACTCCGCCACCTTCGCCGAGCGCGCCTCCAGCAAGCTCTACGGCGTCACCGGCATCCCCACCCAGTTTGTCATCGGCCGCGACGGCAAGATCGCCGGCGTGATCGTCGGCAACGGCGGCGCCACCGATCCCCGCACCGAGGCCGCCCTCGCCACCGCCGGCATCAAGGTCGATGCCGCCATCGTCGCCGCCGCCGACACCAAGGCCAAAGCCTCGGCCGCCGCCGCCGCCGAGAAAGCCAAGAATCCCCCGCCCCCGTTCCGCGAGAGCTACGGCAAACTCAAGGCCGGCGACGCCATCCCTGATTTCGCTGTCATCACCTCCGACGGCAAACCCGGCAAGTTCTCCGACTTCGCCAAGGGCAAAACCGTCGTCCTCGATTTCTGGGCCACCTGGTGCGGGCCCTGCCAGCAAGCCATGCCGCACTACCAGGAGATCTCCCAACGCTACGCCGGAAAGAACGTGATCGTCCTCGGCGTCTGCTCCTTCGACACCCGTGAAGCCTACGACAAGTGGGTCACGGCCAACCGCGAGAAATACACCTTCCCCACCGTGTTCGATCCCATCGGCAAGCCCGCCAGCGGCGACAAAGAGGCCTCGGCCAAGACCGTCATGGTGCAACTCACCAAGGGCGTCATGTCCCCGTTGCCCACGACTCTCGTGATCAATTCCGAGGGCAAGTTCGTCGGCATGTATGCCGGCTACAGCCCCACCACCGAGCAGGCCCTCGCCAACCTCCTCATGATCGCCGGCGTCGAACTCGCCCCCGCCGATCAACCGAAGCGTTTCTATCCCGCCGGCTCGACCGCAAAACCCGTCGCCCCGAAAAGCTGATCGCCCCGGCCTGAAATCCGGCTCTCGCCGGAAGCGTCCCGCTCCCCGGGCGCAACCGCCCGGCCCAACCCCGCCGGGCCCAACCCCGTTTGTAACGTAATACGTTACAAACGGCCGGACGCCCCTCTGAAACTTGTAATATAATACGTTACATTGCTTCCGCCGGCAGTCCCCCGGTTCATTCCGGCGGCCCGGCCCGCACCGGACTCAAAATAGGTCGCTCGGCCCATCGCCAAGATTTCCGCTTTCCGTTACCGTCTGATTCCCCGCCGTCCATGGTCACTCTCGCCCGCTCCCGCCCGCCGGTCCTTTCCCTCATCGGCAATACCGCGCTCATCCCGCTGCACTTCGCCGAGGTTGACCGCACCCTCTACGCCAAGGCCGAATTCCTCAACCCCTCCGGCTCCATCAAGGACCGGCTCGCCCTCTGCATTGTCGAAGATGCCGAGTCTCGCGGGCTCCTGCACGCCGACTCCGTCATCCTCGAATGCACCAGCGGCAACACCGGCATCTCCCTCGCCATGGTCGGCGCCGCCAAGGGCTACCAAGTCCACATCCTCATGAGCGAGTCGGCCAGCGTCGAGCGCCGCCATCTCATCCGCCAGTTCGGCGGCGAGGTTCAGCTCTTCAAAGCCACCAACGGCTACGCCACCGGCATCGACCTCTCCCTCGAAATGGCCGCCCGCGACGCCAATATTTTTCTCCCCCGTCAGTTTGAGAATCCCATCAACGCCCAAGACCACGAGCACTTCACCGGCCGCGAGATTCTCTCCCAAATGCACGGCCTCGTGGACGCCTTCGTCGCCGGCTACGGCACCGGCGGCACGCTCACCGGCTGCGGCCGCGCCCTCCGCGCCGCCAACCCCAAGGTCCGCATCCTCGCCATGGAGCCCGCCGAGGCCGCCATGCTCTCCGGCGAGATGCCCTGCTGCCACTCCATCGAGGGCGTCGCCGGCGGCTACGTGCCGCCGCTCCTGCGCGGGGCGCAACTCGACGGCGCGATCAAAGTCTCCAGCGCCGACGCCATCGCGATGACCCGCCGCCTCAGCCGCGAATTCGGCCTGCTCGTCGGCACCTCCAGCGGCGCCAACATCGTCGCCGCCCTCCGCACCGCCGTCGAAATGGGCCCCGAATCCCGCGTCGTCACCATCCTCTGCGACCGCGCCGAGCGGTATTATTCGACCAAGCTCTTCGCCAACTAGCCCCGTCGACCGCCGAAGTGACACGGGCATCTTGCCCAGGGGTATATCCGGGTGGTCACCCGCCCCCACTCTGACCGCCCAGTTACTTTCCCAAGCTCGCTCCGTCCAGTCTCTCTCCGCTTCCCTACTGCCAGCTCTTGCATCCGCCGGGAACAATCCTGCCGGTTTGCGCCTCCGACTCTTCTCCTCCAACTTCCCACCCATGCGCCTTTCCCGCCTCCTTCTCCTGCCCGCGCTTCTCCTCGGCCTCGCGGCATTGCTGCCCGCCACGACCCTCGCCCAAGTCAAGGCCACCCTCGTCGCCGCCGAGACCGCCATCGTCCCGGGCAAACCCGTGCAGGTCGCCCTCCGCCTCGTCCACCAACCCCACTGGCACACCTACTGGATCAATCCCGGCACCGGCCTCGTCACCGAGATCAAGTGGTCCCTCCCGCCCGGCTGGACCGCCAGCCCGATTCAATGGCCCGCCCCGCACGTCATCAAGGACAAGACCGGAACGGTCACCGGCAACGGTTTCGAAAACGACACGCTCTTGCCCGTCACGCTCACCCCGCCCGCCGACCTCGCGCCCGGCACCCGGGTCACCCTCAAGGCCTCCGCCGAGTGGCTCATGTGCGAAGACGTCTGCATGCCCGGCAGCGCCGACGTCACCCTCACCCTGCCCGTAGCCGCCACCACGTCGCCCGACCCGACCTTCGGAGCCACCCTCACCGCCGTCGTCGCCGGCCTCCCCCGCGCCGATGCCGCTTGGAAAGTCTCGGCTTCCCGCGACGCCAAGACCGTTACTCTCAAAGTCTCCCCTGTAGGACCGACCGCCGGTCGGTCATCCGCCCCCGCCGATCTGCGTTTCTTCGCCGACGACAACCTCGTCGCTTACGAACTTCCGCAAACGATCACCCCTGACGGTGCCGGAGGCTACGTGCTCACGCTCTCCATTTCCCCCGAAGCCCCGAAAGACGCCGCGAAACTCCTCGGCGTGCTGACCAACGAAAAAGGCTGGCTCGCCGATGGCTCCCTCCGCGGCCTCCGCATCGACCTCCCTTTCGCCGCCGCCATTGCCGCTGTAGGCCCGACCGCTGGTCGGGCTTCCGCCACCCCGGACGCAAACGCCCGACC
>CALSBN010000059.1:0-23415 GCA_943373185.1 Opitutus sp. GAS368 | reverse complement strand
GGCGTTTCGCCGTGCGCAGCGAGGAGATTTCGATCCCCGAAAGCATGGGCTTCAAACAACGTGTAGGCACGGCGGTCGTTACCGATGCCCGCGCCGGTCGCGATGTGATTTTGACCCAGCGCGAACGCCGCATGACGGGCAACGTGTTTGCCTGTGTCGCGGTCGAGGGCGAATCCGCCCCGCGCGAAGTGCGGCCCGGCGATAATTTCAAAGCCGGCGCGGCGTCCTACAAGATCGAGCAGATCAACGCCGAGCTCGCCACGATCGATGTCGTTAAGACTTCGCCAGATCTGGATGAACCGTGGCACCGCACGTTGCCGGTTCGTTTCGATTCTTCCGATCCCACCCCTTCCGCTCCCTGAGCCACTTTCTTCTTCCGCCATGAAATCCAAGTTCCCCGTCCGCTCGCTCCTCTCCTTGCTGCTCGCCGTCACGGTCGTTTCCCTCGTGGTGCCGGCCGGGCGGGTTTTTGCCCAAAGCTCGGCTGAAGATCGCAAGATTCGGCTGATGGCCGATGCCCTCCGTCTGCGGGACTCGGGAGATTATGCCGGCGCGCTCATCAGCCTCGACCAGCTCGCCGCTGTCGTCCCGAACGATGCTTCGGTCGCCCGCTTGCGCGCCGAGATCACTTCAGCCGCGCGCGCCCGCGAAGCCGCCGCCCAACGCGCCGCGCCCGCGCCCGCACCCGCACCCGCTCCCGTTGCCGCCGCATCCTCGAACGTTCCTGCCATGATCGAGGTCAAGATCCCCGACGCCGCGCCGCGGTCGGCCTCGCCGGCCGTTGAATCTGCCGCCGCCGCCAGCGCCGCCGCTGAGGCGGAAGCCGATGCCCTGGTCGCCGCCGAGTCCGCGCGGATCAGTGCCGCGCTCGCCGGTGCCGCGACCCAGCGCGCGACCGCCCGGGCTTTGGGCGCCGACGGTCAATACGCCGCCGCCATCGCTACGCTCGACGCCGCCTTGGCGTCATTGCCGATGAACTCGCTCACGCAAAGAACCGTCGCCGAGATCAAGCGCGACCAAGCCTCGCTTTATTTTGACCAAGCCCAGGCGCTGCTCACCCGTGGCGACACCGCCGGGGCCCGCGCGGCCCTCGCCGCCGCTTCCGCCCTCGAACCCGGCAGCTCCCGGAGCGCCGGCCTGACGCGTCAACTTTCCCGCGCCGAGACCCAGTCGTCGAACGCCGCGAGCTTCACGGCCGCGCCCGGGGTCGATGCCGAGTTCCTCGCCGACCGCGCCGCGACCGAGCAGTTGATCACCAAGGGCCGCGCGCAATACGTCGCCGGTGACATCGACGGCGCGCAGAGCACGTTCCGCTCGGTCGAGGCGCAAGCCCCCGACAACACCGTGGCGAAGGGTTTTCTGCTTCGCATCGCGCAGGAAAAAGCCGAGACCGGCGCGCTCAACCGCGAGAAGACGCGCACCCAATTGCTCGAAGAAGTCGCCAAGGGCTGGCAACGCCCCGGCATCTACCAGGAGCGCGCGCGCGATGACGCCGCCACGGCCGCGACTGCTCCGCTCGTGAAGAAACTCAACGAGATCGTGCTGCCCAATGTCAGCTTCACGCGCGCCGAGATCGGCCAAGTGGTCGCCGCCCTGAGCGCCGCCTCCGAGGAATTTGACCAAACCGGCGTCAGTCCGAAAGGCGCCAACATCGTGCTGATCGATCCTTCCAACAAGACCCCCGTCGTCACACTCACCTTGCGCAACGCCACGCTGAAACGGGTGCTCGATTTCGTGACCGAGTCCGCCGGCTACCAATACGAGGTGCAGGCCGATGCCGTCGTCGTCCGCCCCGGCGGCGAGACCAGCAATTTGGAGACCGCCTTCTTCCCGATCACCCGCGCCACCGTGCTGCGGATGACCGGCATCGGCGGCGGCAAAGCCGATGCGACGTCTTCCTCCGGCCCGACCAACGAGGGCGGAGTTTCCGGCGGTGAAGCCGGCTCGATGAAAGGCTTTCTCCAACAGGCCGGAGTGAGTTTCACCGTCGAGGGCAGCAGCCTCGCCTACGACGGTTCCGCGATCATCGTCACCCAGACGGCGCGCAACGTGGAACGCATCCGCAACATCCTAGCTCGTTACAACGACGTCCGCCAGGTCGAGATCGAGTCGAAGTTCATGGAAGTCCAGGAAGGCGCTCTCGAAGAACTCGGCGTCAAATGGAACCTCTCCCGCCGCGGCGTCGCCCAGGTCAACCCGACCACCGGCGCGCCCATCCTCGATGCCAATGGCCGCCAGGTCTTCGTGCCGCGCGAGACCTACGCCACGGACAACGTGAATCGCTCGCTCGCCGGAGCCTTCCCCAGCACGTCCAACGGCAATTCGCTCACGATCAGTTCCACGGCCGCGAGCGGCGGGCCCAATCTCACCGTGCCCATCGCCCCGGCGACGATTCCCGGCGGCGTCTCCCTCGGGTCTACCGCCGCTGCGCTCGCCAACATCACCGGCTTCGTCGGCGAGTTCGACGTCACCGCCGCCATCCGCGCGCTTTCCCAAAAACAGGGCAGCGACCTCCTCAGTTCGCCCAAAGTCACCGTGCTCTCCGGCAATCCCGCCAACATCGTCGTCGCGCAGGAATTCCGTTACCCGCAAAGCTACGGTGAGATTCAGAGTCAGGTCGGTTCGTCCTCCGGTGCGGCCACCGGCGGCGCAGGCGTCACGATCACCGCCGGCACGCCGCAGGAGTTCACCTCGCGCAATGTCGGCGTTGAGATGAAGGTCACGCCTACCGTTGAAGAGGACGGCTACTCGATCAGCCTCGATCTCAACCCGAAGGTCACCGAGTTCGAGGGCTTCGTCGAATACGGCGGCCCAAGTATCGCCATCTCCTCCGGCACGACGGTCACGGTCCCGCCCGGCTTTTATCAGCCGATCTTCTCGGTCCGCGAGATCACGACCAAGGTCACGATCTGGGACGGCGCGACGCTCGTGATGGGCGGACTCACCCGCGAGGAAGTGAAGAAGGTCAACGACAAGGTCCCGTTCTTCGGCGACATCCCGCTCGTCGGACGGCTCTTCCGCTCCAAGGGCGAGAGCTCGCAGAAGCGCAATCTCCTCATCTTCGTCACCGCCAATTTGCTCAGCCCCGGCGGTTCGCCGAAGAAGCAGAACCTGAAGAGCACGCCGGCCAATTCGCTCTTCCAGAATCCGACGATCGTCACGCCCGCCAGCGCCGAAGGCCGCACGCGCGACGGCAACAAATAATCCCGACCCGGAGCCCCGCCCATGAACACTCACTGCTCCGAGGTGGATCGCGTTGTCCCCAACGCGATTTCCGCCCCGCCCGTTTATCTCCTCCGCCGCCTCTTCGCCGCCGCGTGCGCACTCGTCGCCGTTACCGTCGCCCAAGCCACGCCGACGATTTCGATCACGTCGCCGACGACCGGCAGCACCCTCAACGTCGGGACCACGCCCACGGTCACGATTTCGACCAACGTAACTGCCACAGCCGGCTCGTCCGTCTCCAAAGTCGATTTTCTCGTCAACGGCACCATCATCGGCACGGTCGGAGGTGGCCCATCCGGAACCTATTCAACGACGTGGACCCCAGTTGCCACGGGCTCTTACACGCTCACCGCCACGGTCACCGACACCTCGACCGTCACCACTGGCACCACGCCCAACCTCAACACCGCGACCTCGCCGCTGGTGCTTGTGACGGTCACCAGCACCGGGACGACGGTCTCGCTGACCAATCCGGCCAACGCTTCTTCCCTCGGTCTCGGCGCCGCCGTCAATCTCACCGCCAACGCCGCCGCGCCCTCCGGCGCCACCGTGAGCCGCGTTGATTTCCTTTCGGGAACCACCGTGCTCGGCTCGTCATTCACCGCGCCGTATTCCTTTACCTGGACGCCGTCGATTGCCGGGTCGGTCAGCCTCACCGCACGGGTCATCGATTCAACCGGTTTCACCGCCACCTCCACGGCCGCCGTCGTCAATATCACGGTGCCAACCGTCGCGATGACCAGCCCGCTTTCGGGAGCGGGCGTGACCGTTGGCACCCCGGTCTCGCTGACTGCGACGGCCACCGCAATCTCACCGGCCACCGTCTCCAAGGTCGATTTTCTTGTCGGCACACTTCTCGTCGGCACTGCCACGACGGCGCCGTATTCGGTAAACTGGACTCCGACCGCCGCCGGTGCCGCCGCCATCACGGCGCGGGTTACCGATTCCAACGGTGCGGCCATCACCTCTGCTGTCGTCAACATCACCGCCACGGTCGGTTTGTCGACGACGGTGGCGCTGACCGCGCCCGTCAACAACGCCACCGCTACCGTCGGCAATGCCGTCACCGTGTCGGCCACCGCCACCGCCAGCGCGGGCGCGACGATCAGTTCCGTCGCGTTTTTTGCCAACGGAGTATCCATCGGTTCGCCGGTCACCGCCGCGCCTTATTCGATCTCGTGGACTCCGACCGTCGCAGGGAGCGTCCAACTGACTGCCCGGGCCACCGACTCGCTCACCGTCGCGATCAATTCCTCGCCGGTCACGGTCATCGTTTCGGACACCACCGCGCCCTCGTTGGCCGTTTCCATTTCCCCCGGTGTTGCTCCCGGCACGACGCTTCCGGCCGGCGCCACGCGCTACGTGCTCGCAAACACGACGGCGGCGCCCGGTCGCGCCATCGTCAACGTCGAGTTCTACATCGATGGCACCAAGGTCGGTGAAAAAAATTCGGCACCCTACGTTTACAAGTATGTCGCGCCTGCCGCTACCGGAACCTACTCGCTGGTCGTCCGTTCAATCGACAACGCGGGCCTGTCCCGGGATGTGACGCAGACCCTGAGTGTCGTTTCCGCCGTCGGCTCTCCGCCGACCGCCACGCTCATCAGTCCCACCAACGGAGCCGTGGCCGTGCCGGGCACCGCCGTCAGTCTTGCTGCCACCGCTCTAGGCGTGGGCGGGAGTATCTCCAGCGTCCAGTTCTACGCCAACGGTTCCGCCATTCTTACGACGCCGGTTACTACGTCGCCTTACATTGGCTCATTCACGCCCAATCTTCCGGGCAACTATCTGATCGAGGCGATTGCCACCGACGACCGCGGCAACACGACCGTTTCGAATGCCGCCACAATCACCGCCGCGTTTACCAGTCCCACGGCGACAATGACTTCGCCGCTTGGGACTCAGGTCGCACCGACCCGCGCGACCCCGGGCGTTCCACTCACGCTCACCGCCACCGCGACCGGCGGCAGCGGCGCCACCGTTCTCCTCGTCGAGTTTCTTGTCGCCGGCAACGTCGTTGGCACCCGCACCACGCCGACTGTCGCCAACGGTAGCACTTACTCGCTCCTTTGGACACCGACTTCATCCCAGTTGGGGATCGCCCAAGTTACGGCCCGCGTGACCGACACGAATTCACTCACCGCCACTTCGAATCCGACCTACGTGAGCGTAGTGGCTCTTACCACCCCGCCACCGGTCATCACCGGCGTGGGCGTGAATCCGATCCCCGGTCTCGGCCTGCAAACGCTCTCCACCGCGAACATCGTGGCGACGGTCGCCCCCGGTAACACCTCGCTGAACATCGCCTCCGTGGAGTTCTTCCTCACCGACGGCATCAACGCCACCCGGCTCGGCGCGGGCGCGCGCGAGGTCCCGACCGCGAATCTCTACCGGCTCGTTTACAACTTCGGCACCTTCGATTTTTCCGCGATCACGCCCAACGCCGCCGGTGCTTATCCGGTGCAGCTCTTCGTCATCGCCCGCGACAACACCGGCGTCCAGACGCAATCCGGCTTGATCAACCTCACCGTGAACCCGTCGTCGAGCGCTCCACCGACGATCCAGGTCCAAGCCCTCGGCGGCACGACGATCGCGCAGGGCAACACCTTCCAGCTCCTTGCGCTCCCGACCGACACGGATGGCAACGTCGCCTCGATCCAGCTCTTCTCCAACGGCGTGCCGTCGGGTGCCGCGCAGCTCAATCCGATCAACGGCGGGGTCGCTTCGTTCAATTTCACGCCGACCGTGGCCGGCACGTTCCGGCTCTTTGCTTCGGTTACCGATGACACCGGCAACACCAGCGTTTCGAACTTGGTCACGCTCACCGTGACCGCCACCGCCGCGCCGGTGGTGACGCTCAACCTCCCGACCGACAATTCGACCGTGACCACCGTCGGCGCTCCGACCTATCTCGCCGCCACCGTCACGTTGGCCGACCAGACGCTCACCCCCACGGTCCAATTTACCGTCCGGGGCTCTGGCGGCCGAAACGTCCCGTCGATCACCGCGACGCGGGTCGGAACCACCACGACGTATCGCGGTATCTTCACCAACGCCGTGGCCGACACCTATACGATCGGACTGACGGCCTCTCTCGCCGGCGGCACCATTTCGACGACCAGCCCGACGACCCGCACGGTTCGCTTGAATAATGCCTCGGGCAATTTGCCGGTGATTACGCTCACCAATTTTCCCGGCACGACCACTACCGCCTCGACGGTTTCGCTGACAGCCACCGCGACCGACGGCGATGGCTTCATCGAGTCGGTCGAGTTCTTCCTCAATCGCAACAGCCTCGGCTTCGGCGTCCGTGAGCAGCTCGCCAACCTCTGGCGGATCCCCACGAGCTTTGCCGGTCTGACCGCCGGGAGTTATGAAGTGCAAGCCGTCGCCCGCGACAACGCCGGCAACGCGGTCGCGACGGGCATCAGCAATCTCAATCTAACGACGGCCGCCAGCGCCGCGCCTACGCTGAGTATCGCGGCCACGCCTGCGTCCGTGGCCTTTGGTCGCACCGTCACCCTCACCGCGACGCCGCAGGATTCCGACGGCACAGTCAATTCTGTGACGTATTTCTCCAACGGCGTGGCGATCCCGGGCGGCGGTTTGAACGGTGCCGGGCCGACCTGGTCGTTTACCTACACGCCCACACCCACCGGAACCTACAACGTCTACGCGATCGCGACGGACAACACCGGCAACACCGCGATTTCCCCGGTGCTGAATGTCACGGTGCGGCCCAACAATCCGCTGCTCGACGACACGGCGTTCATCTTGCAGACGGCGACCGATATCTCCGCCGCTACGCCGAACGCGGTGCAGCTCGCCGCGTTCGAAGCCCAGCTCGCCTCCGGCGCCCTCACGCGGGCCCAGTTCGCCGCCAATCTCGCCACGGGCAACGGTGCGTTCAACAACGCCAATTTTAACAACATCTCCAACGCACTCGCCGCCTACTGGCTGCTCATGGGCGAGTGGCCGACGACCGCCAACTACACCAATATTTTCAATAATCGTGCCAGTCTGCCGAATGTCGTCGGGGCGATTATCGGCTCGCCCGAGTATCTTGTAAAATATGGTGCCACGCCGACCGTCGCGCTCCTCAACAACCCCAACGGCGTGTTGCCGGCCCGGACGTTCCTCGCCCGCCTCCACACCGGCGCCGGTCTCGCCGGACCCAGCGACCTCGATGTGTTGCGTTTCATGAGCAATGACACGGCGAACGTGTCGCTCGGCATCGGCCGCGGCTACCAACCGGTGGGGCTCAACACCGCCATCGCCGAGTTCATCTCGATCCGCAACGCCGGCAACGCCGCCCTCATCGCCGCCGGCCGCACGGCCGCGCTGTATTACCAACTCAATCGGCCGACGGTCGTCACTCCCCAGGAAGCGGCGGCCACGACCAACACGGTTTCGACGGCGGCGCAGGTTGCGACTCGGATCGCAGCCTTGCTCGTGCTCCCCGACCTGACCGCCGTGGCCGACGCCGCGCTGAAAGATCCGCTTTACTCGTTCCGCTACGTGACGATCACGCGGCAACCCCAACCGCTCACGATTGCTCCTCGCTCCGGCGCGATCTTCTCCGTTGAAGCCATCGGCGCTCCGCCCATCCGATACCAGTGGCTGCAAAACGGCGCGCCCATCGCCGGCGGCACGTCGTCGACCCTGCTGTTGAGCAACGTCAACACGGCGCAGGCCGGCAATTATTCCGTCGTGGTCACGACCAGTGCGGGCTCGGTTACGAGCAGCCCCGCGCTCCTCACGCTGTCCACCGCGCCGACCCGTCTCGGCAGTATTTCCTCACGCGGCCTCGCCGGCAACGGCGCCAACGTCCTCACCGCCGGTTTCGCCGTCACCGGCACAGGCACGAAACAAATGCTCATCCGGGTGATCGGTCCCACCCTCGCCGGGCAAGGGATCACCGGTTTCTTGGCCGATCCGAATCTCACGCTGCTCAACTCGGCCGGCGCCGTGGTGCAGACGAACGAGGACTGGGGCACGCAGGTCGGCGGCGCGGCCGCAGTCACAGCGATCCAACAGGCCACCACGCGCCTGCGCACCTTCGCCCTGCCCAACAACTCCCGCGACGCCGTGGTCCTCGCGACCTTGAATCCCGGCAGCTACACCGTGCAGGCCCGCGGAGCCGGTAACACCACCGGCGTTGCCATCGTGGAAGTTTACGACGCCAGCGTCGCGCTCACCGGGCCCAAGGCGATCGGCGTCTCGACCCGCACCAACGTAGGCACGGGCGAAAACGTGCTCATCGCGGGCTTCGCCGTCACCGGCACCGTGACGCGTCGCGTGCTCATCCGCGGCATCGGCCCGACTCTCCGAATCTTCCCCGGCATCGCGGCCAATTCTGTGCTGAACGACCCGCAGCTCACGCTGTTCGACGCGACGCCGCAGCGCCGGATCCTAGCCACCAACGACAACTGGGCCTCGGGCGAGGATGCCGCGTTCATCGCAGCCGCCACGGCCGGCGCCGGCGTCTTCCCGTTGGCCAACGGCAGTCTGGACTCCGCCATTATCATCATGCTGCCGCCCGGCTCCTACACGGCCCAACTGAGCGGCGTCGGCACGACCAACAATACCGGCATCGGCCTGATCGAGGTTTACGACGTAGATCCGTGACCCGGGGTAGCATGGGCTTGTCCCGCCCATGATCAAAACACGGGCGAGACGCGAGTGCTACCACCCAAACTGCCGCCTGAAACCTGTCCATTTGACGCCCTGCGGTCTCCGCCTCTTCGGTCCGTTTTCGCCGCCCGGCCGTCTTTGCTCTGACGCCCTCGCTTCCGCATGAATCTTTTCTCACCCCGTCTTTCAGCCCAATCACCCGAAGCTTTCTCCCGTAGGGCCGGACCTTGGTCCGCGCCGCGCTCGCTGGCCGGCGACGTAGGCATCGACCAAGGTCGAGCCCTACAAAGATGCAAACGAATCGGGCGGCGGGTATCAGCCTCTGCGTTCGCCGCTCTGCTCGCATTCGGCGGCTCTGAGTTTCCGGTCTTTGCCGCGACGCCGCCCGCGATGTTGGCGCGTCCGGGCCTGCCTGCGGCTGCGGCCGAGGCCGAGGGCGCGGACCGCTATCTTCCCACCGTCATTGATCCGGCCGCGACCGTCGCGCCCACTCCTGCGCCCGAGGGCATGGCTTGGATCCCGGGCGGCGAGTTCTCGATGGGTTCGAGCGATCCACGTCGCGAACTCTGCGGAGGCAACGAGCCGATGGAGGACGCGCGGCCGATTCACCGCGTATCAGTCGGCGGGTTTTGGATGGACCGCACCGAGGTCACCAATGCCGAGTTCGCCCGGTTCGTCGCGGCCACGGGCTATGTGACGTTTGCCGAAAAAGTCCCGCGTCCCGAAGATTATCCCGGCGCGCCGCCCGAGATGTTGGTCGCCGGCTCGATCGTGTTTGACCAGCCCCGCGAGCCCGTGCCGCTCGGCAACGCCCTGCGTTGGTGGAAATACGTCCCCGGTGCCAATTGGCGTCATCCTACCGGTCCGGCGAGCAATCTGAACGGCCGCGACCGCGAGCCCGTCGTCCATATCGCCTACGCCGACGCCGAGGCTTATGCCGCGTGGGCCGGAAAACGTTTGCCGACGGAAGCCGAGTGGGAGTTTGCCGCGCGTGGCGGTCTGACGGGCCAACGCTACACGTGGGGCACCGATCTCACGGTCGAGGGCAAGTGGCTGGCCAACATCTGGCAGGGGGCGTTCCCGCATCAGAATGACGCGGGCGACGGTTACACCGGCATCGCGCCCGTGGCTTCATTTCCGGCCAATGCCTACGGCCTTTTCGACATGTCGGGAAACGTGTGGGAGTGGTGCAGCGATTGGTATCGGCCCGATGCGTATGCGCTCGCGGTGAAGGCGGCGGGCGGTGGCGTCGTCCGGGATCCGCGGGGAGTGGCCCAAAGCGAGAGCTACGATCCCGCCGAGCCCGGTATGGCAAAACGCGTGCAGCGGAGCGGCTCGTTCCTCTGCACCGACCAATATTGCACCCGCTACATGGTGGGCACGCGGGGCAAAGGCGCGCCCGACACGGGCAGCAATCACGCGGGCTTCCGATGCGTGAAGGACGTCGCCAAACGTTGAGTTTCGTCCCTGGCGGTCGGCAGGTCCGAGTGTGCTCTTCGGCCACAGCGCAGGCGTTTCAATTCTATCGTAGCCGCGAGCGTGAGCGAGTGGGCGGACAACCACTCGCTCACGCTCGCGGCTACGGATTCGAGAAAAGCCGAATCCAATAGAGACGCAATTACGCGGCGCTCTTAGACCGGCCGCTGGCCCAGAGCAGGCCTTGGGCGACGGTGCGGATGAAGATCGGGTCGGCCCACGTGGCGTTGCCGTGACCAAAGGTTGTGCCGAAAACCCGCGTGCCGTGGTAGTCGTTGGTCCAGATGGCGGCGTGGTCCTTGCCGTCTTTTTCGCTTTTTGAAACCGCGAGAGCCTGCGCCTTGGGCCAGAGTTTTTCGACGATGTAGAGTTCGTCCATGGGCGTAGTCCAGACGGCGGGGAAGCCGCGGAGCGCCGGGTGGGCTTGGCCGGCAGCGGTGGGGATGACGGCGTAGTTCGCCTGGTGGTCGTGCTTGCGGCTGGTGACACCCAGGAACTCGCGCCACGAGTCGTCGGCGAGGGCGCGGTAGGTGTGCATCGCGCAATGGATCACTACGGCGGGAGTGCCGGCGCGATGGCCGGCGAGAATTTTTGCGATGTAGACCGGGTCGTTGGTGTCGGCGAAGCACTCGTTGTGCACGACGACATCGTAGGCTTTGGCCCAGTTGGGATCATCGTAGAGTTTGATCTGGGCGCGGGTGGTCTTGCCGCCTTCGTTGACGACGGTCCACGTGACATTGCCCACCTGCTTGACGCCCTCGGTGAGGGCTTTGGCCTGAAAATCATAATCGTGGCAGCAGCCACCGGTGATGAGGAGAGCGCGGACGGGGACGGTGGTTTTGGCGGAGTCGGCGGCGCGGGTGAGCGGGGCGACGAAGGCAAGGAACGCGAGGAGGAGCGGGAGGCAGGGGGATTTCATGGGGCTAGAAAAGCGGGGGCGGTTGAGAAGAAGAGCAATAGGATTGGAGGAAATCTCAGAGGTCAGCGAGTGAGCCGGTAAATGAGAAGGGCGGTGCGCTGGATGATCTCGGGGGCGGTGGATAGGTCGGCCCATTCGCCGGGGGCGTGGGCGCCGCCGCCGCGGAGGCCCAGGCCGTCGAGTGCGGGCAGCGGAGGCGAGACAAAGGCGATGTCGCCGGCGCCACGGGAACGCGGGTCGTAGGCGGTGATGGCGCCGAAGCCCAGGTCGCGGCTGGCTTGGTCGAGTTGGGCGAGGACCGCGCGGTTGGCGGGGGAATCGGGCATGGCGGGATAGCCCTCGCTAAAGGTGATGGTGGCGGAGGTGCGCGGAAGATTTTTGGCGACGATGGCGCGCATGAGGGCCTGGGCTTGGGCGAGCTGGGCGGCGCTGGTGGTGCGGAGGTCGCCGCGGATGCGGGTGCTCTGCGCGGTGATGTTGGTCTTGCCCTCGGTCTTTCCGCCGGTGCGGTCGAGGGTGGTTTCCGTTCCGCCGACGATGAGGGCAGGGTTGAGCGTGAGTCCGTCGAGGGGGCGAAGTTCCGCGTAGAAACCGGAGAGGATGCGGGCGGCCTCGTAAACGGAGCCCGCGCCCATGGCGGCGGAAAATATGCCGGAAGAATGGCCGGTTGCGCCTTGGACTTCGACTTCCCACGACGCGCTCCCGCGGCGGGCGACGGTGCCGGTTTTCCCGATGGCGCTCTCAAAGGCGAGGGCCACGTCGCTGCGCTGGGCGGCGGCGAAGAGCTCGGCGCGGGCGGTTTCCACGGGGCGGCCGACGGCTTCTTCGTCGCCGGTCATGACGACGATGATGCGGGTGTCGGCGAGCAGGCCGGCGGCATGAAGGGCGCGGAGAGCGTAGACGATGACGAGGTTGCCGCCTTTGATGTCGCTCGTGCCGGAGCCGTAGGCCTTGTCGCCGTCGCGCCGGAAGTTGCCGCCAGGAAGGACGGTATCGAGGTGGCCGATGAGGAGCACACGTTGGCCCCGGGTGCCGACGTGCTCGGCGATCAGGTGCCCCGCGCGGCCGGTGGCAGCGGGGAGCGGGGCGAAGCGATAGGTGAGGCCGAGGGCGGAGAGTTGCGCGCCGTAGAGATCGGAGAGTTTGCGAACTCCGGCGAGATTCTCGGTGGTGCTGTCGAGTTGAACGTGTTGCTCGAGGTCGCGGGCAAACGTGCCGGACTGGGCGTTGACGGCGGCGACGATCTTTTGCTCGTCGGCGGTAAGGGCGGCGTTGGCCGGGCCGATGGCGAAGGCAGTGAGAGCGAGGGCGAAGGCGAGAAGGGCGGGGCGAGGGGGCATGAAGGGTTGGGAATAGAATCGATGGAGAGTTGAGCAAACAAACATGGGCGGAACGCCCATGCCACCTCAGATGCGTTCGAGCTTGATGGGGTAAGTCTGGTTGGAGGCGAACTGGGCGACGTAGAGGCTGCTGTCGTCGCCGACCAGAAGGTCGTGAGGGTGGATGAAAACGGGCTCTTGCGTCTTCATGGGCTGGAGTTCGCCGGCGTCGGAATAAACCGGCGCGGTGCCGGCGATGTTCGAGACGACGCGGAGTTTGGCATCGAGCACGGAAAGAAAGCCGCGGCTGTTGCGGTCCTTGGGCCAGTTGTCGGCAAGGTGCGCGACGAAATAGTGGTCGCCCCGGCGGCGGATCTGGCGGGGGTTGCCGCCGGGCAGCGGGGTGCGTCCGAGGTGACGGCCGTCGAGCGCGAGGCGGAGGAGATACTGCTGGTCGCTCATGGCGATCAGCAGCGTGGGGTCCGAGTTTTTCGGCGAGTCGATCATGCCGCCGTGGGGACCCCAGTGGGCAATGCCGCCCTTGGCGCCGCCGAAGACGCGGATGAGTTTACCGTCGGTGCCGTAGTGCAGGATGTGATCGCGGCCGTAACCATCGAGCACGTAGAACTCGCCGTTGGGCAGGTGGAGGGTCCACGACGGGCGATATTGATCGGCTTTCTCGTAGAGGCCTGAGTTCTCCGGCCAACGCCATTCGTCGAGCACGGTGCCATCGAGGGTGGTTTTGACGACGAGATGTTTCGAGAGATCCGTGATGAAGAGGACCTCGCGGTCACCCTCGGTCACCAACGAAAGGCCATGCGCGCCGGGGTAGGCGGTGCCCCATTTGTGGACGAGGCGGCCGGCGCGGTCGTAGACGATGACGTTGTTGGCGACGTGATCGGTGAGGAGAATGATGTGGCCGGCGCGGTCGCGGGCGAGGCCGTGGCAATTCTTCACAGGCGTATTGGCGTCGAGGACGCCCCAGCCGGGGACGACGCGGTAGCGAAAATCCCCTTGGCCGAGCACGGCCGGCGCGGACACCGCGCGAGCGCGGGCGGACAAGAAGGTGCAGGCGGCGGCGGTGCCGGTGGTTTTTAGAAAGTGGCGGCGGGTGAACATGGCTTGGGCGGGGGAGGGCGCGGGCCGCGGAGGGCGGGTCAGAGACCCTGCCCTACATCAATCAGGCGAGGAGTTTTTCGATCAGGTGGCCGTGGACGTCGGTGAGGCGGAAGTCCCTGCCTTGAAAACGGAAGGTCAGTTTTTTGTGATCGATCCCGAGGAGGTGAAGGATCGTCGCGTGGATGTCGTGGACGTGGGCGCGGTCGGTGACGGCGTTGAAACCGAGTTCGTCGGTCTCGCCGATGATCGTGCCGGGCTTCGTGCCGCCGCCGGCGAACCACATCGTGAACGCGTCGATGTGGTGGTTGCGGCCGGTGGTGTCGCGGTTCTCGCCCATGGGCGTGCGGCCGAACTCGCCGCCCCAGACGACGAGCGTGTCCTTGAGGAGGCCGCGTTGTTTGAGGTCGGTGACGAGGGCGGCTTGGCCTTGGTCAACCTCGCGGCAGCGGGCTTCGAAGTCGGATTGGAGATTCTCGCCTGGGCCGCCGTGGCTGTCCCAATTGGTGTGATAAAGCTGGATGAAACGTGAACCGCGCTCGACGAGGCGTCGGGCGAGCAGACAATTGCGGGCGAAGGACGGTTTGTCTTTTTCGACGCCGTAAAGCTTGAGCGTGGCCTCGGTCTCGCTGCTCAGATCGACGAGTTCGGGGGCGCTGGACTGCATCCGGCTGGCCATCTCGTAGGCGGCGATGCGCGTGTGGATTTCGGCATCGCCGGTGGCGACAGCGTGCTGGAGGTTGAGATCGCGGATCGCGTCGATGGCCTGCCGCTGGCGGGCGGCGGTAATGCCTTTGGGACTGGTGAGATTGAGGATCGGGTCGCCGTTGCCCCGGAAGGGAACACCTTGATAGGTTGTGGGCAAAAATCCGGTGCCCCAATTGACGGCGCCGCCCCGGGGACCGCGCGGGCCGGACTGCAGGACGACGAAGCCCGGGAGATTGTGCGATTCGCTGCCGAGGCCGTAGGTGATCCACGAGCCCATGCTCGGGCGACCGAACTGGCCCGAACCGGTGTTCATGAAAAGTTTGGCCGGGGCGTGATTGAAGAGATCGGCGGCGCAGGATTTGAGCAGGGTGATGTCGTCAACGACGCCCGCGGTGTAGGGGAAAAGATCGGAGACCCATGCGCCGCTGCGACCGTGTTGGGCGAAGGTGCGGCGGCTGCCGAGAAGTTTCGTGCCGTGCGACGTGTCCATAAACGCGAAGCGCTTGCCGGCAATCAGCGATTCGGGAACGGGCTGGCCGTTGAGGGCGGCGAGGCGGGGTTTGTAGTCGAAGAGGTCGAGTTGACTCGGACCGCCGGCCATGAAGAGATAGATGACGTTTTTGGCGCGCGCGGGGAAATGCGTGGGGCGCGGGGCCATGGGATCGGCGAGCGAGGCGGGTCCGCCGGGCGCGGCGGGTGCAGGCGACGGTGCTGCGCCGTGGGCGCGGCGCTCGTTGAGCATCGAGGCCAGAGCGATGCCGCCCAAGCCGAGAGCGCACCGACTGAAAAAGTGGCGACGGGATACGGGGTCGAATGACGGAGCGGAATCGGGAGACATGAAAAAAGGTGGGGAGATAGGAGAGAGAGTTTTTGGAGATGGGGGCCCTTCGCGCGGTGGGATTGGGAGTGCTGCTCGGCGCGTGGAGGGCGGGTCGGAGACCCTGCCCTACTTGGGGAATCAGCTTCGGGTGATGGTTTCGTCGAGGTTGAGCAAAACGCGGGCGAGGGTGGTCCACGCTTCGAACGGAGTGGCGGCCGGATCGGTGGCAGTGGCGCGGGCGGGGTCTTGGAGTTCGCGCAGCAGGGCGAGGAGGCGGGAGCGCTCGGCGTCGGTGGGTGAGCGCGAAACGCAAAGACGGAAGGCGTAGTCGAGGCGCGCGGGATCGGTGGCGCCGCCTTCACGTTGGACCCGGGCGGCAAGCGCTTCGGCGAATTCGAAAAACTGAAGGTCGTTGAGCAGCGTGAGGGCTTGGAGCGGAGTGTTGGAGCGAAGCCGGCGGGTGCAGGCGCTGAAGCCGTCGGGGGCATCGAAGACGGCGACCGCGGGGTGCGGGGTGGCGCGCCAGTGGTGGGTGTAGAGCGCGCGGCGGAAGCGGGCGGGACCGGTGCTGGCGATCCATGCGCGCTTGGATTGGCCGAGGTTCATCACGCCGTCGGGCTGGGGTGGGAAAACGGGAGGGCCGCCCAGCGCGGGGTGGTAAAGGCCGCTGGCGGAAAGGGCGACGTCGCGCACGAGTTCGGCGTCGAGGCGGAGACGGGTTTGACGGGCGAGCAGTTTGTTGAGCGGGTCCGCGAGATCGAGGTCGGGGCGGGCAAGGGAGGATTGGCGGTAGGTGGCGGAGGTGACGATGAGCCGGTGAATCGCCTTCATGCTCCATTGTTGCGCGACGAATTCCGTGGCGAGCCAGTCGAGCAACTCGGGGTGGCTGGGAAGGGAGCCTTGGGAGCCGAAGTCATTTTCGGTCTCCACCAGACCGAGACCAAAATACTGCTGCCAGATGCGGTTCACCATCACGCGGGCGGTGAGCGGGTGCGCGGGATCGAAGAGCCAGCGGGCGAGGTCAAGGCGGTTGGGCGAAGGGCTGGTGGTGGCGAGCGGTGGCAGAATCTCGAGCGTGCCGGGCGTGACCGATTCACCGGGGCGGGTGAAGTCGCCCTTGATGAAGAGGACGCTCGCCCGGGGTTGCGGGAGCTCGGACATGATGAGCGTTGTGATCGCCTTGGACTCGCTGCGCTCGAGCGAGGCGAGTTTCTCGTGACGGACGGAGAACTCGTTGTCGTCGCGGCGAAACGTCCCGTAAAGGGCGCGGCGCTGGGCGAGGGTTTGTTGATCCCACGGCAATTTGACGGCCACGCGGGCGATGGGTCCAAATTGCTTTTTCTCCTCGGCCGAGAGCTTGGCCTGCCACGCGGCGATGTCGCGGCCGCGGGCGTTGAGGAAGTTTTCGAGGTCGGTCCGCGCTTCCTCGATGGCGGCGGGGAAATTCTCAATGGCGTGGGATTCGCCGGGGAAGGCGAGGGTGCCGCCGGGCGTGCTCTTGCCGTGACCGTCGTCGACGGTGTTGTTGAAAAACGCGTAGAGGCGGAAGTAGTCGCGCTGGGAAATCGGGTCGAATTTGTGGTCGTGGCATTGGGCGCAGGCGACGGTGAGCCCGAGGAAGGTGCTGCCGAAGGTGGCGACGCGGTCCATCACGGCCTCGACGCGAAACTGCTCGGGATCGATGCCGCCCTCCTGGTTGATCTGGGTGTTGCGATTGAAGCCGGTGGCGACCTTTTGTTCGACGGTCGGATTTGGCCGGAGATCGCCGGCGAGTTGGTCGATGACGAACTGGTCGTAGGGTTGATCGCGGTTGAGCGCGGCGATGACCCAATCGCGGTATTTCCAGATCTGGCGCGGCGCGTCGATGGAGTAGCCGTTGGAATCGGAGTAGCGGGCGACATCAAGCCACGGGCGGGCCCAACGCTCGCCGTGGTGCGGCGACGCGAGCAACCGATCGACGAGGGCGGTGTAGGCGGCGGCGGGATTCCGGGTGGAATCGGCGAGGAAGGCGGCGACCTCGGCGGGCGTCGGCGGCAGACCGGTCAGATCGAGGCTGAGCCGCCGGATGAGGATGACGGGATCGGCGGCGGGAGCGGGTGAGATTTTCTCCTTTTGCAGGCGGGCGAGGATGAAGGCGTCGATGGGGTTTGGCGGCAGCGCGGAGCTGTCAACGGCAGGTTGGGCGCCGGCGAGCGGCGGGACCGCGGGGCGTTGGGGGGCCACGTAGGCCCAGTGTTCGTCCCACTTGGCACCCTCGAGAATCCAGCGGCGGAGCAGGTCTTTTTGCGCCGCGGTGAGCGTCTTGTTGGCGTCGGGTGTCGGCATGATCTCGTCGGGATCATGACTGAAGATGCGGGCGATGAGTTCGCTCTCGTCGGGCTTGCCGGGGACGACGGAGGCGAGATCGGAACGGCCGCCGGCGAGGGCGTTGGCGTGGAGATCGAGGCGAAGCCCGGACTTGCGCGACGAGGCGTCGGGGCCGTGGCAATGGTAACAGTTGTCCGACAGGATGGGGCGGATGTCGCGGTTGAAGTCGACGGGCTCGGCGAAGGCGGAAGGGGCGGGCACGGCGGCCAGCGCGAAGGCGAAGAGGGCGGAAAATGTGAGCCGAGGACGGGGAACCGACATCGTGGCAATTGAGCGGGCCGGGCTGAGTCTGGCAATTGCCGGGAGACGAATGAGGCGAAAAATATCTGGGCAGACAGATTTTGCCTGAAAGATCAGGGCGAGCTGCCGGGCGAATTACGGCGGAGAAGGCGGGGCGAGGTGCGCGCGTTCGAGCAGTTCGCGGATGCGCTCCATGCGGTAGCTTTTTGCGAGAGACTCGAGCGTGGCGACCAGGGGATCGACCGGCCCGGGATTCGAGTGGAACCCGGCGAGTTTTCGGCGGAGGGCGACAATCTCACCGCGACGGGCAAGCGTAAGCAGGTCTGAAAGATCGGACGACGAAAGTCGGGTCGGAGCGGCGGGAAACGGGGTGGCGGAATTCTGGGCGGAGGTGGCGGTTTCGGCGGCAGACTCCCATTCGAGCCGGAGCGCGAGGCGGATGCGGGAAAGCAGATCTGCTTCGCGAAACGGTTTGGGCAGAAAGTCGTCGCAGCCCGCGGCGAAGGCATCGTCGCGGTTGAAGGAGAGGACCGAGGCGGACATCGCGATCAGCTTGGTGCGGGCGCCGGCGGGGAGGGTGCGAAGCCGTTTGGCGAGTTCGAAGCCGTCCATGCCGGGCATGCGCAGATCGAGGAAAACGAGATCGGGCGGAGTGGTGGCCGCGAGCGCGAGGGCGGTGGGGCCGTCGGCCGCTTCGGTGAGGTGAAAGCCAAGGGGAGCGAGCAGTTCCCGGAGCACGTGGCGGTTAATCGCAACGTCGTCTACGATCATGACGTGCCGCGGAGCCCCCGTGTATCCGGTGATCGCGCGCGGTGAGTCTCCGGGGGCGTCGGCTTGGACGGCGAGCACGGGAAGACTGACGGAGAATGAGAACGTGGTGCCGACTCCGCGCCGGCTGGAGACTTTGAGGGTGCTGTTCATCAGCGTCACGAAGCGCTGACTGATCGCGAGGCCGAGCCCGGTGCCCGGTTCGGGCGGCCGGCCATCGGCGGCTTGGTGGAACGGTTGGAAGAGCGCCGGGAGATCGGATTCCGCGATGCCGACGCCGGTGTCTTGGACGGTGAATTCGATGAGTTGGGTCGCTTCCGCACCCGCAGATTCGGGGCCGGATGCAGGAGCCGAGACGATGCGGCCGACGCGCAACGTGACGCTCCCGGTGGTCGTGAACTTCACGGCGTTGCTGAGGAGATTATCAAGAATTTGGCGGAGCTTGAGCGCGTCGCCGATCACGAGTTCCGGAAGGTCGGCGGCAAAATCGAAAACGAATTCGAGCTCCTTCAGTTCGGCGCGCGGGCTGAGGGCGGCGGCGATGTCGCGGAGAAGTTGGGGCAAATGGAACGGCGCGGGTCGCAGCTCCATCCGGCCGGCTTCGATTTTCGAGAAATCGAGCACCTCGTTGATCATGCGGAGCAGATGCTCGCCGCTGGTCTGCACGACCTGAAGGCGGTCGCGATTTTTCTGCGAAAGATCGCGGTCCTTCATGAGGACCTGGGCGTAGCCGATCACACCGTTGAGCGGGGTGCGCAGCTCGTGGCTCATGTTGGCGAGGAAGGCGCTCTTGGCTTGGTTGGCGGTCTCGGCCTTGGCGGTGGCGACGGCGAGCTCGGCGGTGCGCTGCGTGACGAGGGCTTCGAGTCGGAGGCGTTCGCGTTCGGCCCGGCCGAGGCGCCACCGGACGAAACCGAACATCGCGGAAAGTGCCGCGAGGCCGTAAAGGGCGAACGCGGCGGGGGAACGCGCCCACGGCGGGGCCACGGTGAACGCGAGGGACGCGACCGGCCCGGTGTGGCCGTCGGCGTCGAGCGTTCGGACTTCGAAACGAAACGGACCGCCGACGAGGTTGGTGAAAACCGCCTCGGTGCCGGCGGCGGGCGCGGACCACGTGTCGCGGAATCCGACGAGGCGGGTCTGAAAACGGGGCGTGCTGCCGCCGCCGTAGCGGGTGGAGGCGAAGCGAAAGACCAGCGGCTCGGTCGAGAACTGCAGCGGCACGGTGTCGCCGGGCGCGGCGGGCATCGGGACGGTCCGGCCTTCGGCGGAGAATTCGGTCAGCAGAGGCGCGGCAGAGAAATCGGTGGAGGCGAGCCGCGAGAGTTCGATGCGGACGAGATTCTCCAACCCGCGCGCCCAGAGCACGTCGCCGGAGGGGCGGGATTCATAAAGTGAAAGTTGAAGCCCGCTGAGACCAAGCAGGCTGCCGATGGCGGCCGGCGCGTCGGTCACGGTCAGACCTCCTCCGGCGCTGGCGCGGATGCGCACGAGCGGGCGTTCGGGGGACGTGCGGCTGGAAGCGTTCATGCTCCAGGTGTCGCCCGTGACGCCGCGAGTGAAGGCTTCGAACAGGGGTAACTTTCCGCCCGCCGCGATGAGCGCGGAATCGAGGATGAGGCGATCGGTGCCGCGGTCGTAGAGGGCGGGACCCTGCTCGGTGGCGAAGCGCACGCCTAGTGGAGTTTGTTCGACGAAGACCCAGCCGTGTCCGGCGGGCAAAGTGCCGTCCTTTTCGTGAAACGTCTTGATCACCGGGGCGGACCACGGCGCGGTCGGTGCCGATCCGGCGGGCCGGCGGGCGCGGAGCACGCCGCGGGTATCGGTCGCGACCCACAGGGTGCCGTCGGCTTCCTCGACCATGGAGAACGGGGCGCCTTCGAGGCCGGAAAGTGTGCCCTCGTTGACCCAGCGACCACCGGTGTAGCGAATCGCAGAAACGGAGTTCCCCCAGCCGAGAAAGATGCGGTCGGGATCGGTGACGGATTTGGCGAATGTGGTGATCGCGATCGGTGACTCGACGATGCCGGTCAGTTTGTCCCCGGCCAATAAATGGACGCCCGTGCCATCGCCAATGATCAGGCCCGACGGGTGGCTGGCGATGGCGTTGACTTTGGATTTTTCCGGGATCGCGGTTTCGGGCTCCCAGCGAGCGCGGCCTAGTTGCGCCGATGGAATCAGGCGATGCACGCGGCTGCCGAAGACGGTGTAGAGCGTCTCGCCGTGGCGGACGAGAGATTGAGTGAGGGCTTCGCCGAGGCCGTTGGTCTGATCGAAAACGGTGGCGGGGGTGGTGCGGTCGAAACGCGTGATGCCGTTTTGCGTGGCGGCCCAGAGGCCGCCTTCACGGTCCTCGCCCACGCCCAGGACGACGTTGGCGGACAACCCGTCGGCGACGGCGATCTGTCGAGCCGTCGCGCCGTCGGCCGAGAGCAAAATCATTCCGGCATTCACGGTTCCGAACGCATAGCTGCCGTCGCGCAGACGACGACCGCCGAAGAACGGGGCGCCGCCGGCGAGGGTGCGCGCGGCTTCACCCCAGCGCGTGGCCTTGCCGTCGGCGTCGAGCCGGAAAAGTCCGTCGTTGCCGAGAGCGAGCAGCGCGACGGCACCATCGGCGGGCAGGAGAAACGTAAACTGCCGCCGCTCCATGCCCGGAGGCGTGACCCACGGTTTCCAGTCGTCGCCCTGCAAACGCAAGATGCCCTCGCCCTCGCGCATCAGGAAAACCTCGCCGTTGACGACATCGACGGAGTTGCGCCTCGCCGGATCGAAACTCCACGAGCGCACGTCATCGCCGCGCACGCGAAAGAGCTGACGATCTCCACCGATGAAGATATCGTCGCCGAGCCGGACCACGCGGCGGCTGAGACCGACGGGTTTGGCTTCGGCGGGAATGCGGTCCAACAACGAGACGAAGCGCCAGCCGCCGGTGGGCGCGGGTTCGACATAGCCGAGCACATCCTCGCCGCCGACAAACATCCGGCCGCGCGGCCCCTCGACGACTTGTCGGACAAACGAGGTGGGCACGTCGGCTTTGGTCCACGTGTGGCCGTCGAAAATCACCGCGCCGTTGAGCGTGCCGAACCACATCCGGCCGTCGCTCGCCTGGGTGGCGCTCCACGTCTGGTAATGGCTGCGATAGTCTTTGGGCGAAAATTTGCGCAGGAGCGGGCGGCCGTCCTCGAAGAGCGGCTGGGCGGACGAAACTGCGGGTGAAAGCAAAAGAAAGCCGATGAGGCCGGCTAGGCACAGGAGGGGGCGACTCATGGCGAAAATCGAGCGGTTGGAAGTCTGCGCGTCAACGCGGGGGCGCGGGTGCGCTTTGGCGGGGGGCGGTGCCGCGCGTGGTGGGTCGTGGGCCATGGACCGAGGGCGAGGTCAGGCAACCGACGCCTGACCAAAGATCACTTTTTCTTCGCGGACTCGGTGATCACGGAGTTGAAGGGCAGGGCGGCGCGGAGGATCGCGGCCTCGTAGGCGGCGCGGTCGATCTCGAGGTGGTAGTATCCCGAAGCACTCTTGATGCTGCCGGTGCCGGTCAACGTGCCAAGGGCGGCGCTGATGGCGTTGCCGGCGTGGCTGGTGGTGTCCTTTTCGGTGAGGTCGCCGACCTTCTCGTTCAGATTGATGATTTGCTCGGTGGTCATGACCGTGCCGCCGGATCCTTTGTCGGTCATGAAATCAGCCCGCGCTTGAGTCAGGTTCATGCCATGTGCGACGTGGGCGGTGGCACTGGCGCGTTTGTAGCCCCGCTCGGTCGTCGCCCATGCCTGGGGCGCGGCGATGGTGAAGGTGGGAATGAGAATCGTGCCCTCGCCGATGACGCTCTTGGTGCGGCTGATGAACTGGTTGAAGACACCCCAAGCCATGGCGGTTTTGAAATACTGTTCGTCGGAGGGCGCGATGGTGAGGGCGATGTTGTCGCCGGAGAACACGCTCTTGGCGACGGGGGCTCCCCACGTGGCGTCGAAGGGACGGCGCTCGGCTTTTTTCATGGGTTCGAGATCCTTGATGTCGGCCCACGTTTTCACCGTGTAACCGGCGGCGCGAAGTTTGGTGACGAGGTCATCTTCGATTTTCTTGGCAATGCTCTGGGCGAAGGCTTTGTCGAGACCGCCGACGGCCCAGTGGGCCTTGGCCTTGGCGGTATTGGAGCCGCTCTGTTTGGTGCCGCTCACTTTTCCGGCGACGCCGAGCTCGAGGTAGACGGTCGGAATTGTGATCGTCGGTGACGCGCGGAGGTCAGACTCGCGGGAGCGTTGGAGCTTGAAAGTGATGGCCTCGCCCGGGGCCAGCGGCGCGGCCGCGAAGGTGACGGGCGCGGTGAACGCGAGGGCGAGGGTGGCGAGGGCGAAGGTCGCGGATTTGAGCGAGTGCATGGTGGTGATGTTGAAGTGAAGAACGAGGCGTCGCGTGCTGATCGTGAGAATCACCACGGGCTTCAAGGCCGGACCGACGTTCTCCGCACGTATGCGTATGACGGACTGAAACCCGGCGTGTGGGATATTCAGGGACCTTGGCCAAAGGAGGGGCACGTCCGGGCCGCTGGACTTACGGGGGTGGGCGGACGCGATCCGCTCCGGCGATGAAACGGGACGAGGTGCAGCACGTAGTCTGGCCTAAACGTGACGTGCGGGCGGTGGACCGTGGTGCGTTGGCCCGGGCGGGAGAAGCGGCGTGGCGCAGGGTGACGTTGGCCGTGCGGATGGGCGTCGCGCCTATGCCCGGATCTCGTCTGGGAGTTGGCGCGTTGCCGCAATCAAACCCGCTTCAAAAGCTTGTTCGCCCGTTCCGGTGCAGTCCGTCGTTTGGGCGTTGCT
>CALSBN010000058.1:0-23656 GCA_943373185.1 Opitutus sp. GAS368 | reverse complement strand
ATCCAGGCGCCGAAACCGGCCAGCGCCACCCATGCAAGACCGCTGAGCCAAAACGCGGCCTGCACGGACGGGGGCCCAAAGTAGTCCAGGCGGATTTCATTGTGGCCGGCCCCAAGCGGGAGCAGCACTCGGTGGTCGGGCGACTCGGTGACCGGGACCTTCTTGCCGTTTACGGTGGCGCGATATCCGCGGGCGTAAAATCGGTGGGTTTCGAGCAAACTGGGCGTTGGATGGTCGACGGTGGCGATGTAGGGGGCGAACGAAGTAACCTTGATCGGAAGCGAATCGGATCGATAAGGGATCAACCTATATTTTAGAAAAACTGCCGCAGCGTGGTCGGCGTCGGCAGGATTTTCGGGCCGAAACAGCATTTCGACAGCCACCGCAGACGGCTCTGAAGTCCAAACGTGGAGGTTGGCAATTCCAGTGGATTGGGCGGCCGTGAAAGCGATCTCCCGAAAGAAGCGGGGAGGCTCTTCGTTTAACGGGCGAATTTGGAGACTTCCGGCGGTCCGGGGATCGGTGAACGCCAGTTGAAGTTGGTAGCGCCAGCCGGGTTCGAGAGTGAAACCCCGAGTAAGCCGCATGACGCCCGGGGACAAGAGACGCGCGCCAATCTCGACAACGGCGACGGGTGTTTCTGCGGCGGCACGGGCGTTGTCGACGACCTCACGGTTGGTCTGTGGATCGAGCAGACGGTTGAGCAAGACCGGATCTCGGACGTGACCGATCAGAGGGATTGACGGAAGTCTAGGGGTGTAGGCGGTCCAGCTCGGGAGCAATGGGCTGTTTTCGACTTTGGAAATGATCCGCGTTGCTTCAATCGGGCTGGTGTGTTCACGAGCCCGGCGCAAAAACTTGGTCGCCTCGAACGCGGACCAGAAGCAAAGCGGGACCAACAGTAAGGCTCGAATCCTCGGTGAATTTGAAAGAACCACACTGCGTAGGGAGCCGAGCGCGACCAACGCGGCGAGTGTGACCACAACCGGATAGATCCGTTGCATGGGCCAGATGTTGGTAATGTTGGTAACTTCCCACGGCAGAATTCGCCATAGCATGGGCGTGAGGACAGGCACCGGGTAAATCAGAACGAGCAGGCCAAGCGACAGGATCGCCATCACAAAGTGGGGGAAGGCGGCGGCACCTTTCGGGCGGAATAGAATACCGGCGGTGAGCAGCAGATGCCAGCCGTAGCCAAGGTGCATGTCGCTCAGTTTGTTGGCATTGGCCGAAACGGGTTGAAAAATCTGGGGGACGACGCTCGTGATGCTTCTTAAAACGGGCACCGAGGGGTCCACCAGCTCACCTGCAATTCGCACGTCGGCCAGCGAGACGAAAAGCCCGGCGCTTAATACCGCGCACGAAACTCCGGCAATGCTAAGTTGACCCAAATCGTGCGCACGGATGTTCCGGCCGAGAAGGGCAAGACGGACCAACTGGCTGAGGGCCGCGCAAGCTGAGGCCCAGAGGCCCACGGGCGGATGCGCGAGCCAAGTGGCCGCGAGAGCGATGCCGAGCAAGAGAAAGCTACGCCATTTCCGGTCCGGTTGAAACGTGCGGAGCACAGAATAAAATACTGCCGGCAGCCAAGGGAGCGCCATTGCGGTGAAATACATGTCGAGGCCGTATAGGGCGGAAAGCCAAACTGGGCTGGCCAAGTAGAGGGCTGAGAGGGCGGCGGCTTCCCATGGAAGGGCTGGCGCAAGCCGCTTGAGCAGCGTGTAGAGACCGAAAGCTCCGGCCGCCGCGCTGATCAGCAACGTGAGATGTTGAATTGCGTAGGCATTGAGTGAGCGGAGCGTCAGCAGATCGAGCAGAGCTCCGAAATTGAAATGATAAAACGCCATCCGAAAGGGAAAGACTGAGCCGAATGGCGCGATTTCGGTTTGGCTGATGAAGACGGGGAAGATCCCGGCCCGGACTTGTTGGAGAAAATCTTGCATTGCCTCGGCGTAGACCTTGGCGTCGCTCGCACCCATCATCTGGGCGGAGCAGAGCGGGTGGAGCAGCGCGAAGACCGCGGCACCCAAAGCGAGTCGTCGCCAGTATTCCGCTTGATCTGGCGGAGGTCCGATAAGGCGGCTGAGCCCGATGCGGAGTCCTTTGGCGAAGGCAGGAATCAATCCTGTTCCAAGCGCGATCTGCCAAGTGGTGTGCGGCCACCCTAACGCCGAATCTGCTCCGAGCATCAGGCCGACGAGGAGTCCTTGGCCAAATGTCCAAGCCACGACCGGCCGGGCAGCAAAGGCTGAAATTGTGAAAACCAAGAGGTGCCCGGCGAGCAGGCTGTAGAGGAACGACGCGGGCGTCGGCAGGCTCCACCAAAGACCGTTGACCGCGACGACGATGATGGCGCCGAAGAGCAAATCGGTGCCGAGTGTAGTCAGGGCCCAACGATCGTAGCGGAGCGATCTTAAGTTTCCTAGCCGGACGCGCGCGAGCAGGAGCAGGATGGCGGTGGCAGTGGAAAACGCCAGGGCGGTGCCGAGTCCCGGCCCGGATCCCCACAGAACGAGCGCGCCGATCCAGATACCGCTCAAAAGGACGTGGTCGAAAATCAGTTTGGCCGCTCCGGCGAACGGACTCACCGGCCCTCCGCGTTTGTAATGACCCGTCAGCGACAGGCCGACGGCCCAGAGGACGGAGGCTAGAATAAGGTTGTTCCCGTTGAACGGCAGTTCCGGACGGAACCGGGAGACGAGAAGGAGCGCCGCGAGCACCGCGGTGACATCGAGCGACCGTTGTCGCCACTGAGTGATTCGCTCCAGCATCGCCCGGTTGTTCCGCCGACCATGCTCAAGTTTCGGCGACGGCGTAGCCACTGCGCCGATAGATCGTCTCGACCGTTTTCAAAGTCGCGATGCCTTCCGCCAGCCCGGGACTCGGTTCACGTCCGAGGCGGATATCGTCGATGAAAGTTTGGGTCTCCAAGCGCCAAGAATCATCGCCGCCGGGGTATTCCCAGATTGTGGTCTCGGGCGGGCCCATTTGGGGCAACATCTTGTAGTAGGCGAGGCGTTCGACGCCGTAGCTGCCGCCGAGTCCGTCGATCGCGAGCTTTGCGTCACGACCATAGATTTCGAGGGAGAACAGATTTTTCCATTCGGTGCAGCTCACGTGCATCCACGCCGTTTGGCCGGCGGCAGTGCGCAAGCTGAGGAAGGCGTTGTCGTCGACTTTCATGTCCCAAAAACAGGTCGTCGCATGCCCGTCGACGGTGGCGAAATCGCCCAGAAACCAACCCGCAAGGTCGATGACATGCACGCCTTGGTCGATGAGTTCGCCGCCGCCGGAGAGTTTGGGATCGGCACGCCATTCGCGATCGTAGCCCTTCCGGCCGCCGTGACCGTAACGTGCGCGGAGAAACATGAGAGGTCCGAGAGCACCGCTCTCGAAAAGAGCCCGGGCCTTTTGCAGCGCGGGATGGAAGCGGTGGTTGTAACCGATGCGGACGCGGACGCCGTTGGCCAAGGCCGCGGCTTGGATTTCTTCAAGCTGGGCGGAGTGGAGTGCCCCGGGTTTTTCGACGAGCACATGTTTGCCGGCCTTGACGGCTGCGAGCGCGATGGGAGCCAGCGCGGCGTTAAGGGTGGCCACGACGACGGCGTCCACTTGCGGGTCGGCCAGAGCGACCGTGTAGTCGGCGATCGCCCTGCAACCAGGGGCAGCTTTTGCGAGTTGTTCGGCTCTGACCAAATCGAGGTCGCAGACGTAGCGAACGGCTCCAAGAGATTTGATGGCATTTACCCGTTTACCGCCGATCAGGCCGCAACCAATTACAGCGAAACGAATTTGATTCGTGGATTTTTCAGCCATGGACCGGAAAGCTTCTTCTCCGCGCGAACATGGGATCAATGCTTAACTTTCCGAAGAATGCGCGATGAACCTGTCGCCGATTTTGTCCGTGTTTGCGGGGATCCTTTAAACCGGATCTGAACCCGGCGCCCGAAAACGACTAGGGCCAAGCGCGATTGCGATCTTCGCGGACTTCGCACCGCTGCGATGAAGGTGCTTGTAAGGCGCATTGACCGCGATTTGCGTCTCCGGTCCGTGAACAGTCGTCATCAATTTGTCCTTAAGTTAGCCCGCTTTGGTGTGGTCGGAGCCGTGGTTACTTTGGCCTTCATGGCTTTGAACTGGTGGTTTGCTCCGACGCTTGGGGCGAATCTGGCTTATTTCGCGGCGTATCCGTTGGCGGTCGGCCTGCACTTTTGCCTCAATAAGTGGTGGACCTTTGCCGACAAGGGTGGCGTGAAAAAGCGACAGGTGTCGGAGTATTTGGGCATGATGGCCGTGGCCTTTGTCATTCAGACGGCTGTTTTCAAAATATTGATTTACTCGACGGCGATCGCCCCGTGGCTGGCTTCGGGCGTGGCAACGGTAGCCCAGATGGCGTTGTCGTTTTTGGTGATGCAGCGGCGCATTTTTGCCGCTGCGAGACCACAGGCCGGGCAGATCTGAACGTCTAGTAATCGCTTGCTTCGGGTCCCTCCCTTCCTCCTTTTCGACGGTCTTTATTGATGAAAGGAATCTGCATCGTCGGCTACGGTTACTGGGGACCCAAATTGGTGCGAAATTTTTTGGCGGCTTCCGCTGGAGCCGTTGTGGCCGTTTGTGACGACAGCCCGGCGCGTTTGCTTCGGGCGAAGCAGGAGTTTCCGGGCGTGCTCACGTTCGGCTCGTTTGACGATGTCTTGGCGGCACCTGGAATCGAAGCGGTGGCGTTGGCCACTCCGGTTTCGAGCCACTTTCCTTTGGCGAGAAAGGCGCTTGAGGCCGGCAAGCATGTTTTGGTTGAGAAGCCGATCACCCATTCGCTCGAAAGCGCGCGGGAACTGATCGCGCTCGCCGAATCCAAACAGCGGGTGCTGATGGTCGACCATACGTTCGTCTACCACCCGGCGGTGAACCGGATCAAAGCGCTGGTTGATGCCGGTGAGCTGGGACAACTGCGTTACATCGACTCGACGCGCATCAATCTCGGTCTTTTTCAGCATGACGTGAACGTGTTGTGGGACTTGGCCGTGCACGATCTTTCGATTGTGAATTACCTGACGCCGGAACGTCCGCTCGCGGTGAGTGCGGTGGCGGTGGCGCACACGCCGGGAGCACCCGAGAATATCGGATTCATCGTGCTGCGTTATGCTTCCGGCCTGGTGGTGCATCTTAACTGCTCATGGGTGTCACCGGTAAAGATCCGGCATCTGTTGATCGGCGGAGACCGAAAGATGGTCCTTTATAACGATCTGGATGCGAACGAACCTCTTCGCGTCTATGACTCGGGTTACGAAGCTCGCACGCTTGAGGATCGGTCGCGGTTGCTCTTCGACTACCGGGCCGGAGACGTTTTCGCGCCGAAGATTTCGGGGCGCGAGGCTTTGGCCGCGTTGGTGGGCGACTTCTGGGATGCGATCAAGACGGGCCGGCGTCCGGTCTCGGACGGAAGGTTTGGCGCCGATGTGGTCGCCATCTTGGAGTGTGCGGAAAAATCGGTTCGTCTCCGGGGAGCCGAGGTGGCAATTTTATGAGTATCCTGAACGAAAACGGTCCTTCGCGGTATCTGGTGAATGTCGAGGTCGGCGAAGGCGTGCGCATTTTCAACTTCGTCAACGCTTACGGGTGTTCAATCGGGGACAACTCGAAGGTGGGGACGTTCGTCGAGATTCAGAAAAACGCCAAGGTAGGCCGGAACTGCAAGGTCTCCAGCCACTCGTTCATCTGCGAGGGCGTGATCATCGAAGACGATGTTTTCATCGGGCATAACGTGACGTTTATCAACGATCGCTTTCCGCGCGCAACGGCGAGCGGGCGGCTTCAGACCGAGGCGGATTGGAAGTGTGAATCGACCCGGGTTGAGCGCGGGGCATCGATCGGAAGTTCGGCAACGATTCTATGCGGGGTGACGATCGGAGCCGGAGCCATTATTGGTGCCGGTAGCGTTGTGACCAAAAACGTCCCCCCCGGAGCGGTCGTGGCGGGCAATCCGGCCCGCGTGCTTCGCAAAAAGGCTCCCGACCTCGATTAATTTCTATATGAAAGTCCCCTACTTCGACCTCCACGCCCAGATCAAGTCGCTCCGCCCGGAGCTCGATGCGGCTATCGCTCGCACGCTCGACCAATGCTCGTTTTGCCTCGGGCCGGACGTGTCCGCGTTCGAACGCGATTTCGCCAAGTTCAGCGGGTCGGCCCACGCGGTCGGCTTCAACAGCGGCACGTCGGCGCTGCATGTCGCGTTGCTTTGCCTCGACGTCGGTCCCGGCGACGAAGTGATCACAACACCGTTCACTTTTGTCGCGACCAGTTGGGCGATTTCTTACGTCGGCGCGAAGCCGGTCTATGTCGATGTCGACCCGGCGACCTGTAATCTCGATCCGACCAAGGTTGAGCAGGCGATCACGTCGCGCACCAAGGTTATCATGCCGGTGCATCTCTACGGTCAGGCGTGTGACCTCGAGCCCTTGAGCGCATTGGCCAAGAAACATGGTCTGCACCTGGTGGAAGATGCCGCCCAAGCCCATGGGGCGACCTATCGCGGCAAGCCGGTGGGAACCTTTGGGGTTGCGGCGGGCTTTAGTTTTTATCCCGGGAAGAATCTGGGAGCATGTGGCGAAGCCGGGGCGATGGTTTCGGCGGACGCGGCTTTGGTGGAGCGGTCCAAAGCGTTGCGCGAACACGGCTCGCGCGTGCGATATTACCACGATGAGATCGGTTTCAATTACCGGATGGAAGGTATTCAAGGTGCGGTGCTCGGCGTGAAGCTGAAGCATCTCGCTGCATGGACGGCAGCCCGGCGCAAGATCGCTCGCCGGTATACCGAGTTGCTGCGCGACACCCCGCTCACGCTGCAAACCGAATTGCCCGACACGGAGGGTGTGTGGCATCTTTACGTGGTGCGCCATCCGCGCCGCGATGAGCTCCGGACGTTTCTGGAGAAACAAGGAGTCGGAACCGCTTTGCATTACCCGCTCCCGTTGCACCTGCAAAAATGCTATGCGTCGCTCGGCTACAAGGCCGGTGACTTCCCGGTCGCGGAAGCGGCGGCCCGGGAGTGTATGAGTCTGCCGATTTACCCCGAGCTCACCGATGCGCAGGTCGATTACACGGCCGAGCAAATCAAGGCGTTCTTCAAGGCATGATCACATCGGGGAAGATTCTGGTCACGGGCGGTGCGGGTTTTATCGGGTCTCACTTGGTTGAGCACCTGCTCGAACTCGGAAAGCGGGTGGTCGTCCTCGATAACTTCAGGAACGGTAAGAGGGAAAACCTGCAATTTGACGACGTCACCCTGCTCGAAATCATGGAGGGAGATATAGTCGACCCGGATGCCTGCCGCCGTTCGATGGCGGGCGTCGACACGGTCTTTCATCTCGCATGCCTTGGGGTCCGGCATTCGCTGCACAGTCCGGTCGAAAACCATCAGGTCAATGCCTTGGGCACGCTGAACGTGCTGGAGGCGGCCCGGGCGGCCAAGGTGAAGCGGTTCATCTATGTTTCGACCTCGGAGATTTATGGCCGCGCGAGGGAGTTTCCGATCACCGAAAACTGCACCCCGTGGCCCTTGACGGTGTATGGCAGCAGCAAGTTGGCGGGCGAACATTATGCCCGCTCCTATTACGAGTGCTACCAGCTCCCGGTGGTGTGTGTGCGCCCGTTCAACAACTATGGCCCGCGGTCTCATTTCGAAGGGGATACGGGCGAAGTGATTCCCCGATTTATTTTGCGTGGGCTCGCCGGGTTGCCTCCGGTGATTTTTGGCGAGGGCGGGCATACCCGGGACTTTTTGTTTGTGAAAGATTGCGCGGAGACTCTTGCCCGCATTGCGGGCTGCGACCCGCTCATCGGGCAAGTGGTGAACTTGGGTTACGGCGAAGAAATGCGAATCGATACCCTCGCGAAGATGGTGTTGGAGGCGACGGGGCGGGAGGATTTGAAGATCGTCTTTGACGCGCCGCGACCGGCCGATGTGCCCAAACTCTGGGTGGATACATCGAGATTGAGGACCGCGATCGGATTTCTCCCGCGAGTGCCCTTGAGAGAAGGAATCGTGCGAACGCTGTCGTATTTTCAAAAACTCTATCGGGAGAACCCTGCGGTGCTCGATCAGATCAAGGCGAAGAATTGGGAGGCATGACCCGATGAGCCAACCTGTGGGTATACCGATCGCGAAGCCTTGGATGGGGCGTGAAGAAGCCGAGGCCGCGTCGCGGGTAATCATGTCCGGGTGGGTGACCCAAGGGCCGGAAGTAGCGGCCTTCGAACGGGAGTTCGCCGCGGCTGTGGGCGCGCCCTACGCCTGCGCCGTTTCCAACTGCACGACCGCGCTGCATCTGGCGTTACTCGCGGTCGGGGTAGGGGCGGGTGACGAGGTCATCACGGTGAGTCACTCATTTATCGCGACGGCGAATGCGATCCGGAATTGCGGAGCGACACCGGTGTTCGTCGATATCGATCCGGAGACCTACAATTTGGATCCGGGCAAATTGGGCGCTGCGCTTTCCGGGCGCACGAAAGCGATTTTGGCGGTGCATCAAGTCGGCCTGCCGTGTGACCTTCGCGCGATTTTAGATTTCGCCCGTCCCCGGGGGATTCCGGTGGTCGAAGATGCCGCGTGCGCAATCGGGAGTGAGATTCTGTGGAACGGAGTCTGGGAAAAAATCGGAGCTCCCCATGGCGACGTCGCGTGTTTCTCATTTCACCCGCGCAAGCTGGTGTCCACGGGTGACGGCGGCATGATCACGACCCGCAATCCCGACTTCGACCAAAAATTCAGGCTCTGGCGTCAGCATGGAATGAGCGTGCCCGACACGGTTCGACACGGATCGAAGCAGGTCGTTTTTGAAGCTTACGTTGAAGTGGGATTCAACTACCGGCTGACGGATGTTCAGGCCGCGATGGGACGCGAACAGCTCAAGCGCTTGCCGGCGATGATTGAGCGCCGTTGCGCGCAAGCGGATCGCTACCGGGCGCTCCTGGGCGGAGTTGCCGGGCTTGGACTGCCCGAAACTCCGACCTGGGCTCGCCGAAATTGGCAGAGCTATTGCGTGCGACTGCCGGCGGGCGTGGGCCAACAGGCCGTGATGCAACGCCTGCTGGACGAGGGCATCTCGACGCGGCGGGGCGTGATGTGCTCTCACCGTGAGCCTGCCTACGCAACCGCTCCGTGGTCCTGCGGCGAGGAGCGCTCGACGTGTGGATGCAACCCGGGAAGTTGCCGGCGCCTATCCGAGAGCGAGCGAGCTCAGGATGAGGTGATCATCTTGCCGTTGTTTCATCAGTTCACGGAAGCCGAGCAAGATCGGGTGGCCGCGACGCTCATCGCCGCGCTCGACCGTTAGGCCTGAACTGGCTCTCCGTGATGGAATCGAAGACGGCAGCCGGTGCGGACCGCCGATACGCGGTCGCTCTCATTCTGTTGCTGGTGGTATCGTATGCCCTGCGGCTCGTGTTGAGCTTGCGCGGGGGGCAGGGATTCTGGCCCGACGAATCGAGGTATTACTCGGTGATGGAAGCGGTCAATTCGGGAAACTTTCGGACCGTGTTGAACACGGTCGCGAGCACAGCTGACCATCTCGGATTTAAGGCGCTCAGCGTGATTCCTGCCTATCTCCAGATCAGTTTTAACGGGGGCTATGCGGTCGCAACGACGTTTTTCAGCCTCTTCTCGACGGCGAGTATCGGTTGGATTTGGCTAATCGCCCGCCGAACCGGGGCGGGCCAAGGCGAGGCGTTGGGAGCGGCGCTTACATTCGCGTGTTCAAACGCGATGTTTTACTGGTCGCGACATCTGATTCCCTATGATGTCGCGCTCTTTTGGGGCCTGGCCTGTCTGTATTTCGCGGTTGGCCCGAAGATCTCGCTCGGAAACTCGTTGCTCGCCGGGCTGTTCGGACTTCTGACGTTTGTCACTTACAACGGCTATTGGACTTGGGTGGCGCTGGTGCTCAGCGGTCATGTTGTTTTCGTGCTTCCGAATTGGAGGGCGGCGCTGCTCCGGGGTGGTGGCGGATTGTTGAGTCTCGTCGGCGGATTTTGTTTGCTAGTGGTCTTGGCCGCGACGTTGAAGGCGAATCTGCTCGATTCCTATACTCAATTTGCCGGCACCATTACCCAAGGTGACTTTTCCGAAGGGCACCGCGTCATCTGGGAGTATCTTTGGAGCGCGGAGTCGGTCGGGTTGTTTGTTTGGGTCTTGGCGGTGTTTGGATTGATCGCGGCCCAATTCAGCGGACATAATCCGGCGCGGCGCGGCTGGTTGTGGCTCGGTGGAGTTGTCGGGATCGTAGCTGTGCTGGTCGTAGGTTCTAATTTGCTCGAGACCTTCGTGGTTTATGGGCGGCTTGTAAGACAAGTGATCCCCTTTTTCGCGCTTCTGGTGGGCTATATGATTTTGGGTTTTAGGCCCGATATGGGGAGGTTTCGTGTGGTCCGAATCGGGCTCGTGCTTCTCCTCTTGTTTTCGGCCGCGTGGAACTTTTCGAAACCTCTTGCACAGGAGTTTCCAAACGAGTTTCACCGCCGCGCGACCTTCGAAATTGAGCGTTTGCGTGCAAACGCGCTTGTCGACGGCAAGACTCCGATCGCTCCAGATCGATTCAGGTTTGTTAATGTCGGCTTTATCTGGCCTACGCCAACTACCATGCCGGAATACGGTAAAATCAGGGAACTATGCGTAGGACAACATCCTCTCGTTTATTCACCATTCTTCTATGAAGGTTTGAAGCGTGACCAGAGGGAGAGATTCCTTGGTGCGGACATTCGAATGCGGTTGATATCAATTGAGGAGTGATTGTGTTTTATGGTCCTTGGACGCGCCTGACATCCTTTGCTCGGACAATGCCCTCGAAGTTACCCTCAAATCCCTTTCATGAGTTGGCTTGGATCGCCGGTGAGCCGGAGATTGGTCCGGAATGTTGGATCGGAGCGTTTACTCTAATTGATGGTCTCGGCGGGCTCAAGATGGGTCGGGGCTGTAATGTAAGCTGCGGGGCGCAGATTCTCTCCCATTCCACCGCGCGCCGATGTGTGAGCGAAAGCACCCTTAACGTCGTTGACCGAAAGCCGACGGAAATAGGTGATTACGTTTTTGTAGGGGCCAACGCCGTCGTGCTGATGGGCTGCACTGTTGGACATCACTCAATCATCGGTGCCGGGGCAGTGCTATGCGAAGGAATGAAGGTTCCGCCTTATTCGTTGGTTGTAGGAGTGCCGGCTCGTGTTGTCCGGTCGATCAGAGACGAAGTTGGGGCGTGGCGGGCCGAAGGCGCGGCGCTTGCCGAAATGGGGGAAACGCTCCTTTCGGAAAAAGTTTCCGAAGGAAACCATGGGAATACTTCATGAACGCTCTTCTTTTGTCGATCGTCACTCCCGCTTTCAACGAGGCCGAGAACTTGCCCCGCCTCTACGAGCGGGTCAAAGGCCTCGACTGGAACGGGCTAGGGTTGGATTTTGAATTGTTGATCGTCGACGACTATTCTTCGGACGGAACGAGGGCGGTCATAGCCGGGCTGATCGCCCGTGATCCCCGGGTGAAGACGCTTCGTTTTTCGCGGAATTTCGGCAGCCATGCGGCGCTCACGGCGGGGCTCGAACACGCGGTCGGGGCGGCGGCGGTGGTTTTGGCGGCCGACCTTCAGGATCCACCGGAGACGATCCCCGAATTGGTCCGCCATTGGCGCGCCGGTGCAGCGACGGTCTGGGCTGTGCGCGGTGGTCGCGAGGGCGAGAGCCTCAGAACCCGTGCCACTGCCCGGATTTTCTACTCGCTTATCAAGCAGATGACACGTTTGCCGATGCCGCCCAACGGCGTAGACTTCTTCCTGATCGACCGCCAAGTGATCGAGGCCCTGCGCGCTGCGCCTGAGCGTAACACTTCACTGGTGGCCCAAATTCAATGGCTCGGGTTCACCCAGCACAGTCTCGAATACACCAAGCAGGCGCGGGCCGCGGGGCGTTCGAAGTGGACATTCTCAAAGCGCGTGAAGCTCGCGATGGACTGGGTGATTGGTTTTTCGTATTTTCCGATCCGGTTCATGTCGGTGATCGGGCTGATTTTCGCTTTCGCGGGATTTCTCTATGCGCTGTTCCTGATCGTGCGGCGGTTTGTTTTTACGGTTCCGGTTGAGGGGTGGACCTCGCTGATCAGCGTTTTGCTGATTACGTCCGGCGTGCAGTTGGTGATGCTCGGAGTCCTGGGCGAATACCTGTGGCGCTCGTTCGACGCCAGTCGGCAACGGCCGCGGTTCATTGTCGAACACCGGTCGGGGCTGTGAGGCTTTTTTCAGGGCTAAGGTCGGTGTCAGCAGGAATTCTTTTGAAGCGGATCGCATCGAACAGAACGGCCGCAAGGATAACGACCCACCCTGCGAGACTGAAAAAGTAGGCGATTTGTAGAATAAGGGGCCCCGGATAATCGACCTCTACTATGCTTGGACCAGCCGGTATCGAGACCATCAAGAGTCCGGTCGGTGAACGTCTGACTTCAGCTTTGGTTTTGTTTACGCTAGCGCGGTAACCATCGATAAACATTCGGGGTGTTTCCAGCCACGACGGGGCGGCGGCGGTGACTCGCGCTTGGAATGGGGTCCAACCGGTGACGACGACCGGCATCTGTTTAGGATCATAGGCGCGCAGGTTGTAGCGGCCGAAGCGTGCGATGTCCTGATCAAGAGGTGTGTCGGCCCAAAACTGGACGGTTTCGATCCGTGAATCTTCGGGCGTCGAAACGTAGAGGGGGAACGATTTTTTGCTGTGCACCATTGAGCCGAACGACGTGGGCGCGGCGGTGGTGGCGATTCCGGCGCCGGAGTTGGGCAAGAGGTAATTGCGGGCCAAGGTGGGGCCCTCAGCCAAGAGGGCACCGGCGAGCTCGGGGTAGTTGAACTCAAATTCCAAGGCGTAATGTTGACCGGACTTAAGCGGCAGATCGCGAAGCAAGACATACGATCTTGCGCCGGGCGCGTCGATTTTCGCCGTGATTTCTCCGGTAGCCACGACGTTCGAGGCGGGTCCGGTGACGAATCGGTAGTTGGAATCCGCCTCCTGCAAAGTGTTAAAGTTAAGCAGGCGAATTTCCCAGTTCGGGTTAATTTGACCGTGGGAGAAGTAGGGGGGCACATCAGGAAACGGGCTAAAGGCGTAGCGGGTGAGCGCACGATTCTCCGGTAGTTGGGCAATTTTAAAGCGGGCCTCAGTTTCCGCGATCGAGGTCCCTCGACGTAAAAAGGGAACCGCTTCGGAAGCCGACCAGTGGACCGCAGCCAACAGCAGTCCAACAATCGGCACGGTCATCCATCGGCGTTTGCCCGTGAGGCGATTGCACGCGATCAACCCGAGAAACACGGTCATGATGGCCAGAATCACATAGAATCGCTGCATCGGCCAGAGGAAGGTCACGTTGGCGACGGTTTGTGGCACCACGGTGATCCACAAAAAATTCAGCGTCCATGGGATCGGCAGCAGAAGCGCGAGGAGAGCCAGACAGCCTAACACCAACGTCGCGGGGAAGCCGCGAGGGCGAACGAGCGAGGAGGCCGCTCCGATCAAAAGAATCCACCACAAACTCCAACCCAGTTGATGATCGGAAAGCGCGCTGCCGCTTTCACTGACGGGAAGAAACGCGCCGGGAAAGGCCTCCAACAGCGACTTCACGATCATCGGCGGCTCGGCGATCAGAGCCGGTAGTTTGAGGGTGAAGACGGATACAAACGTGCTCAGGGTGAGAGCGATGAAAAGCAAGGCGCCGGCCGAGGCGTCACGCCACGCTTGGAATGATTTCACCCGCCCGCTCAAGCGGATGACTTGGCTGAGTGCGGCGATGGTCGCGGCCCAAAAGGCGATGGGCGGGTGACACCACCAAGCCGCGGCCAACGCCACCGCGAGCCAGCACATGCTGCGCAGGTCTTGATCGCGAAAGGTCCGCCAAATACCGAAGAAGATGAGCGGCAGGTAGGGAAGCGTGCAGACGCTCATGAACAGATCGCCCGCGTAGCACAGCGCCAAGACAGCCGGAGAGGCGATGAACAACAGGGCCAGCAGGCATGGAATCCAGCGCGAGCAGGTCGCAATCGAAGCGAGGCAAAGATAAGTGATATACCCCGCCGCGAGCAGCGACGATACCAGGATCAGATTGACCAAGCCTGCGTTGGTGAACGTGCGAAAGGTGACCAAGTCCAGAATACCGGCGACGTGTTGTAGGTAAGGCGCGTAACGCAGCGGGGTCACCGCTCCGTTGAACGCGTAATCGGATTGGCCGACGAAGACGGGGAATATGCCGGCACGCCATTGTGCGACGAAGTCGCCGACCATATTTCCATACCAGTAGGCATCGCCGGTCCCGACAGTGAATTGGGTCAGAAACGGGAATCCTACGGCAACCCCACCGAGGCCGATGATTGATAGGCGAATCGTTTCAAACGGCGCGAAAGAGCGGGTGCGGGCGTGGATAATCCGGAGGGCGCACAGGATTGGAATGGCGAACGCGGTGGCGGACCGAATGGCCGAAGGCTCAAGGCCGGCATCGAGCGCTACGCCGTAGGGGAGGGCCAGAATCGCAAGAGCTCCGCCGCCTGCGGTGCGCAGAAGCCATGGAATCACCGAACTGGAAATGCGGCCAAAATAGGCGAACGTTACAAGGTTGCAGATGACAACGCCGCCGGCGATGGCCGCGGCCTGCTCGAAGTCAAAAGTCTGCCGTCGCGAGTAGGCATAGAAAATGAACAACACGAGAGTGCAGACGATGAAATCGGCCACGATCAACGAACCGGCGAAACGGCCGGAAGACTCGAGTGATGCAATCCGGGCGAGACGCGAAGTAGGCAGAGTTGCAATCTGCGGTTTGGGATCGGCTGAGTTTTTCAATGGAATGCGACGAGTCTTAGTTTCTTGTCATATCGGACGAGTTAAACACAAATTCCGGAACTCCCATGATCAAATCCCTGCCACGAATCTGTGTTGTTGTTGCCGTCGCCTGCGCGTTATTGGGCCAAAGTTCGTGCTCCCGGATGTTGCCGGCGCGCAAGGGGACGGCGCACTCGGCCCAGCTGGTGCTTGATACCCGAAGAGCTCCTGTTGTGCAGCTCTCCGGATGTTTCATTCCGGCAGTGTTTCCGGCGTTAACCATGGTGCCGGTGGTCATGGTTCAAAAAGTGCCCCCTTCCGCAGTTTTCAAGACCGCAACGGTCGATGTCCTCGCCAAAACGGGTGAAATGGCGGCGCTGGAGGCCTACATTGAAAACAACCAAGTTTATCTGAAGTTTGCGGTGCCCTCGGTCGATTCATTCACGCAGTGTAACGTGTTGGTTCGGGCGACTTACGAGTATCGCTAGCTTCTACCTCATCGCGGACTTCCCAAACTGCCGCCTGATGGCGATTCCGATCAGGCCGACCCAAGCCGCGAGGCTTAAAAAGTAGGCGAGGCGCAAAGCCCACGATCCCGGGTAGGTGAGCTCAACCCGGCTGTTTCCCGAGGGCACTTCGAATGCGACCAATCCGCTCGGAGATTTTGTGACAGGAACGTTCTGACCATTTACCTTTGCGGTGTAGCCTTGCATGAAGATCCGAGGGGTTTCCAGAAGGGCACCGACCGGAACTGTGACGTCGGCGAGGTAGGGACTCCAGCGGGTCATCCGGACCGGTAATTCTGCCGGGTTGATTTCAAAAAACGTGTAGCGTCCAAATGAATCGATCTTCTGTTCCGGGCCGGGCCCGCTGAAAAAGAACGTGAGCGATACGGTCTCGGGGGTGGTCTGATCGGTCCATAATGTGATCGTGCCGGGGCGGCCGGGCAAGGCGCCGAAGGCGCGGGATGGAGTTGCCGTTGAGGGACCGTAGCCGGAGTCGGGCAAGTAGTAAGTCCGCGAGAGTGAGGGGCCTCTCAGAGTCAGCGCGCCATTGAACTCGGGATGATGAAACTCGATCTTCAATGCGTAGCGCTTGCCGGGTGCTAGTTGCACGGTGGGGGTCATCACCATTGTGGGCACAGTCAGGTCGGGCCTGGTGAAGGTCAGCTCTCCCTTGCTGAGGACGAGATCAGCCGGCTTTCCTTGCTCCAGCACCGCTAAGTTGGACCCAATTTCCTTCCATGATCCCGGTTCGAGGAGGCTGTTTTGCATTTCGGGGTCGACGAAGCCGTGGGAGAAATAAGGAGGGGTGCTACGAAATGGATTGTAGGAATAGCGGGTGAGAATCCGGTTTTGGGGCAAAATCGAGTGTTTGCTGGCGGTGCTGCCGGTCGTGGATTTTTCGGCGCGGTGGTGGAATTTCAGCACTTCGCGCCCCGACCACTGTGCAGCCCCTATCGCGATCAACAAAGTGGCCGCGCCTACCAGTCGGTTCTTAGTGGACAAGGCCCCAAGCGTCAGAAACCCGGCAAAGGCGGAGATTGCGGCCAAGACGACGTAGAGCCGCTGCATCGGCCACATAAAGGTGATGTCCACGGCAGCTTGGGGCATCAGCATCCAAAGTTTGTCGAGCACCCATGGGATCGGGGCCAGAAATGCCAAAACGAAGACCGCGGACGCGAGGAAAGCCAGCGAGGGCCTTCTGGGCCGGACAAACGCGCACGTTAGTAAACCGGCGGCTAAGGCACCCCAGAGCGCCCAGCCTAATTGATAGTCGCTCAAAGAGCTTAGATTGCGATTGATCGGGTCGAGACTGGCTCGAAATGAGGCCTTTAGATCTTCCAGAATCACAGGTCGAAAGGCAGGATAGGCCGGAATCTTGAGCGTCAGCACCGAGACGAACGAATAGCAGCTCAGAAGACCGAAGAGAGCGGCGGCGGCGGCCCAATCGAGCCAAGTGCGGACGAACCGTGCGTCCCGGGAGAGCCGAAAGAGCTGAGTCACGGCGGCGATGGCCGTCGCCCAAAGCGCGATCGGCGGATGACAAAACCACAACGCGGCGGCGGCGGCCACCATCAACGCGAGGCCAAAACGCTCGGGCTTTACCAACGTCCGCCAAGCCCCATAAAAAACCAACGGGACGAAGGGTAGGGTGGTGACGCTCATGAAAAGGTCGCCGACGTAGGCCAACGCCAGAACTCCCGGTGCGGCACTGTAGAGGAGCGCGAACACGGCGGCCAGCCAAGCGGCCTTGGGATGAATTGCCCGCAGACAGCCGTAGCACGACAGCGCGCCTCCGACGAAGGAGGCCACCAGCGTAAGATTGAGCAGTCCGTGAAAAGGCAGGCTGCGCAGGGTGAAGAGATCCACGACTCCCGCCAAGTGTTGCAGACCCGGGGCAAACCGCAGGGGATTGATCGCCCCGTTGAACGCGAATTCACTCTGGCCGACGAAGACCGGAAAAATTCCCTCGCGCCACTGGGTAACGAAATCGGCGACCATAATCGTATACCAATAGGCATCGCCCGCTCCGACGGATCCGTTGAAAAGAAGCCTCTGATGGATCCAAAGTGTGGCTGCGGTTACCGACATCCAGCGGAGCAGTTCGGCGCCGCCCAAAGCCTGTCTCTGCCAAAGCTCGCCGTTCAACATTCCCACGATCAACCGAGAGGAAACGAAGACCGCGGTAAATTCTGCAAACGTGCTCCGGCTGACGGCGCCGTAAAGATACCCCCGAAGCGCAGCATAAATCAAAACGGAGAGAATCCCGCCCAACAGAATTTGAACCGACACCACCGGCCAGCGCGGAGCCAACAAACTGCCCACCGTGCGAACGAGCAGTGGACCGCCCGCCATAAACACAGCCAGAAGCGCAGTGGCTGGCAAAGAAAGCTCCCGCTCCAGCCAGAACCGGGTTCCAAGAGTGAGGACGATTCCGGCGAGCAGGAACTCGCCGAACAAAAGTGAAACGTGGTTGGTCCAAACCGAGGCAATAATGCCCCGTTGGGCGATCGGTGCGCTTAGTTCTTGGTCTCTGCAAGGTTCGGGCGCACCCGGCGAAGTCGGTTTATCCATGTATCGTCTAGTGACTCGAGATTTGTCGCGCGCCTTTCGACATCAAGAGCCGTTTTCTTGCATTAGACGGTGGATCGTCGTGTGGCGAAGGCGAGATTCCACTGGCAGTCGATTGAGCCGCTGCTTTGGCTGAGGCCTCAAAATGATCGGTCAGAACTTTAGTCGAATCATCCAAGCGGCGGCTCACGGAATCTCGTTTGCACTGATTTTTTTGGGCGCGCAGGCGGTGTTGGTGGGGCAAAAACACCCGTTGAATGCAGCGGCAGGCTGCCTCCTAGGACTGGGTGTGTTGGCTGCCTGCGCCGACGGATGGTGGGCCGGACTGCGAGGCGTTGGTCGGACGTGGGGCTGGCGTTTGGGCGGTTGGCTGTTGGCGGCTGGGCTTGGCCTCATCTGGGCACGGGATTGGTCGTCGGTCGGGGCGTGGCACTGGGTTCTTGGTGCGGGCTTTATCTTCGTTGCTGGATTGCAGAAATTGATTCGAACGGCAGCAGGTGCCGAGACGGCGTCGGTTTGGGCGGAGACCTTTCGCTGGGTTATGCTCCCGGTCGCTGCGTGTTGGCTGTTTCGACCTTTTTTTGAATCGGAGTTTTTTGGTGCCGTGGATGCGCGGTCCTACGGCTACACCATGGTCGACGCGTTGCTGCAATCCCGGGCGGGAGTATTTCCGGTCTTGGTGGGGCAGAGTGAGTTTATGTTCAACGGGGCGATCCACCCGATCCGGACCGCACCCTACCACCACTATTTGGGAATCGCTTTGGACCTCATCACATTTCGGGAGCTTTCTCCGCTGGCGATTCAACACCTCACGGTGGTTGTGACTGCGGCGCAGGCGGCGCTGATGGGTTATGCGTGTTTGGTCTGGGTCGCGCCGCATCGGCGATGGCTGGCTTGGGTCTTCGCGATGCTCTTCGTGAGTTCGCCTGCGGTCGGGGGTTACGTTTACGGGCAGGAAATGTATATGACGTTTATGACGTTCGGTTGGCTGCCGCTGGTGCTCGCGGGCAATGTGCGGCTGCTGCGACAAGACGATCGGATGGGCTGGCTTTGGTTGGTCGCGGGTTTGGCGTTGGTGTGGGTGGCCCACGCCCCCGTGGCACTTTGGCTAACGATTGCTACGGCCGGATTGCAATTTCTACGGCTGTTCACGAGAGATTTCACGGCTTCCTCTTGGCGGCGGGCCGGCGGAGGTGCGGTGGGTCTGGTTGGGTTGTTGGCGTATTATTTTTGGTCGGTGGCGGAAGTTTCCCAGTCGGGCGGCGGAGTTGCCGGGGTGGCCGCTTTCGGGGCTTTTGTGTCGGGTGTCGGGCTGACGATTCGCTTCATGGCGTCCGGGCGCTGGGGTTGGTGGGTGGCGGCCGGATGCGTGACTGGCGGACTGGCGGTGATGGGCAAACTCTACTTTGCCTGGCTGGCGGGAACCGTAGGTCTGAGTGCAGCGATCGTTGGGTTGGCTCCGAAGCGATCCAAGGCTTTGGCGATCGTTCGTGACCATTTGCCGGAGTCGATCTCGGTGTTGGTGCTGTTGGCGGGTTTGGTAACGGCGCACTGGCGGCCCGCGTTCGAAGCGATGCCGGCTTATGCATGGGTAGCGAGGGCTTTCCCGCTGAACCTAGCGCCGATGACGGCTTACGCGCAGCAGTTAACAGACCTTCAGCTCGGTTACGGATTGTGGGTGTTTTTGGCGGTCGGCGCAGGGTTGAGCTTTGGGTGGGCGACGTTTGAGCGGCGCGTGCTGATGATCGCATTGGTGGTGTGGTTGGCCTTGGTCTTCCCGATACCGGGAGTGACCGGGCTGCTGCTTGGGGCGATCCCCAAGGAGTTTTTTGCGATCAGCAGCGACATCGCCTGGTTGCGCTATCTGCCGACGATGGTGGCGCTCGCAGTATTTGGGGGATATCTGGGTTGGTCAGGGCTGCTCGAGCGATTTCCAAGGTCGCGGTTCTTGTTTGGCGCGGTCTCGGTCTTGGGTTTGGGTTGGAGTTTTGCAGAGGCTGAGAAACTGGTGCGTTCGGGTTATCGCAACGTGAACACTCCGGAAATCATCGCGGCGTTTTACCGACCGGAAACGGTGAGGCAATTTTCCTACATCTTTCCGGGTTTGCCGGTGTCCCCTTATTTGACCAACGGCGTGGTCGACTACCGGCTCGAGAGCCGTTTATTGCGGCGGGATGACCCAAGTCGAGAGGCTGGAGAGCCCGTAGACTTTACCGGTGCGCGCGAGGTCGTGTTAAGAAGCACGGTGGATGCGACGAGCCCGCATTGGCTCTATTTGGAGCCGAAGCTCACACTCGCTCCGCTGGAGAACGTGCTGCTGAAGTTCGAGTTCTTTGAAAAAAACTACTCAGGCACGTTTATCGCCCGGGGGCCGGGAGGATTTCGGCGGGAGTATCCGATGCCTGTGGCGGGTTTTTTCGCGAAGAGTTTCGGAGTCGAGTCGTCCCGGCCAAAAACGATCGCACTTTGGAACACTGGGGAGAAGGAGCAGCCGATCGAGTTGGTTTTCTTGCGGTCTGAGTTGCCGGCGGACGGAAAGCCGTTCGGAGATTTTGCCCGAGTTAAAATTCAGCCTTACTCGCCCAAGCGGCTGCCCGTTGAGACCCAGTCCCTGATTCCCTATCGTGCAAAAGTGCGTGCGACCGAGCCGGTCTGGCTCGAAACGCCGCGAGCGTTTATCCCCGGGTATCGGGCGAGGGTCGGTAGCTCTGAAGTGCCGGTCGTGGCATCGCCGAACAGCATGGCGATGATCGAGGTGCCTGCGGGCGAGTCCGTTGTCGAGTTGGTGTATCGCGGAACAAGTGCGCTTTGGCTCGCCATGGGGATTAGCGCGGCCAGCTGGCTCGCTTTGATCGTGCTGTGGAGCCGGGCGACGCGTGGCTCCAAGCCCCTCAGCTCATGACCATTTCTGACCTCGGTCCTCGGGAACGATCCGCCTAAGGGTGTAGATGTCGGACTTGGACAAAGCTTCTTTACGAGCGGCGAATTCGCGCCACGGGTCCCATTGGGCGCTGAGCAATTTGCCGGTGACGCCGTCACTCTCGGTGGAGCCGAGGTAAACACAGAGGCCGGCGCCGAGCTCAAGCGGGGCCCCACCGGTGTCGCGCTGTTTGAGGGCGCGCTGATAAAATGATTCGCCTACGACCGAGGGGCCGGCCGAGAGCACTTCATCCAACAGCCGGGTATTGAGCGCGCCGGGCGCGACGGCATTTACGTCGATGTGGTCGCTGCGAAGTTCCTCGGCAAACGTTTCCGTCAAGCGGACCACGGCTGCTTTTGAGGCAGCGTAGGCGCTGATATTGGGGAGCGGTTGGGTTGCGCCGCCGCCGGAGAGGTTGATGATCTTCCCCCGGCCTTGGGCCTTTAGATGCGGCACGATTGCCCTCGTGGGCAGCATCACGCCGTAAAGATTGATCTCAAGCGCCCGTTTCCATTCGGCCCAATCGACGGATTCGCTCGGCCCCTTCGGTCCATACACCCCGGCGTTGTTGACCAGGACCTGGACGGAACCGAGCGCCGCGATGGCTGCGGCGGTGAATTGGTTCACCGCGGCTTCGTCCGACACGTCGCAAGCCAAGGCGACAATCTTTTGAGCCGACGTAGCGAGGGATCGCAGCTCGGCGGTGGCAGCGGTCAACTTGGCGACATCGCGGGCGCAGATCGCGATGTTTGCGCCTTCCCTGACATAGTGTCGGGCGATTTCGAGGCCCAGGCCTTGGTTCGCGCCGGTGATGATGGCATTGATTCCGGAGAGTTTCATGCGGGTGATCCGACCGTAAGGTAGGTGAGAGGATTGATGCTCTTGAGTTGAGCGGAAAGGAAACGGGTGGCGTCGATGACGAGCGGGGCTTTCATGCCGGCGACGAGCGCGGGCCAGTCGGTGCGGGCGCGAAATTCAGGCCACTCGGTGCACACCACAAGTGCGGACGCGTTGTGGGTGAGCGAAGCCGCGTCCGGTTGGAGCGAAATGAAGGACAGTTCGGCCGGCAGTGACTTGAGGGACGGGTCATGTGCGGCCACTTGAAAACCGCGCGCGTGCAATGCTCGGGCGAGCTCGACGGCGGAGCTGCGCCGCAGTGTATCGGTGCCGGGCTTGTAAGTGAGGCCGAGCAAGGCCACGGGTCCTCTCGGCGGGCTGGGGAAGAGTTGGGTCACCTTGCGCAAAGCCCATTGGCGGTGGCGGTCGTTGCTCTGTTTGATCGCGGGGAAAATACTCAGGTTCTCCCCGAATTTTTCGCCGAGATTGATGCAGGTCACCACGTCGCGGGCCAAGGTGCCGCCGGCGAACGCACCGCCGGGAGAAAGATAGGCTTTGGGGCCGATCCGGCTCTCGGACTTGAGTCCCTGTTCGACTTCCTTGGCGTCGGCGCCGGTGCGTTCGCAAAGAAGTGAAAGCTCGTTCATGAAGGTGATCGAAAGCGCCAGGAAACCGTTGATCGCGTGTTTGGTCATCTCGGCCGACTCGGACCGCATCCAGACCACCTGCGACGTAAACGGGGCAAAGAGCGTCGTCAGCTGAAGTTTGGCGCGCTCGTCGCGAAAGCCGGCGATGATCCGGTCGGCTTTGGTGAAAATCTCGATGGCTTTGCCAAGACGAAGATTTTCCGGAGTGCACGCGAAGCGGTAGCCCAGTTGGCCGAACTCACCCTCGAGGAGAGCGCACGTGCCGACGGGAAGTTGCGAGGACAGGAGCACCAGCGCGCCCTTCGGCAGCAGCGGAACGCACTTTCGGATGTGCGCGAGCACGAGTTCAACGTCGGCCCGGTCGTCGTCGTCGACGGGAGTATCGTAAGTCACCCACAGGATGTCCGCTGAGCGGCAACCCTCGGCTGCGTCGTCGGTGAATCGGAGCTTTTTTTGGTTCAGGCCGCTGGTAAGGAGCTCGTCCAGACCCGGCTCGAAGAGCGGTGCTTTGCCCGTGTTCAGCTTTGCGACATTCTCCGCGTCGAAATCGAGGCCGACGACATCAAAGTGTTTGGCGCAGCAGGCCGCTGTCACGCAGCCGAGGTGCCAGAGTCCGAAAACGGTGACGTTCATGATGTGGGAAAATTCAAGGCAACGGGATTTCCAGGCGCTGGTAAAGTGCCATGTGTTTTCCGAAGAGGGTGAAGCGCTCGACCAACCGGAGATGTTGCTCGCACCATGCTTTTGTTTGCGGGCGAAGCGCCGCCAATTGTGCGTCGTAGGGCCAGACTCCGGTCGGTCCGTTCTCGGTGATGAACACAAAATCGCTCTGCGCCAGCCGCTCAAAAAGCAGGGCCTCCTTTTCTTTCCAGATTCCGGTCGGCAAGGTCATGACCAAGGGCACCCAGACCCGGTGCCGCTCGTAACAGATCACGCGCATGATCTGGGCGTCGAGGCAGTCGGTGACTTGGTCGACGGCGACCTTGGGATTGGCGAGTTTCGCCGCGATCGATCGCGAGTAAACGTAGTCAGCCAAAGCGCCTACTTTCCGCGCATCGTTTGCGAACGCCGGGTCGTAGGCGGGTGATCTCTGTTGGGCGTTGAAATACCAAGCGCATGCAACCGTGGAGCCAACCGCGAGCACAAGGGTAGCCCAACGGGATCTTCCACGCTTCTCGATTTCGATCCAAATCCCGATCGCCGCACCGATCACGCCGGGCACCAACGCACCCAAAACAATTTCGGATTTCTGCTGATGCAAGGTCAGCACCACCGCCGGGGCGCAGAGGAAGAAAAGCCCGAGCGTTAGCCACTCGCGGTTCTTGATCGAAGTAGGCGCCGGG
>CALSBN010000057.1:0-23841 GCA_943373185.1 Opitutus sp. GAS368 | reverse complement strand
GCCATCAACGACCGCATCGCCGGTGAGAACGACCTGCGGCCGGTCGGGCACCGTGGCGCAGCCCGTGAGCGCGACGAGCGCCACGACGGCCAAGGAGGCCGTGAGGCGACGGCGGAAAAGTTGAACTCGAAGGAGCATCGGGCGGGAAGCGGATGAAAAAGGCGGGCGCGGCGCAAGGCCGGCACCCGCCCATTGGAAAAACACCGATCGGGACCGGACCGACGCCTCAGCGGTAAGCGGCGTCCTCGAGGCCCTGCTTCTTGATCTCGGATGAACTCTCCCAAACGATCTCGCTGGTGCGGGCGTCGGTGAGCCGGAAGCTGTAGAGGATGTAGTCGCTCGTGCCCTGCGAGCTCTTGGTCGTCAGACCCTGGAGTTTGCCGGTGAGAAAATAATCGGCCCCGCGGAACTCGACGACGTTGGGATCGGAGCTGGCCGTGACTTGGCCGCTGCGTTTCAGGTCCCGCTCGCGCTCAAGCGTCTTCATCATCTCACGGTCAAGGAACCGCACTTTGCCCATGGCCTTTTCGTTCAGTTGGCTGCGGATCCGGGTAAGGAAGATGTCCTTGTTGATCGGAAACCGGGTCTCGTTCATCACGGGGTCGAGCACGATGCGCGGCGCGACTTTGGCGGACGCGATCTCCGGAATACCGAGGACGCCGCGGGCCATCTTGTCGGTGACGGCCACGAGATCTTGGGACTCGACGCCCGTGCCGGCGACGAAGCCGCGTTCATCGGCCTTCATCTCGGTGACGGGAACGCCCGAGGGGTTTTGAACCCCGGTGGCGCAGCCGGTGAGAAACACGGCCGGCGCCGCCACGGTGGCGAGAGCAAGAATGCGAAGAGAGTTTTTCATGGTGCTGGTGGTGGTAGAAACGGACAGAGTGGGAAACGGACCGGCGCGATCAGTTCCGGCCAAACATGGAGTTCGCCGCGCTCATCGGGGTCGGGGGCGCGGGACTGTTGTAATAGTTGTTGTTGATGATGGTCGTCGCCTGCTGCCCGACCGAGGTCGCGGGCGCGGTCGGAGCGGCTGCGGCGTTGGCCAAAGTCGCGGCGGCGGCCTCGGCGGATTCGGCGCGGCGGGCGCGGCTTTCGGCGATCGACCCCAGCAAGAGCCCGGCACCGGCACCGTAGGCGGCACCGCGCCAAGCATTGTGGCCAAGACTGCCGCTGTTGTGTCCGATGATCGCACCGGCGAGCGCGCCGAGGAAAAGACCGCTGCCGGCGTAATTCGGCCGAGCGGCGACGTAGGTGTCGGAGGGGTCGTAATAGTAAACCGGCTCCGAGCGGTAAACGTAAGGCCGATAAAAGCTTGGCCGCGAAACGTAGCCGTAACCGTAGTAGGGCCGGTGGAAATCAGAGTAGAAAACCGAGGGGCGATGATAGCCGCGATAGTAGACCGTCGGACGGTGAGCCTCGGCGCGCCGATTCGCGTGTCCGATCGCGCTTCCGACCAATAGTCCGGCACCGGCACCGTAGGCCGCACCGCGCCACGCGTTGTGTCCCAGGCTGCCGCTGTTGTTACCGATCACCGCACCTGCGACCGCACCGATGGCCGCGCCATTGACCGCTTCACGCCGGATACTTTGCGCGTGCGCCGGCACGAGTGCGGCAAGAGCCAGACTGAGGGAAAGGAGAGTTTTCATGTCGGGGAGTAGTTAAGTGGAAAATGGCAGACACCCCGCTTTTCGCAAGGTTTCAGCCAATTGTTCCCACCCGTCAGTGCTCCCCGCTACCGCACCTCCGGGAAGATTGTCATCTAATAGACGACAAACCTGCCGGGCTCGTGACCGACGCGGATGCGAGAAGCTTCGTCAGCTCGGGAACTTCGCCCACGGGCAACTCGCGGCTGCCGGCATCGTCATAAATGAAGATGGGGCCCGCCTCGACCGTGACTTTGCCGGCATGCAGGCGCGCGACGGCACCATTGCCGATGCCCAACACGATTTCGCCCGGATTCACCCGGCGATAACCGCGGATCTTGTTCGCCCGGGCGGCATACTCGGGCTCGCCGACTTTGGGATGATGCGGATTGAACACGCACGGAAACAATCCCAGCGCCGCCCGGCTGGGCACGTCGACCACCGGGAAATCGTTGGTCGCCCCGATCACGGTGCCCGCGATATTGCAGCCGGCGCTCGAACCGTTGAACACCCCGCCCGCCAACACCCGTTCGCGCAAAACCCCTAGCTGGCCCGTTTCATACAACGTGCGCAACAGCAGGAAGGTCTCTCCTCCGCCGACAAAAAACGCCTCTGCGTCCTCGATCTTTTTCAGGGCCTCACGACCTTTCCAACGATGCAGCGACTCGACCTCGTAACCATCCGGCTCAAACAACGGCCGGATCTTCTGCTCGGCGCTGTCCCAATCGGTCGGCAGCGAAGCATGCAAAATCAGCAGGATCTTTTTTCGCGCCCCGTAGTGCAGCCGGTGCGCCGCGCTGACCGCCGGCAGCAGTTTACCGTCCTTCGTGATCGTCCCGCCGCTCACCATCGCGGAGACCAGCGGCGAGCGGTGCAGGTTCGGCGCGGCCGGAAAAGGTCCGGTCGCCGCCCAAAGCCGGGGTGCGCCCGCGGCGGTGGCAGCCCAGCCGAGGGTTTTTAAGAAATCGCGACGGTTTGTGATCATAGGATGGGAAAAATCAACGCCCCGCCTCGCGCGGCCAAAGCCCCATCGCGGTCAGCCGGGGCGTCAGATCAAACGTCTTCACGGTCGCGGCGACGTCCTTGGCCGAGCGGCGCTCCGCGGTGAGTTCGGGCGCATCGGCGAGGAACAAAGCGAGCGCCCCGATCGTCGCCGACGACTCGGTGATCATCTTCGCGTCGATCTTGTCGAAGGTGTCGGCGAAATCGTGATAGTAGCGCACGACCTCCCGGTCGATATGCGCGCCAAACGTGATGACGTTCACCCCGTCGAGTTGGTAAGGCGTGTGGTCGCTCGCGAGCCACGCGATGTTTTTGACGCCCTCGCGCAAACGCTCGACCGGCAGGGTCGCCGCAAACCGCGTGAGCATCGGCACGAGCCGGTCGTCGCCGCAGGCATTCACCGACAGCGGATAACCGACCATATCCAGATTCACCATCGCCGCGATCGGCTCGTTCCGCGCGACCTCGGCGGCATGCCGTGAACCCCAGAGCCCCTGCTCCTCGCCGTTGAACCAGACGAGTTCGATCGGACGCAGGCGATCTCCCGGGTGCGCGGCAAGATATTTGGCGAGTCCGAAAACTTGGGCAACGCCGAGGCCGTTATCAGTCGCACCTTGCCCGAGATCCCAGGAATCAAAATGCGCGCCGATCACGATCTTCTCCGCGGTGCGGCCGGGGAAACGCACGATCAGGTTCGACGTTTCGATCGGCATACAACGCGAACGCGTGTGCATCCGCACGCGCACGGTTTTTCCCCGCGCCAACAGCCGGCTGATCCACCGGCCCTCTTCCTGGGCGATGCTGTAGACCGGGATTTTCAACGGTTCGCCACCGAACGAACCGGTGCGGGCGAGCAACTGACCGCCCCCCTCGCGATTGACAAAGAGCACGCCGCGCATCCCGCGTTCGTTCGCGGCCTTCTCGTAGAGTCCGCGCGGAACCGTCGTGTTGGCCGCCAGCAGACCGACCTTTCCGCGCACATCCTCCTTCGCAAAATCGGCCTCGCGGCCCTGCCCGATGTCAACGACCTCGGCCTCGAACGGCGCGTGCGCCTGCGTGTAAGAAAGTGCCGCCACGCGCAACCGCCGGGCCTCGGGCAGAGGCGCGAGCAGCGTGACCTCGTCATCGCCGCGCGCCCAGCCGGGCATCGTGAATTTCTGCTCCTCCGGTTTCAGCCCGAGCGCCCGCAGTTCGGCGATGAGCACATCCATCGCCGCACGGTTGGCCGGACTCCCGGTGACTCGACCGCCAAAGTCGTCCGACAACCGCCCGAGCAAGTCGTAGCCCGAGCGATCGGCGAGCAACGCGGTGACGACCGGTGGCACGACGGGATTCGCCGTCACCGGCGCGGGCGCGGCGAACGCGCCGGCAAGGAGAACCAAAGCCAGGACAGTTTTCATTTTACGCGATCCGTGATGGTGACGTTGTTGAAGTCCAGCACGCGCTCGAGGGCGCCGTGGGTGATCGTGAGTTTGCCGGAGCCGACCTCGGCATTCAGGTAAGGCCCGGAAAAAAGTTTCCAGCCGGAGTAATCGAACGTGGTGCCGTCGACGACCGGGGCCGCTCCGTAAGTGCAGACAAGTTTCTTGCCGCGCAGGGTCGTGAACGCCACTCGCGGCGTGGGCTCGAGCCGGATTTCAAACGGCAGCGCGCGGATTGCGGCTTTGAAATCGTCCCAGCTCTTGAATTCGGCAACCGACGCGGCCTGGACGATCGTGCCGTTTTTGCCGTGCGGCGAGCGCAGGCGTTTGCCACCGACCTCAAGCGGCTTCCATTCATACGGCGCGAGCGGCCGGTAAGCGATGTAGGCGTTGCCGCCTTGGGTGAAAATCCAGCCCGACGCGTCTTCTTCAAGACGCGCGAGGTCCTTGGAGAAAAAGCCGTTGACCTGCTCGAAATTCGCGCCCGCGGGAACGTGGCACAGCGAGATCACCGTGTCGTCGCGTTGGAAAATCTGCTCGTAGGGGGAACCGCCGAGCAACTTCGACTCGCTGATATAGGTGGGCTTGCCCTGCGACGTGACCGCGGCCGGCATGAAATCGGGCTTCTCCGTGAAATACATCATCAGCTCGTGGGTGCTGAAATGCGGTTGGTTGGAGAAAATCGTGTTATGCACACCGCGCGGATCGGGCACGGCCCACGTCACATCCCAAGAGTGCTGCTGGATCGGCTGAAGGAGACCTCCCTGATCTGAGCCGACGGCGTAGTCCTTTGTGATGTAGGTGGTCTTGTAAACCGGCGCATTGCGCAGGTCGCTGTTTCGCCAGCGGTGCCGGGTGCGCTTGCGCTCGTAGTGCGTGTAAGTCCCGGCGCGATCGGTGCCGATGCGGTAGATCACCTCGGGCAATTCGTAATTCTTCGCGGCCGCCGCAAAATAGATGCCCCAGCCGCCGTAGGATGCCGTCGGCGGACAATTGCCGAGCAGCAACCAACCGAAGAACGACGAGAGTCCGTTCCATTTCTCAAGCAGCGTCGTGTCATCGGTGCGAGCATGCGCGCCGACATACATCCCGTTGAGCGTCTCGACGGCGTAATCGGCGAAAACGTAATCGAGCATCATCCGCCCGCGTTGCCGCATCGCCGGGTCCCGGGCCCAGGTCGCGAGGTAGAGCATCGGGATCGCATACTCGCCGATGTAGTGCGTGCAGTCGTATTCGCCCTGACCGATCGTGGTCGTGAGCTCCATCCAATGGAGCAGGTAATCGTGCGATTCTTCGAAATTCTCCTTCGAGCTTTTGCCGTTGAACCAGCGTTCGCCGGGTTCGTCGGGCCACTGCTGCGCCATCAGATAGAGCGACGAGTAATACATCGCCCAATGATTTTCCGTGTCGCCGCGCAGCGGCATATACGCGCGCCACGCCTCCCGCACCGCGGCCTTGGCCTCGGGGGTGAGTTGGTCACGGCCGAGATAGTAAATCGCCGTCATCGGAAACATCCAGAACATGTCCCCCGTGGGAGCCTTCATCAGCTCGATCAGGCGCTCCGAGCACGCGGCGGCGTCCTCGCGCCGCGCGAGTTTGGACACGATTTCCGCCAGCCCGAAGGTTTTGGGTTCACCGGGCTTGGCCATCGCCGCGCGCCAGATGAGCGCTTCGTCGATGCGCGAGAGGTAGGCCGCGCGACGCAGCGAGGCGTCGACGATCACCGTGGCATCGGGCATCGGCCCCTTGAATGACGGCTGTGCCCGGACGAGCGGCACGCTGAAAACGACGGCGAGAGCGAGGCAGGAGAGAGTCTTCATGGGCGCGGCACAAACGTGAGATTGAACGCAGTGGCTTTCTCGAAAAACGCCGGCTTCCAGGTGACGCCAAAATCTTCCGAGACATAGACCGGTTGTTGAAAAGGCGAGGCATAGAGCCGGCCGGGCTGATCGGGATCCACGGCGACGCTCCAAATCTGGCGGTTGGGCAGACCCGCGGTGCGATCGAGCCACGTGCGCCCGCCGTCTTCGGAAACCAGCACGCCGGCGTCCCAGCCGCACAGCACGAGCCGCCGCGCATCCGAGGGATCGAAGGCGCCGTTGTGCAACGTGTGTTTCTTCGGCACGCCGGCGATGGGCTTCCACGTAAGCCCGCGATCCTCCGACCAAAGCGCGCCGCTCGAGGTCGTGACGGCGAAGAATATTTTGGGATCGTGCGGCGATTGGCGCAGATCGTAAGTCGTCTCGGTGGTGGGCTGCACGAGCCGCCAGGTGCGCGCGCCGTCCTCGGTGAGATAGATGCCGAGCTCGGTGCCCGCGAGCACGCGGCCGGCCTGCGTGCGATCGATCGTGATCGTCTGGGTGTAGCGGCGGCGGATGCCTTCGTTCATCCGCGCCCAAGTCGCACCGCGGTCCCGTGAAACCGCGATGCCGTCGGGCAAGCCCGCGTAAATGTGGTCGGTCGCGTTGGGGTCGATGGCGAGCCCCTTGGGCTCGGTCATATCCCAGCCGGTGAGAATGCGCCACGTCTTGCCCCGATCCTTCGAATGCACGACGCCGTTGAGCGCGGCGAAATAAAGGCCGTCCGCCGAGTGCGGGTCGCCGATCACTTGAAACATCCGGATGTGGCCGAAGCCCACGTGCTCCACCGTGAGCCGGTCCGTCGAACGATAGACGCCGCTCAGCGCCGGAGCACGACCGCCCATGACTTGGCCCTGCCCGCTAAGCAACACGCACAGATACAAATCGTGCTTCGGCGCGGCCGCCCCGAGCGTCGTGTGGACCCCGAGGGCCGCGAGCAACGCCGCGAAAAATAACTTCAATTTCAAGGTCTGCATAAAGAGAGTCGGCTCGCCTGCCCGCCGCGGAACGGCACATTCGCCGCATGAATCCTTACCTCGCCCTTCGCCTGTTCTGCATCGGAGCCGCCTTGTCGCTGACTGCCGGCGCCGCCGAAACGCACCCATCGCCCGAAGCCAAACTCGCGGCGCTCGGCCTCGCCCTGCCCTCGGTCCCGCCCGTGATCGCCAACTACGTGCCGGCTGTGCGCAGCGGAAACCTCGTGTTTCTCGCCGGCCAGATCGCCCGCGGCGCCGACGGCAAATTTCTCGCCGGTAAGGTCGGCCGCGACTTCACCGAGGCCCAAGGCGCCGACGCCGCCCGCACCTGCGCGTTGCAACTGATCGCCGCGCTCAAGGCCGAGGTCGGTGATCTCGCGAAAGTGAAACGCATCGTGAAGCTCACGGGCTTCGTGAACTGCACCGACGACTTCACCGCGCAGCCCAAGGTGATCAACGGCGCTTCGGATTTGTTGGTCGCCGTCTTCGGTGAAAAAGGCCGGCACGCGCGCGCCGCGGTCGGAGTCAACGCCCTCCCGGCGGGCGCTCCGGTGGAGATCGAGTTGATTGCGGAAATCGCGACGCCATGACGGCGCGTTGAGCGGGAAACGACGGCGGCTCATGATGGCGGCGATCAGAGATCGCGCATCGCCGCTTGGACGCCGGCGACGACCCGCTCGCACTCGGCCGGCGAGTTGAAGACGTGCGTCGAGATCCGCACGGCGTTGAGTTTCTGCTCGGTCACCGGCCGGCAACGCAGCCGGTGCTTTTTGACGAGGTAGGAGAAAAATTCGCCGGCCGTGGCCCGGGGATGGCTGATCGTGACCATCGACGCCCGCAGCTCGGGCCGGGCGGACGTGAGCACGACGAGTCCGGAAATCTTCGAGAACTCCGTGTGAAGGTAGGTCGCCAGATCGCGGCCGTAGGCGGCGATGCGCTCCACACCGATCTCCTGCTGAAAGCGCACGGCCTCGGCGAGAGCGACGATCAGTCCGGCATTGCGGGTGCCGTATTCGTGGCGCGCGGCCCCGTCGACGTAGCGGATTTCGCCCGGCAAAAACGGCAGATCACCGGAATGCGCGCCGATGCCCGTGACCGCCACCGCATCGAGACGCGCGTGGCGGATGAACACCGCGCCCGACTCGTGGGGCCCGCCCAGCCATTTGTGGCCGCAGAAAGCGTAAGAGTCGCAACCGAGCGCACCGAGGTTGACCGGAATCATGCCGACCGCCTGCGCGCCATCGACGTGAAACCAGATACCGCGCGCGGCGGCGAATTCGGCGATCGCCCGCACGGGCAGCACGAGGCCGTCGGTGCAGGTGATGTGGCTCACTTGGATGACCTTCGTCCGCGGCGTCACAAGCGCCCGGATGCGCGCGAGATTTTCCTCGGCGGAAACGGGGCTGGGTTCGAAAAGCTTCACCGCCACGCCGCGTTCCTTGGTCTGGTTAAACCACGGGAACGAACCGCCCGGATGCGCGTGCGACTCGAAGATCACCTCGTCGCCGTCGCGCAGGCGCAGACCGGCGGCGATGAGGGCGTTGCCCTCGGTGGCGTTGCGCGTAAAGCAGAGTTCGCGCGGCTCGGCGCCGACAAACGGTGCGACGATCTCCCGCGCCGGCTGGATCAGGCTGTAACCGGTCTCGGAATGCTGCTGCAGCTTGAGCATCGTCGAAAACACCGCGTCGAGCACGCGTTGCGACGCCGGTCCGAGTCCGCCGCAGTTGAGGTAAACCGGATCGTCCTGCAGCGGAAATTGCGCGCGCACAGCCCGCCAGTAATCAGCCGGAGCCGACGGGGAAAAAACGGGCAACGCCGCCGGGCCGGCGGTCGCCGCTCGGGCGGTGGATCCGGCGATCAACGCGCCCGCCGCGCTGCCGCCCATGCCTTGGAGAAATTGGCGGCGGTCGAGTTTCATGGGAGCGATTGAAAAGTGAGGGTGTGATCGGCGAGCAGTTCGGCGCCGGGCGCGAGCACGAGATCCGACGCGGCCTGCAAAGGGAAGGCCGCCAAGGGATAATTGCGCCGCACGAACCACGTCAACGGGCCGGAGTTGTTCTCGAAGCGAATGCGCACGCGGCGCAAAGAGCCGTCGAGCTGGCCGTGCCATTCCATCCAGCGGGCCGAGGCCCCGTGCACCGCGGTCACGCCTTCCAGCCCGCCCTCGGCGACCAGTTTGATCGTGGGATCGAGGTGATCGTCCAGCAACTCGCGCGCCCCGCGAAACTGCAGACCGTTATAGTGCGAGCCGACCATCCCGCCATGGGAGTGCGGGTTGCCGAGCGTGAGCGCGCGGCCGCTGACGTTGACCAAATGACTGCGCCAACGCAGCGACCACGTTGCCGCGGCGGGATCGGCCGCGACGGCGATCTGCAACGCGCGCTCCTCGCGAAAAAGCGTTTCGCCGAGCCGTTTCCACTCCAGCGAATGACTGAGCGCGGCGGTCTCCCCGGCCGCCTCAAGCGCGGTCCAGGCGACGTGATGCTGCGAGCCGTGATCGTCGCGCCATTTGTATCCCTCGTCGCGACGGCAGGTCGGGCCGCCCCAAAAATTCGCGCCCGAGACTTGGTTCAGCGTGAAGCTGAGCGCGTGGTGCCAGGGATGGTCGTTGGGCCGGAAATTGGTGAGGGTGTCGCCCGCCAACGTGTTGACCGGATGAGCGTAGGGCCGCGGCGATTCGTCGGCCGGCGTCGTCGGCACGTAAACGTAGCGGAGCAAAACGGCCTCGCCCGCAAAAACGGTGACGGCGGAACCGGCGGCGTGTTCGAGGCGGAGCGTCATGCGCGGGCGGGCAAGAGCGGGAACTTTTCCGCGAACGCTCCGCCGAGGAACCGCCGCGCCGTCGACGCGCCGTCGGGCGCGACCACCGTGACGTCGAGCCCGACCGGAGCGGTGATCTCGAGGGCGAACGCGCCTTCGGCCACGCGCCACGCCACGTCGATCGGTCCCCGCGGCGTGCACACCCGGCCGGTCGCGTGGGTCAGCCCGCAGCGATGCGGCGCGATGGTCACGCGGGCGAATCCGGGCGCCGTCGGCACGACGCCGAGGATGCGTTGCAGAAATTCGAGCGCGGGGTGCGCGGACCACGCGTGGCAGAGCGAGCGCCAGTAGGAGTTCTCCTCGACGAAGGTCGTGAGTCCGCAGTCGAGCGACTCGTGCCAGGGGCCGAGATAAGCCGGCATCCGGTCGTAATGTCCCGCGCGCGCAAGCGCCGTGAAGATGAAGTGCCAGCAGAAAAACGAACCCGGCGCGAGTTTCGCATCGAGCGGGAATCGCTCAAAGATACGCGCGGTCTCCCGGGGGCCGGCGACGCCGGCGATGATCGCCCAGGCATTGCCGCATTGGGAGACTTCGGGCCCGCCGGGGCGGTCGAAATACAGCCCCTCGGTCTCGCTCCACGTGAGCGCGTGCAGCGCGACCCGAAGGCGCGCGGCCTCGTCCTCGAGAGCGGCAATTTCGGCGGCGTGACGCGGCGTGTCGCCAAGTTGCCGGAGAAGTTCGGCGACATCGGCAAGGCCCTGGATGTATTGCGCGCTCAGGATCGTGGTCGGACCGGAATCGGCGCCGGGCACGACGCCACGGGGCCACCACGGGCACCAATCGGTGATGTTCCAGAACGGAAGTTTCGCCGGCAGGCCCGTGGCATCGGTATGCCGCCGATACCAATCAAGCACGGCCCGCACTCCGGGCAGCATATCACGCACCGTCGCGGCATCGCCGGAGCAGAGAAAGTAATCGCGGAGATTCGTAATCCAATGCAGCGACCACGTCGGAATGATCTGCACGAGCCGGGACGGATAACGACTTTGGGTGAGCCCGTCGGAGAGCCGCGACCAGTCAAAGTGATAGAGCGCCTGCCGGCTCAACCGATAGTCGGCGGTCGCGAGCATCGCGATCTTCGACGTGATCATCGTGTCGCCCGCATACTGCATCTGCTCGTAATGCGGGCAGTCCTCGAACGTCTCGTGCGAGCAGAGCCGCATCGTTTCGATGCTCGCCGTCCATATGCGATCAAGGCGCGCATCGGAAGAAACGAAGGTTGCCGCAACGTGATAAGGATAGATCGTGAAACGCTGGCTGACCCCGTGAATCACGAGGGGCACCGAGCCGACCTTGATGCGGAGGCCGACGTAGCGGTAGGCCCGCCAATGCAGCGGCTCAAACACCTCGGGCGCCGTTGCCGTTCCGTGGCCGGCGGGTTCCCATACGTCGCACCAACCAGTAATTTTTCCGCGCCGGTCGAAGGTCCAGCCGGTATTCTCGTCGGCGAAATGCGACGCGAGGTTGGCGAGCGACTGCTTGCGTCCAAACAAAAGCGCGCCGGGCGTCTCCCACGGCAGACGCAGCGCTTCGGCATAGATCAACCGCACCGTCGCGCCCGCTCCACCCGCCACCGCCAATTGGGGAAAAGCCGAGGTCAGTTTCGCATGATCGAGGATCACTTCCACTTCGGTGCCGGCCGCGAGCGTCACCGTGGAATCGCCTGCGACCACACCGGCCCAACCGGCGGGTGCATCTTTGCCCCCGGGCACAAAGACATCTGAAAACCGCTCGATTTCTTCCTCGGCCAGCGGCGGAATCATCCGGGGAATGAGGCCGTAGGGACTGGTGGGATCGCGGCGATTCTCGAGCAATTCGGCCTTGAACAACACGTGGGCGGGCGACCACGCCGAGTCGTCAAAGTCGGGGAGATTCCAACCCGGCGGGATCAACGCCGATACCCGATGCTCAAAATAGCCGAGATACCCCTCGAAGGTCGTGTTCTCATTTTGAAACCGATGCGCCGTATCCACCGCCACCCGCCAATTCGCATCGGTGCGCAGATCCACGACCTCGGCTCCGGTCCGATTTCGCACCGCTCCTTCCAAAACGAAACCTCCCGTATAGGTCATCACCGAGCACGGGGCCCCGAGCAATGCCGGCCGATGCGCGACGTGCGACATGTCGAGCACGAGCGCAGACAAGACGTTGCGGCCGGGACGAAGCTGGGGCGCGAGATCGAAGGTCTCGAAGAAATGGTGGTTCACATCGCCCTTCGCCGGGCCGCGCCCGATGAGGGCCCCGTTGCAGAAAAACAGATAGCGACTGTCGCCCGAAACCGAGACTTCCAACGTCACCGAGGCAGGATCCGCGACCTCGAAGCTGCGCCGAAACATTCGGACCTGATAGTGCGATGGCGAGGAGGCATCTCGCGCCGGCACCCCGTGAGAGCCCTCGGCGGACCAAATCCAAACAGCAGAATCGACAAAGGGTTTTTTTGGGGAATTCAACGGGGTCGGTGGGTGGGTCCAAGGACGCCTCGGGCTCGGGCTGGCCTCACACTTAATGAGGCGATGGATCCACCAGAGCAATCGCAGCGGCGCTAGACCGAATCCAGAATCTTCTCGTCAATTTTCAGATTTCAATCAGTATTTTCCGTGAAATTTCATGAAGAAGCTTTCCTTCTCCCCACCCGCTCCGCGTCTCATTCAATGCGCCTCCCCGTGGTCGATGCACGATTGGCCCTCCCAGCGCAGGGAATGGACCTTGGACCAAAAGCTGGATGCGATCAAGGGCGCCGGCTTTGACGGGGTTTGCGCCTACGTGTCCCCCGAGCTCAAGGCCGGGGCCGAGCGCCGCGGGCTTGTGCTCATGAGCGGCTTCGATTGCAGCGATCTCAACGTCGCGCGGCCGCGACTCGAGGCCCAACGCGACCTCGGCGTTCACTTCATTAACATCCAGTTGCTCAACCATGATACGCCACCGGCCAAAGCCGCGGCGATGGCCGTGAAGTTGATCAAGCTCTCCCGATCACTCGGCCTGGGCGTGCACATCGAAGTCCACCGCGACACCGCCACGGAAACTCCCGAAAAATTCACCGAGATCGCCCGGCTCTACCGCCGGGCCACGCGCCAGATTATGCCCGTCACTTGGGATCACTCCCACTTCGCGGTTTCGAAGCACGTCATGCCAAAAGACTACTCGGCGCGCCTGCTGGCTTGGCCGGAGTCGATTCAGCACTCCCAGATGTTCCACCTCCGGCCCTTTAACAGCCAACATTGCCAAGTTCCCGTGACCAACGGACGGGGGAAATTCACGCCGGAATTCGAGGACTACATCGCGTTTGTCGAGGACCTCTTCGCCCTGTGGCTGCGCGGCCCCCGGCCCGGCAACACCCTTTGGACCTGCCCCGAGTTAGGCTGCACACACGGCTACCATGTGAGCACGAATCCGCACCCGTGGCCCGACGCCATCGCGGCCCGCGGCGCTTTCGCGAGGGCGTGGAGCCGTGCGCTGAAGCGCACGCCTAGTTTATGAGACCTACGCCCCGCCGTTTTCGCCTTCATGCACCGTCACGGCTCCCTGACAAAAACCCTTGACCCCCGCATGGCCATTCAGCCTATTCATTCTGAAACTTTCAGATAACCCCGCATGCCCCCTCTGCTCATCGCCGACATCGCTCGGAAGGCGAAAGTGTCGCCCGCCACCGTCTCCCGCGTCATCAACCAGCCGCACCTCGTCGCGGCCGACCGGCTGGAACGCGTCCGCTCCGTCATGTCCGCAGCCGACTATGTGCCCACGCCGCTTCATCGCCGACGCGGGCCGAAGTCCCGTTTGGCGACCCCGAAGAATATCGCGGTCTGGTTCGTCGGCGCGAAGAAAAATTCCAGTTTCAATTGGTTCCAAGACCAACTGCTCCAAACCCAACACTCCAACGACCGCCAGCGGCTCGAGGTCAGCGTGCTCTTCACCGACACGCCGGACGATTTGCCCCGCGCGCTGGCTGAGCGCTTGGTCGACGGCGTGATTATCCAAGGCATGGAGCCGTCCGCCGCCTGCATGGCCAAGCTCGGCGACCTCCCGCACGTCTGGTTCATGACCCGGCGTTCGCTGTCATTCCCCGGGGACTACGTCGAGCCGGACAACGACGCCAACGGTCGCATGGCCGCCAACTATCTTCACCAGCACGCCCACAAATCCGTCGCCGTCATCGCGGCCGATCCCGGCTACAGCGCCGTCAGCCAACGCGTGACCGCATTCGTCGACCAAGCAAAGTCTCTCGGCCTCACGGTGCACAGCATCCTCGGAAAAACCAAACCCGTGAATTTCCTCGAGATCGTGCCCGTGCACGACGAGAGCGACGCGCTGGCCAAGCGGTTTTGCCAACTTTCGCCGCGCCCGACGGGGGTTTACGTGCCCGTCGATCACTTTTGCGGCTCGCTCTTCCGTTCGATGCGCCTCGCCGGCCTGAAATCGGACCGGGATTTTGAGGCGATTTTGGGCAACCTGAATCCGGTCATTTACCACAATCTGGACCACCTGCCCCCGGCGCTCGACATCAACCTCACCACCTTGGTGCGGAAAGTTGTCGATCACTTGGTCTGGCGCATCGACAACCCAAAGACCTTGGGCCGCATCGGAGTCTGCGTCGCCCCCACCCTCGTCCTCCCGGCGAGCCAGGCCAACCAGATGATTGCCTGATTCGATCACCCCCACTTTTTGCCGGTAGTTGGCGCGACTCAACCCTCGCCGAAGACCGGAAAATAACCAACCCCCAACATATACGATGAAACCAGATACCAGCACCGGATCGCCCAGGACCAAGAAATACTTGGCTTCCTGTTTGGCCGCGTTGATGGCGATGTCGGCCCCGATGGGCTACGCCGCCGACAGCGACGCCTTGAGAAAACTGCAGGAAGAAAACGCCGCCCTGCGCAAACGCCTTGCCGCCCTCGAGGGTGCCCCGGCCGCAGCGCCGGCAGCTCCCGCCGCCACCCCGTCGGCCGGCCCCGTAGCTCCGGCCGCCCGGACCCCGCTGAAAGCGGATGAAGGCGTGCAGGTTCTGAGCGCGTTCGAGGTCAAAACCGACAAAGACTACGGTTACCTCAAGACCAACGCCGCGACCGCAACGAAGATCGGCATGGAGATCCAAAAGATCCCGATGAACGTATCGGTTATCTCGCGCGAGTTCCTAAACGACACCAACGCCCAGTCGCTCACCGACTTGTTCCGCTACACCGCAGCGGCGTCCGGTGATACCCGCTTCGCGATGCGAATTCCGGCCAACTCCGCCACACCGCAAGGCACCTTCACGATGCGCGGTTTCGTGGTGAACAGCCTCATGCGTAACGGCATTTTCCGCTACACCTCCTACAACCTCGATACCGTCGAGCGCGTTGAGGTCATCAAGGGACCTGCCGCCGTCTTTTTCGGCCAAGGTTACCCCGGTGGTGTCATCAACTACATCAGCAAGCTGCCCCAGTTCAATCGCACCCAGGGGTCGATCACGATGACGCTCAATGACAACTCGGGCCAGAAAGTCGTGCTCGATCAAAACGTGGCCGCCAGCGACAAGCTCGCCCTCCGCGTGCTCGGCGTGTGGGAAGACACCCAAGGCGAACGTCGCTTTGAATTCCGCCGCAATTACAGCGTAAATCCCTCGATTGCGCTCGTCCCATTCGAGAGCGGCAAGGTCAAGATCACGGCCGAAGGCGAATTCACCCGCGAACGCTTCATGCTGAATGACTATGACTGGATCTGGAGTGATTTCGCCGGCTGGAACGAGGCCGCCCGCACCGGACGGTTCGGATCCTCCACCGCCACCCTGTCCAACACGATCGTGGCCAATGCAGGCAATCTCCTGACCGCCAACGTAATTCAGAATACCGCGACCCCCTCGCTCGCTTACGCGACCTACATCAACAACAAGCGTATCGCGACCAGCGATTGGACCCTGCCGGCATATACAAGCGTAGAGCGCGGCGCCTACATCACGGACCGAAACGGCAATCGCTTTAAGGACGAAGCGTTCAACTACACCAGCCGCGGCGCCGTCTTCAACAACGCGATCGAGAATCTCTCGGTGACTGTTGACCTCAGCCCGTTCAGTTGGCTAGACGTCCGTTATAACTTCTTCAACGAGAAGTCGGAAAATTACACCGTCGGCCAAGGCGGCGCGCTCACCACGCCTTATGCCAACGGCACCAACTGGAACGTCGGCGTCGGCAATCTTTCCGGCTACTATCGCTACGGCCAGACGCACAACGTCGACGCCGTGATGAAGTTCGATTTCCTAGGCGTGAAGAGCAAGTTCCTGCTGGGCGTCCAAAAGATCAGCCCCTACCAACAGTTCCTCGGTGGGCAAACCGTCACAGACTCGATTTGGTCCTTCCTTCCAGGCGCGACCAACCCGACGTCCAACCCGGATTATGCCGGCACGAATCGCACGATTTACAACGCGGGTGCCGTTCCGGTTAACCAAGTCATCCGTCAACGCGACGGATCAATCAAACCCGTTCGCCAAATCTTCTCCAACTTCGATCCTGGCGCGGAAATCTATCCCGACATCACTGCGTATCACCAAGAGGACCGTAACGCCCTCGACGGCTACAAGACCAAGCAAATGTCGGCTTACATCAACTACCAAGCCACGATGTTCAAAGATCGGCTGACGTTGCTCGCCGGCTATCGCGAGGAAAAGCAATGGGCCCGCGGTCAGTTCCAATCGAACAATTATCCGTGGTATATTTACTTCCCGGACATGCACCTCCGCCCGGACCTCTATCCTGAGAACGAGTGGGGCCACTCCATCAGCTACCAGCGCGGCCTGCCGCAGGACCAAAAGGGTGATTCGTGGATGGGCGGTCTGTCCTTCGCGCTCACTCCCGAGCTCAGCATCTACGCTTCGAACTCCAAGACCTTCAAGTTCAACTCCGGCCGCGTCGGCGGTCTGTTCGTGGGCGATGAAGTGCTTTGGTATAACGAAGCCCGCGCGTTCGGAGCCGGGGGCACTCCCGGTGCCTCGTTCCAATATCTGGGCCAAACCATTACGTCCCTCGCTCAGTTCCAACAAATCCTCTCCGGACGCGGCGTTTATAACCTGATCCAAAACGAGCAGGGCATGAATTGGGAATTCGGCGCCAAATATTCGAGACAAGACGGTCGCATTGTCGGCACCGTCTCCTTCTTCCGCGGCGAGCGCGAAAACCAGATGTTGGACGACGGCGCCAAGCAGTCGAATCTCGAAGAGCCGCTCAACTTCAGCACAACCCTCTTCCCGGTCGGCTCGCCTTATCGCAACACCCGTCTTCTGCGCTGGCGCACGACCGATCTCATGAACCGCGTCGAAGGCACCGAAGCCGAGGTCATTTGGACCCCGGTGCGCAACTACCAAGCCGTCATCAACGGCTCTTGGCTGTGGACCGCCAAGACCGTGTATGACAAGACCCGCGCCGCACCCGGCACGGCGGCTTACAACGCCTTCACTCCGGCCGCCAAGGTTGCATCCGACATCTACTACAAGGCCCGCATCGAGAACGTCCCCGAGTTCCGCTTCAACGTCTTCAACAAATACACGTTTGTTGATGGCGTAGTGAACGGTATGGCCCGCGGCCTCAACGTCGGTCTCGGTGTGCGCTACTCTTCCGAGACGGTGGTTTCCCGTTCGGTCGACTGGAATCCGTTGACCAACGGCTATCAAGCCGGTGACTACCTCGTGTTCGATGCGACGGTCGGCATGCCTTGGGAAGTGTTCGGCTATAAGTTCAACAGCACTCTCGGTATCTACAACCTCACCGACAAGAAATACTCCGAAGGCTCGTTCGCGCTCTCACCCGCGCGCAACTTCATCTTCCGGACCACCCTGTCGTTCTAAGGTTTCAGGTCCCGTTGGGATCTGATCGCTCCTTCGGCGGAGCCCTTCACCGGGCTCCGCTTTTTTGTGCCCGGATTTTCCGAACCTCCGGTCCGAACCATTGACGCGAATTTTTCTTGGATCGTAGATTGGCTCCGTCGAGCGACGCCCCCCACATGATCTTGTCCCCTCCCTGCTTCGCCTCTCGGTTCGCATGAGCAACCACGGGAGATCGCTCGGGCCGTTGTCGGCCGGATGGCATGCCATCAGGGATTTTTCCGGTCTTGCGCCGGGTGCCAGCTACCTCTGGCCGCGCTGGGCGATGTTGCGGGCGGTGGGGATCGTTTTCGTCGTCATTTTTTCAGGGATCATCGCGGAGAGCGGCGCGCTCATCGGGCCAAAAGGATTACTGCCTCTGCCCCGGCTGCTGGAACAAGCCCGCGCCGAACATACCGGTGTGCTCGATACCGTGCTCCATCGCCCAAGTCTGTTTTGGATCAATGCCGATCCGGCCATGATCGAAGCCGTCGAGTGGGGCGGCCTGCTGGCTGCCGTGGCCCTCGTGCTGAACCTTTGTCCGCGACTCGCACTTTTTTTCTGTTGGCTGGCGCTGCTTTCGTTCGCCCGCGTATGGATGATTTTCTCCGAACCGCAGTTGGACTGGCTGATGCTCGAGGTTGCGTTGTTGTGTATTCCTTTTGCGCCCGCCGGCTTTCGCCCCGGGTTGGGTGGAGCCTCACCGCCGTCGCCCCTTGCCCTGTTCATGATGCGCTGGCTGTTGCTCAGGGTCATGTTCGGACCCGGGCTCGCCAAACTCATCTACGGCGATCCGCACTGGTTGAATTTCACGGCCATGGACGTGCTCTACGAATCGGCTCCAAGCCCCACCATCGCCGGCTACTTCAACCATCACCTGCCCCACGCCTGGCACGTCGTCGAATGGGTGCTCACGTTTGCAGCGGAAATCGTCGCACCGTTGCTCGCAGTCTTTGGCGGTCGGAAGGGGCGTTGGCTCGCGCTCGTAAGTTGGACCGCACTTCAGGCCGGCATCCAACTCAACTGCAATTACGGTTGGCTCAACACCGCTGCGATCGGGCTCGGCCTGCTGTTGCTCGACGATCAAATGCTGGCCCGGGCCACCGGACTTCTTCGCCGGCGTCTACCCGCTTGGTCCCTGCCCGGTCCGGCCGCACCCACGCCCGCCGCCACCGGTATCGGTTGGAAGAAAATCACGTTCGCCGCCGGACTTTGGGCGCACTTCGCGCTCTCCATCGCGGTTTATTGGGACAAGGAGAGCGTCCCGCCCGTTCTTCTCACCCATGGCAGCAGCAACGCTTTCAAACTCTATGCCCACATCGATCCCGTGCATCGCGTCACCGAGTTTGTCGGCTCCAATGATGGCGGGCGGACATGGCGACCCTACGAGTTTTTCCACTATCCCCAGCAATTGGATCGGATGAGCGGTTTTATCGCCCCGCACTTTCCCCGCTTTGAGGGCACGCTTCAGATCGTGCTCGCGACCCGTCCCGAGCCCCACTCGATCTACGCAATTGTAGCCGGCCACCTGCTGGCCCAGAACGCCGAGATCATCCGGCTTTTCCAACAGAATCCGTTTCCTGATCAGCCGCCGCAGATGATCCGCATGGCGACTTACCGGTATCGATTCACCGATCTGGAAACCTATCGGACCACGCGAAATTTTTGGCGCAGAGAGTATGAGGGTGATTACCTCCCGATGATCTTCCTGAACGAGCGCAAAGAAATCGTCCGCGCCGAGTCGGAAATCGCGGTCACTCGGATCCAAGCTCACTACCAAAACCCGGACGCCCAAAATCGCCTCGGCCTCCATCTCGTCAACGGTGAGCTCGGCCTAAGCCGCGACCCGATCCAAGCCGCCGGTTGGTTTCGACGCGCGGCGGAACAGGGTCTCGCCGATGCGCAATTCAATCTCTCTCTGTTTTTGCTGAACGGCGACGGCGCCCGGCCCGATTTGCCGCAAGCCGCCCTCTGGTGCCAACGCGCCGCCAAACAGGGTCTGACGAACGCCCAAGACTTGCTCGGCCTGATGTATGCCCGGGGCGACGGCGTGCCAAAAGATCCGGTCGAGGCGCTCGCTTGGTTCATGGTCGCGGCAAATCTCGGCCACCATGAAGCGGCTCGCCGCAGCAACTTGCTGAAGGCGGAATTGCGGCCCGATGCCGTGGCGCGCGCCGAGAGCCGCGCACGCTCTCTTCGCGCCGAAATCGAAGCAGCGAAAAAATCGCCGTAACTCCGCGTTCCGCCGGCCGAGCGCTATCGATTCGGCGATCCGGCTTCGCCCAGCCGCGCGCGCAATTCCGGCGCGAGCGTCGCTGTGGCCAACCACGCACGGGCGGCGGCGGGGGCGTTGTCCAGCCAACCGGAATAGGCGGTCGTCGTCGCCGCTTCGCGGGCGGCGTGAATATCTCTCGGCCGCGAAGCTGAAGCCTTGCGCTCGGCATGAAGTTCTACGCGAACCATTCGCTAACCGATTGAATCCAAGGATGGAAAGGTTTCGCCACCGTCCTTTTTTTGCTTTCCCAACAACGTCTCCGGCTCAAGGAGAACGCGAAAATTGGAGTCGCGCCTGGCACCTCCGAGGTGAGAGCCGCGGCCCTGAGCGAGGCGCGATCCCGCACCGGAACCCATGCTTGCCCGGGTCCAACGAATGCCTAGTTTCGCAGCATGAGCTTCACCGAACTTAAGCCGCAGATCGAGCAGTGGCCCCACGATGAAATGGTGCAGGCCCTCGCATTTCTCAAAAGTCGTCTGCGGGCCACCGGTGAGGCCAATCGCGCCGAACTCAGCCGCCTAGATCAAGAAATGGACGCCGGACGGAAAGTTTCGTGGGAAGACCTGAAGGGAAAACTGGATTTGTCCTAAATCGTGTCTCCATACGAAATCGTGCTCCACGAGGAAGCCACACACCGGCTCGTGGGCGCATCTCGTGCGGATCAAAGGCGAATTGGGGCCGCCTTGGATCGGCTCAAATCCACGCCCTTCCGACTGGGCGACCTGCAGGAATCGGATGCTCAAGCTCGCACGAATGAGATCTTAATTGAAGGCGAGTGGCTGCTCACGTTCCGGGCGGATCACGCGGTCCGAGAAATTCGGGTCGTCCGCTTAGAGTCGGTGAACGACTAATTAAAATCGAACGGGGGCGTGGCGTGCGATGCTCGGATTCGGCCGGTCGAAAATCGGCGGCTACCGCCCAGCCGAAGAAACCGAGCCGAGCCGGCCTCTGAGTTCCGGCGACAGATTTGCGGTCGCCAACCACGCACGGGCGGCGGCGGGGGCGTTGTCCAGCCACCGCGAATACGCCGCCGTCACGGCGGCCTCGCGGGCGGCCGGCGCGACAAGCGTCTGCGCCCAAGCGATCGTGGCCGCGGGATCGCGCTGGGCGAGTTGCGGCGCGACCGATGCGGCGGCGGCGGGTTGGCTCGACGCCGGCAGCTCGCTCACGAAATTCCGCACGGCAGGCGCATCGACCAGCAACCAGTAGGACAACGCGCCGCCGAGTGCAGTCGTCATCGTCGGTCCCGGCGGTTGCGCACTCGCCCAGCGCGATGCGGCCGGCGCGTCGGCCTGCGCCCAAGTCGAAGCGATCCGGATCAACGCCGCGTCGCGCGCACTCGCGGCGCCGAGCGCGTTCGCCCACGCCAAGGCGTTCACGGGATCGATCGCGAGCAGCGCCGCGAGGTGCGCGGCGGCCGCGTCTTGCGCCGGACCGGCCGGAAGCCCGGCGACATACTGGCCGGCGGCGGCCGGAGCCGTGGCCGCCCAGCTCGTGAGCGCATTGTTCAGAGCCAAGGTTTGAGCCGAACCGGCCGGGAGTTGCCCGACGAAGGCGAGTGCCGCCGCGGGATCTTTCACCGCGAGACCGCGGGCCACATCGAGGGCCGCGCGCGTCTGAGTTTCACCGGCGGGCAGCAGCCGCACCAGCCCCGCGGCGGCCGACGGATCGTCGGCGGTCATCAGTTGCAGCGCGTGAAAAAGCGTTCGCTCCAGCGCCGGTCCCGAGAGCGTCTGCTGCGCGAGCTCGATCACCTGCAGCGGATCGCGCCGGGCGAGTTCGAACAATGCACTTTCCATGGCCGGTGCTCGGTCGATGTCGGGCAAGCTTTTCGCCCACGCTAGCGCGGCCGGCGCATCGGCCCGCAGCCAGACAGAGACGAGCGCGCGCAGGGCATTCTCTCTCCCGGGACCCGGCGGGACTGCCGCCAGTCGCGCGACGGCGAGCGTCGGATTCTCCCGCGCAAAGGTGTCAAAAAACAGACCGTAAACCGCCGCCTGTTCGCGCGTGCCCACGCGATCGCGGGCCTGCGCCAGCGCGGCCTCGGGATCGCGCCGATGCAACGCATTGAGATACACAAACAGCGACGCATCGCGGTCCGGTCCGGGCGGGCGCTCACGCCACTCCTCCGCCACCGGCACGGCCGCTCCGGCGACCGGCTGCACCGCCGCACGGTCGTTCTCGGGCGGCGTTTGCTGCGGTCGCAGCAGCCACAACCCGAGCGCGACAAGCAGGGCGATGCCCAGAAACCCGGCAAGAACCCGGCGTGATTTCACGGCAATTCGTAAACCTCAACCAGCGCAAGGCCGGTGGTGTCCCCGATGCCCGAGACCTGCGCGGTGTAGGCACCGGGCGCGAGCGTCACGATCATCGCGGTGTCCGCGCTGCCGGGAGCAAAGGCGAACGCGCCCGCCTGCGCGGCCGCCGCGGCAAACGCAGCCGCATCGGGCGACGTGCTCCAGCCCGTGTTTTGCAACACCGGCGTGAGCCCAGAGAACAGCGTGAGCTGCGGCCGCGCGAGCAGACCACCAAGGTTGAACTGCGCGAGCGCGGGACCGGCGCCCCGGATCAATACGCGCTTCGGCGCCGGGCCGGCAATCGTCAGGCCGAGAATCAGGGCATCTGCTCCCGGTCCGGCAATCGCCCGAGTTGCGAGGCTCGGCAGGTTTGCTCCGGGGGCCGGCGCGGCCAGATCGTAAACTTCCAAGAGCCCGACGCCGGCCGCACCGGTGCCCGCACTCATGAACACCGTGTAGCCGCCGGGCGAAAGCGTCGTCAGAATCGCCGAATCCGCGCTGCCCGTCGGAAACGGGAACGCGCCGGAGCTCCCCGCGGACGCCGCGATGGCGGTTGCATTCGTCGCGGTGCTCCAGCCTGCGTTGGAGCCGATAACCGTGCTCCCACGGTAAAGCTCAAGCCGGGGCGCGGTGAGCGCGCCGTTCACGCCGAGCGAGCCCAACGTAGGACCGGCGGCACGGATCAGCACCGGCTTCGCGGCCGTGCCGGCGATCGAGAAACCGGCGATGGCGGTCTGGTCGCCGTTGGCCGTGCGCGTGCGCGAAGCGAGGCTGGCAAGCCGCGAGTCGGCGGAGTTCGGCACGGTGAGACCGACCCCGGTCGTGAGCGTGACGGCGAGATCGTCGATGCGCCAGTTGGCGGTGCTCGTGCCGGCGTTGCCCGCGCCGCCGTAGCCATAAAGGCGGAACGTCACCGGTGTGGCCACGGAGCTCACAACGGGAAACAGCGCGGGTGTTATCAGCGTCCATGCGCTGTTGTTGGCGAGCGGACCGGCCGCGACGAGCACCGGTGCCGCCGTGCCGTTGACCGCGAACAACGCGTAGGCCTGCGGGCCGGTGCCCGTGCTGCGGGCCCCGAAACTCATCCCGCTTACCGCAAGTTGACGGCCGGCGGCGGGCGTCAGGGTAAATTCAAAAAACGCGGAGCCACCCTCGGCGAGATTCAGCGGGCCGACGCGCGCGGCCGCGCCGGCATTGGAGGTGCCGGTCGCGCCCGCGTAGCCGCTCGAAACGGAAACCGTGGTAAGCGTGAGCGTGGTGCCGTTGTTGTTGCGCTGCACGACCGTGCCGCCGGTGACATCGGCAGGCAGCCCGCGGACAGGCTCCGCCACCGAGAAATCCCACGCCACCACCGGCGGCGGGGCGACCGCGACGGTGAGCGCAAATGGCGCGCTGGTGACGGTGCCGAGGGCGTTGGTGATGACGACATCGTAGCTGCCGGCGTCGGCCGTCGTCGCGGCCGGAAGCGTAAGCGTGGCGGTGGTCGCGCTGTCGTTGCCGGTGATCGCGACGCCGCCCCGGCGCCATTGGTAGACGAAGGGCGCCGTGCCGCTCGCGACGACGGTGAGCGTCGCCGTAGCGCCGGGCGCAACGGTCTGCGCGACGGGCGCGACCGCGATGGTGGGCGCCGCCGGCGTAACCGACAACAGGGCAGCGGCGCTGGTGACCGAGCCAACGGAATTACTGATCACGACATCGTAGAGCGCGGCATCGGAG
>CALSBN010000056.1:0-24231 GCA_943373185.1 Opitutus sp. GAS368 | reverse complement strand
AGGAGCATCTTGAGGGCGGCGTAACAGCCGGCGCCTTCGGGTGCGACGAAGATGCCTTCGGCCGAGCCGACTTCTTTCGTGCCGGAAATCATCTGGTCGTCGGAAACCGCGAGGGCGCCGCCGCCGGATTTGCGCAGGGCGTCGAGCATGATGAAATCGCCGATTGCTTTCGGCACGCGCAGGCCGGACGCGCGGGTGTGCGCGCCGAGGTGCTCGGCGGCGAATTTTTCTCCGGCGTGAAACGCGCGGACGATGGGCTGGCAGCCCTCGGCTTGGACGCTGAACATCCGGGGACGTTTTGAACCGATCCAGCCCATCCGCTCCATCTCGTCGAAGGCTTTCCACATGCCGACGAGGCCGGTGCCGCCGCCGGTGGGGTAGAGGATCACGTCGGGGAGCGTCCAGTTGAGTTGCTCGGCGAGTTCGTAGCCGAGGGTCTTTTTTCCTTCGGCGCGGTAGGGCTCTTTGAGCGTGGAGACGTCGAACCAGCCTTCGGCGACTTTGCGTTTCGCGACCTCGGCGCCGCAGTCGGTGATGAGGCCGTTGATGAGGGTGACGAAAGCGCCCATCTGCTCGCACTCGATGATATTGGCCTTGGGGGTGTCTCTCGGCATGAAGAGGTGGGCTTCCATGCCCGCGCGGGCGGCGTAGGCGGCGAGGGCGCCGGCGGCGTTGCCGGCGGAAGGAGCGGCGAGTTTTTTAGGCCAAACTGTTTGGCCATCGAGACGGCGGCGGTCATGCCGCGGGCCTTGAAGCTGGCGGTGGGATTTTGGGCTTCGTCTTTGATGAAGAGGCGGCTGAGGCCGTGCTTGGCGCCGAGGCGCGGGGCGGGAAGCAGGGGGGTGCAGCCCTCGCCGAGGGTCACAATGTCGGCGGCGTTTTTGACGGGGAGCACCTCGCGGTAGCGCCACAGGGATTTCTCGCGGGTGCGGAGGGAGTCCTTGGAGAGGGTTCGCGCGGCGGCGGCGAGGTCGTAGTGAGCGAAGAGGGGCTTGCCGCAGGCGGTGCAGACGTTCTGGGGAACGGAGGCGTCGTGTTCTTTGGCGCAGGCGGTGCAGGCGAGGTGCGTGAGGTGCATCGGGTCAGGGGAGCGACCGGAATTTCATGCCTTCGCCGAGGAAAAAACTCGGGTGGGGCGGTTGGTTGTAGGCGACGTTTTGCCAAGCGATCGAGAGGCGATATTGCCGGTCGTGCATCAGCGTCGGGAGGCGATGGGCCGTGGGGATCGTCGTCGAGAAGATGCGCAATTCCCGGTTGTCGGTGGTGCGAAGGATGACCTCTTCCCGCCAGTCTCCAAAAAGGTCGGCGCTGAGGGCGGGGGTGGATTTGGTGCTGTTGTTCGAGGTGCAGTCGGTGGCGACGAGGAGCGGTGAGGTGGTCTCGGCAAGCCAGTCCCATTTCGAAACGGTGTTGCCGTTGAGCAGTTCGCGGAGGAGGTCGCCGTCCCACCAGACGGCGAAGTTGGTGGAGTTGGGTTTTTTGGTGGAAATGACTTCGCCGCGAGCGCTGTAAAGGTTGGGCAGGGAAGACCAGGCCTCGGCTCCGGGGTGGCGCGGGTCGATGTCGAAGGCGACGCCGCGGCCGACGTCGGGCGACGGCTCGGTGCCGCCGGGCTTGCTCCAAAGCATGGCGCCGGTGGAGGCGTCGCGTAACTCCATGCCGTGAGGATGGCGCGGATTCTCGTGGATGCTGAACACTTCGAGGCCGGCGCGGGCGGGATCGAAGTCGGAGACGTGAAGGGCGTCGCCGTGACCGAGCCGGGTGGAGTAACGGGGCGTGCCGTCGGAGTTGATGCACATGGCGCCGTAGATGATCTCATCGCGGCCGTCGCCATCGACATCGGCGACGCTGAGGTTGTGGTTGCCCTGGCCGCGGTAGGGGTTGGTGCGGTCGGCCGGGCCGTGTTGGTCGCTGTCGAAAAACCAGCGTTGGGTGAGCTTGCCGTCGCGCCAATCCCAAGCCGCGAGGGTGGCGCGGGTGTAGTAGCCGCGGCACATGATGACGCTGGGGCGGACACCGTCGAGGTAGGCCACGCAGGCGAGAAAGCGGTCGGAGCGGTTGCCGGTGGCGTCGCCCCAAGCGCTCACATCGCCGCGACCGGGGACGTAGTCGACGGTCGCGAGGGCGCGGCCGGTGGGGCCGTCGAACACGGTGAGAAACTCGGGGCCGGCCAGAATGGTGCCCGTGCGGGACGCCATGCGGCGACCGTCCGGCGTGGTGACGCTGCCGGTTTTGTCGCGCGAAGGGACAAGATCTTCGCCCTGCGTGCGCCAGTCGGCCTTTGGGTCGCCGATCACTTTGCCGGTGCCGTCGATGGTGCCGTCGGCGGTTTTGCAGACGAGTTCGGCGCGGCCGTCGCCGTCGAGATCATAGACCATGAACTGGGTGTAGTGGGCGCCCTCGCGGATGTTCTTCCCGAGGTTGATCGACCATAGAAAGGTGCCGTCGAGTTTGTAGGCGTGAAAAATCGGTTCGTCGGTGAAGCCGGCTTGGGAGTTGTCGCGGGCGCGTCCGGTCAAGTGGACAACGATCTCGTATTCACCGTCGCCATCGAGATCCCCGACGGAGGTGTCGTTGGCGGTGTAGCGATCCGGCGTGCGCAGGGGAATCGAGAGGTAGGGGCGAACCGGGGCGCCGGCGGGGAGGGAGGCGGTCGAAGACGGGGGCGAAGCGGGTTGCTCGCTGCCCCCGATGACGGGGCGAACCGAGTAGGTGTTGGCGACGGCGGAGTCGAAGGTGGTGTCGGTGAAGAACGTCGCGCCGGTGAGGGGCGCGGCGTTGAGCTTTTGCGGCGCGGCGTCGCCGGCGGAGCGGTAGAGATTGAAGGCGAGATCGGTGGGTTCGGTGCCGAGCAGGCGCCACGAGACGGTGACTTTGCGCTCTTCGGCTTTGAGCGCGATCACCCCTCTGCCGAGCTTCTCAAGCTGGTGGAGTGGCGGCTGGGCGGCGCGGGCACAGACCGGGAGCAGAAGAAGCAGGGAAATGAGAATCAGCGGACGGGTCATGGTGAGCGAGGGCTGGGGAAGATGCCCTTGGCGAGGACTCGGCGGCGGAAAATTTTGTCGCCGTGGGTGACGTAGAGCAGATCACGGTTCGGGCCGGCGAGGACGCAGCTGGAGGAGTTTTTCTCCGTCGGTGGTTTTGCGAGCACACCGCAGAGGCGCCCGGTGGGGTCGAAGACTTGGACGCCCAGACCGGTCGTGACGTAGGTTCGCCCGAGGGAGTCGGTGGTCATGCCGTCGCCGCGCGAGGCGGTGACATAGGGCGGCGGGGAGTTGTGCTTGAATTCACCTTTGGGGTCGATGGGGCGACGCATGCTCATGTAGGGCGTCTTGGCGTCGAGGGTGCCGTCGGCGGCGACGCGGAAGGTCCAGACGAACTCGCCGGCGTGTTCGCTGACGGCGAGGGTGCCCTCGTCGGGCGAGAGCGTGATGCCGTTGGGGTTGGCGAGATCGGTTGCGGCGATGCGCTTGGTCTTCGTGGCGGGATCGAAAAACGTGACCTGCTTCTTTTGGGTCTCGGTGAAGAAAATGTGGCCGCGGCGGGTGACGACGAAGTCGTTGGGCTGGATGTCATCGAGCAGGATGTCGATGGCGCCGGTTGCGGGGTCGAGGGTGAAGAGCCGTTTCTTTGCGCCGAGGCAGCCGTAGAGTTTGCCATCGGGGCCGAATTTGAGGCCGCTGGCCGACTCGTTGCTGAGGCGAATCGTCGTGCCGTCGGGTGCGAGCTTGAAGACGCCGGGGTTCTTGATGTCGGTGAAATAGAAATTGCCGGCGCCATCGGTGCAGGCCGCATCGGCGTTGCCCAAGCCCTCGACGACGAGCTGCCAGTTTTCGCCGTCGATCAGGAGGCGGTGCAACGTCAGGTCACCGCCGAGATCGCCTTTGGTCACAATGGTGGGGACGGGTTTTTCGTTTCGCCACAGCCAGCGGAGGGCTTCGGGGAAAATCGAGCCGCCGCGCAGAGCGTTGTGGCCGTAGCCCTCGACGTAATCGAAGTGGCAATCGTAGCCCATGTAGCGGAGGGCGGCGTGAAGATTTTTGTTGGCGATGGGCCAGTGACCGACGGCGTTGTCGAGATCGCCGGCGGTGTCCTGTTGGAAGACGCGGAGAGGTTTACGCTCGGTTTTACGGATGAGGGACGGATAGGCGTCGCCGCCGCGGATGTTTACAAAACTGCCGTTGGCCGAGAGCACCTTTCGAAACTGGTCGGGGCGTTCCCAGGCGACGGTGAAAGCCGCAATCCCGCCGCTGCTGGAACCGCAGATCGCACGCTTTTCCGGATCGGCGGAGAAGGGGAACTGTTTCGCGACCTCGGGCAAAATTTCCTCGATGAGAAAGCGGGCGTAGCGGTCGCCGAGGGAATCGTATTCAAAGCTGCGATTGCTGGCGTTGGCGCCTTTTTTGGCGGGTGGCTTGGCGGGGTCGTTGCCGGGGTTGATGAAGATGGCGACGGTCACGGGCATCTCGTCGCGCGCGATCAGATTGTCGAAGACGGTGGGCGTGCGCCAGGTGGCCTTGAGGTCGAGAAAGTTTTTGCCGTCCTGAAACACCATCAGGGCGGCGGTGCCGTCGGGTTTGTATTGGGCGGGGACGTAGATCCACCAGTCGCGGACGATTCCGGGGAAAATCTTCGATTCCAAGGCGGGCATTGGGATGACTTTGCCTTGGGGGACGGCGGGGTTTAACGCGTGATCGGCGGTGGGCTTGAACACATCGGCGGCGGAGGCGGTCGACGGCAGAACGGCGAGAAGGAAAAGGGCCGTGAGGGTGCGGGGGATCATGGGGAAGGGGAGCGGGGAGGAACGTTTAACTTTTAACGTTCAACGTTGAACGTTTAAGGGACAGAATTACGGGGGCGAAGGTTGGAGGGAGATTTGAGGGTTATGCGTTCAGCGTTGAACGTTGAGCGTTTGGTCGCCGGGCGACCTTCAGTTCTTGGGCCAGTCGCGCCAGAGCCAGCGGAGGGTGTCGGGGAAGATCGCGCCGCCGTGTTTGCCGTTGTGGCCCTCGGTGCCGAAAACGAAGGTGTGGTCGTAGCCGGCGAATTTCAGGGCGGCGGCCATGTCCTGATTCGCGAGGGGCCAGTTGCCGTGGAGGTTGTCGAGGTCGTTGCTGCCATCCTGGAGGAAGATGCGGAGAGGCTTGGGTGCGGGTTTCGATTTGCGGATGAGGCCGGGGTAAACGTAGCCGCCGCGGATGTTGGTGAAACTGCCGATGTGGCTGACGACTTTGCGAAACGAGTCGGGGCGCTCCCAGGCGACGGTGAACGCTGCGATGCCGCCGGAGCTGTTGCCCACGGTGGCGCGGCCGACGGGATCGGTCGTGAGGTTGAGGCCGGCGGTGGCTGCAGGGAGCAGTTCTTCGAGGAGGAAGCGGGCGTTGGCGTCGCCGAGGGAATCGTATTCGAAGCTGCGGTTGCTGCGGTCTTTTGCGCCCGGCGCGGTGGCAACGATGGTGCCGGGATTCACGCCGACCGCGATGATCACGGGCATTTCTTTTCGAGCGATAAGGTTGTCGAAAACGGTGGCGATTCGGAACTGGCCGTCGGCCTTGAAGAAGCCGGCCCCGTCGAAGAACACCATCAGGCAAGCGGGCGTGGCCGGGTCGTATTGTTTGGGCACGTAGACGAAGTAATCGCGGGTAGTGCCGGGGAAAATTTTACTGTCGGTGAACTTCCCGGTGCGGATTTCGCCGCGGGGAACGTCGGCTTGAGGGAGCGAGTCGGGTCCGAGTTTGTAATCGTCGGCGGAGCGGAGGACCGACGTGAAAACGAGCAGCAGCAGAACCAGCGGGGTGAAGGGGCGCATGGGGGAATGTGTTGGGCGAAGTGACTGGGTTGGGCAAGGCCAAGGCTTGGGCCGCCAGATCGGTCGCTGAACGGGTGCAGCCGGCCTTTGAAGAGCGGCGCGGTCGACGTCGCCGTCCCGCCCATGTAAGTGCAGGCGGAGGTGTCTTCGCTGCGGGGGTTGTAGTTGAAAATCTGGTGGATCGCGTCGCCGTAGTCGGCGTAAACGTCGCCCGACTGAACCACGCTGGAGTGCTGGCGGCGGTCATCATAAGCGTAATCAAACTTCGTGCGGCTCGCGGTGCTCCAATTGGCTTCGATCCGCGTGAGCAGATTGCGGTTGGGCTCGTAGCTGCGGTCCACGGAGAATGGATTTCCCACGATTCCCAAGGTTTTCAAGGGCGCGGAATTCGATGCTCCGCAGGAGGCCGAGTGCAAAGTGCACAGTTTGACTCCGTCGGCTCGCCGCAGTAGACCGAGTGCAAAGTGCATAGTTTGACCCCCTCGGCTCGCCCCGCAGTAGACCGAGTGCAAAGTGCATAGTTTGACCCCCTCGGCTCGCCATAGTTTGACCCCCTCGGCTCGCCCCCCGCGGTGGCGTTGCGCGTTGTGGCGAGCGTCAGTGGGCTGCTGTTGGCTTTCCCACTAAATCTAATCCAAACCTCTCCGCGATGAGCCTTTGATTTAACGCAGTGTCTCTAGCGCCTACGTAGGCGAACCACCCACACTGCACAAAAATGCTATCCCAGCTTTCCGTCTGTCCAAGGATACACTCCAGGCGCCACGGCGTCTGCATCAGACCCAAAAGTCGTTTGCGCGGTGGCTCGAATGGGCGGGCACAACCTACGATTCCCCAAACAGACTCCGCATTCCACGGGGTGTGCTTTTCTAGCGCCGCACGTATCGCCCAGAACTGACCAATTTTTTCCGCTGAGGGAGCAATCACGCCTCCTATGGAAGCTCCTATCGTCCTGCACGAGCGAGATATTTTGGCCAATCTACCCAGCGTCTCACTATCGGTTGTCTCAACGATGAAAAAGCACGTCGATGACTGCGCGTTAACGACATTGGTCAACCAAGGAACATGGTCGGCTATCTGAAGCGGTGGAACATCCGAAGCCGCGCCGGCAGCTCCATACACCCCTTCCACAAAAATAAATCCGCTGCGACGACTAGAGAACTCTCGCCGAAACCCCAACTTAAGCCTGAAGTCACTTGCGATCTGGACGCTCATGGGCCCCTCCCAAACAACCTGAGATCGATATGATTCCACGGCGTAGGAGGGCGTGCTGCCCCGATACGGAGTGTTGGAATTTGGGCGCCACCGGAGCCGCCGATTCGCCAAAATCGACCTTGGCTGAACCATTTTCCGACAACCGTGCCCTTGCTCCAAATTGACACTTGAGCGAGGCCCCTAAGGCTCCCCCAGGGAGTGGTTGCGTTTTGTCCCATCGCCCCGAGGAACTGACTGGCCTGCAAATCCGGATCGAGTGGATCATAAGATTGGAAGGAGTCGGCGAACGGATCCCAAAACGGAATCACGCGGTCAAACCAAACCCCCGCACCCTGACTTACGCCGGTGGCTGCGGGAACGACGACAATACTCACTGGATCTGACACGGCTGCGCTCATAGCCAAGTATTCGCCAATGGCACGACCTCTAACGCTGTCGGCAATGTCTCCTGCGGTTCTCCTAGGGGTCACAACAAACCGCGCCATCATGCCGCCTTCCATCGCGGCCTTCCGTTCCAAACCCCACGGGTCGGTAAACGAGATCGGATTGTTGCCGCAGAAGGCGTAGTGATTGAGCCCGCCGCCGAAGCCGATGGGGTCGGCGTTGAGGAAGCGCATGAGGCGCGGGTTGTAGAACCGGGCGCGCATATAATATAGGCCGTTGGTTTCGCGCATGACGCCGAGCGCGCCGTGCCAGAGAAAGGGCGTGTCGGTCGAACCTGTGCGCAGCGTAATCGCGCCGTAGGGCGCGTATTCCACGCGGTCGGTCACCGTGTTGCCATCTTGCGCCGTCAACGCCACGGTGCTGCCGAGATGGTCGCTATGATAGGTCGTGGTGACGCCGCCGGTCTCTTCGTAGAGGAGGTCGAGACCGTAAACGTAATATGTAGTCACGCCGCCTTTGGTGCGCGAAAGCGTGCGGGTGAGCGCGGCGTTGGGATCGACGGCAAAGGTGGCTGCTTCGGGGCCGGTGATCTCCACGCGGAGGCCGTCGGCGTTGTAGCGATAGTTGCTGCCGCCATGAGTGATGAGCCGGTTGCGGGCATCGTAGCCGTAGCTCGCGGACGTGCCGTTGGCATCGGGACCGGTTGTCATATTGCCGTCGTCGTCGTGCGTGACGGTGCCGCCATTAAACATGTCCACGCGATTGTCGGCATCGAAGCTCATCGAATCGACCGGGACCGTGACGGCCTGCGGGGCGGGCGACAAGAACCGTTGCGTGATCCGACCATCGGCATCGATTTGGGTAAAACCTTGGAACCAGAGCACGGAGCCGTCGGCGCGTTTTTCAGTGATACGCTCCAGGCGGTCATCGGCGGTGTAGACGAGGTGCCGCGTCGTGCCGTTGGGGCGCTCGACGAGGGTGAGGCGGCTGGCGTTGTCGTAGGTGTAGGTGGTCACGCGATTGGACCAATCGCTGACGGTGCGCAACCGACCGAAGTCGTCGTAAACGTAGGTTACCTTGCGATTGTCGGGATAAGTGAGTTCCCAGAGCCGGCCGTCGGGATGATAGGTGTAGCGGAGGGTGCTGCCCTCGCCGTCGCGGTATTCGTTAAGGCGATTGAGTGCATCGTAGCTTCGGTAGATCGTGCGCGCGGTGCCGTTGATGGTCTCGGTGGTTTCCTTGAGTAGGCCGTTTTCCCAGTAGGTCATCGCGGTCGAGCCGACGCCGTCGTTCATCGCGGTCGGCCGGCCCTCGGCGTCGAAGGCGGTGAGGTTGGTAACTTGGGTTGAGGGTTCGGTGACAGTCGTGGTGAGGCCGCGGGTGTTGTGGGCCGTGCTCGTGATCTTGCCGGTGGGCGTGGTCGCTGTGGCGGTGCGGGCCGCATCGTTATAGGTCCAAGAGAACGTCTGGCTCCGGCGGTTAAGAAGCGAGGTCATGCGACCGTTGGCATCGTAGCCATAGATGACGTTCGCATCGAGGGGGTCCTGCCAGCCGGTGCGGCGGCCAGCGAGGTCGAAGGTGTCAGTCACGTCATTGAGCAGGGGCGAGACGGAGTCGGTGCGATTTCCGTCGGCGTCGTAAGTGAAATCCGTGCGGTGACCGCGAGCGTCTTTCGCCCAAGCCATGCGGCCAGCGGCATCATAGCCAAGTTCGGCGGTGTGGCTGTTGGCATCGGTGGTCTGCCAGAGTTGATTTCGCACATCGTAGGTGTTGGTGAGCACGGTGACCTGCCCCGCGCCGCCCTTGACGGTGAGGAGATGGCCGAGGGCGTCGAAGTCGCTGTCGGTCTTGCGCCCAAGTGGATCGAGGACGTAGTCCACATCGCCGGTGGCATCGTAGGCCGTTTCGGTGGTGCGGGCGACCGTGCCTTCCCATTGATGGGCTTTGGTGCGGAGGCGGCGGTTGTTATACTCGTAAGTGGTCTTCACCGACCGCCGGTCGATCGCTTGCGTGAGATCTCCGCGAGCGTTGAATAGAAAAGTCGAAGTGCGGCTGTCGGGATGGGTGACGGTCTGCGCATTACCATAGGCGTCGAAATTGGAAAAGATGGTGTAGGTCGTGTCGGCGGGGGCCCGGATACCGGTGAGGCGTCCGGTTGCGTCATAGGTGGAGCGAGTCACGAGACCGCCAGGGGCGGTGATGGTCTCGACGGCATGCTGAGCCGTGTAGGTGAAGACCGTCGCCTGACCTAGAAGGTCGTTAACCGAGGAAGGGCGATGGAGGGCGTCGGGGATGATCGTGCGGGAACCGGCGGGAGTTGTTTGGCCGACGAGCACATGGTAAGGATCGTAAGTCATGGTGCTAATCCCGCCGCGGGGCGTGACGTGCTTCACCATTCGATCTATGCCGTCGTAGGCCCAAGTCTGGCGATTTCCCACCGCATCAAGGAAGGCGATGCGCCGGCCCTTTGGGTCGAAACTGGTCCAAGACTGGGGCCGCAAGGTCGCGATCTCCGCCGCAGACTCGCGAGTGAGGCCAGGCGCGTAGCCCAAGAGCGTGGTGCGAGCGGGATCGCCGAAAGGCTCCTGCTTAGTCACGCGCTGGAATTGGTCGTAATAATTGAAAACGACGGTGCGGCTGCGCGCGTCAATCACGCGCGTGATGCGGCCGGCATCGGACTCAAACGACATCGTGCCACTATCGGGCCCCGTGATGCCAAAGGTGGGCGAGCGCACGTAGTTCACCGTGCGCCCGGTGCTGTCCATCACCGATACGAGGGCTGCGCCCGAGTAGTTGAAGGTGAGCGTGCGAAAGTAGCGATCGCGCACTTGGTATAGTTGATTGGAGCCGTTGTAGGTGAGGGTGAGTTCGTTGTTGTAGGTATCCTTGATGCTCGTGGCGCGGCTATCGGACGCACGGAAGGAGAATTTGTTGCTGTTGCGGAACTCCAAGAGGTGGGAGCCGTCGCTCTGCTTCGCCAACGTTGCCGGCACACTGGATGACTGGATGTAGCTGCCGTCGGCGAGCCGGTGAAACTCCATTCGGCGCTCACCCAGCGCGACCGTGGCCTTGGAATTGAGAAACTGGCGTGCGGCCCAGTTGACGGTGAGGGCGCGCAGGGCGATCTCCTTGGCGGTTGGATCGCCGGTGATAACATCCTGCAAGTAGCGGGATGCGACGATGAGCGGTGCCACCTCGGCGACTGTGGCCGTGCGGAGATCGACATCGTTGGCATGGCGCACGCGCATGACCAAATCGTAGCTATGCGTCCAACCGGGGGCCACGCCGGCCGTGTCGTGCAATCGTTGGGACGACGAATAAAAATGCCTCAAATTCAGCCCGGCCGGCTCCGCGCCCGAGCCGAGGCTCAATCCGGGGGCTTCATAAAGAAACGCTCCGGTGAACAAGTCGACGGGATCGGCCCCGGTGGTTTGCGAGGCGCCGTCCTTGGTTTCGTCGGCTTTTTGCTTCGCGGTGTTGGTGGCAAGAATCGTGGGAGAACTGCCCGCGTTATTGGTCCCGCCTCCGAGATAATTTCCCGAGATATAGTGGCCGCCGGCCAGCCACCAATTCTGGTTGGGGCTCGGCAAAGATCGAGCCATGTGCAAGGCCGCCTTTCCTGTGAGCCCGCTACCGCCGTAAATCGGAATATCCAGCTGGTTCGGCACGAACGCGCGCTTCGAATTGGTCACCACGTGTTCATAAACGCCGGGAAGCACTCCGCTCGTTCCACCCTGAATCAATCCCATCATACTGTTCCAATTCTCGGGCCGAAGACGAAGAATGGATTTCCCCGAGCGCAGCGCCGACTCGAACACGGCCATCGTTGAAGCCGCCGCCGAAGGAGTCATCTGTTCAAGAGTGAGATGCTCGGTCGCACTAGCGAACGCGATCACTGCGTCGAAAACCGGCATGAATTCCACGGAATTCGGGCGGATGCCACGAACCTGCGTGACAGACGCCGGACCGTCGACCCACCACGAAGAGCCCCGCGCATGGTAAAACCAAACCGAACCGAAATCAAAAACCGTTTTCTCGGTTTGGGCTCCAATCACGGCCATGAGGTTGTCCGAATGCACGGCGCGTTGCAGGCCCAGAACGGCGAGCGTCCTGATATTTGAATCGACCGAGCCTACATTCGCCGAGGCGGCTTCCGCCTGGACACGAATCGCCTGCTTTAGTCGCCCCCTCGACCCAAACGAGGATGGAAGGATGTATGAAACCCCGGCGCGAGGAGCTGCGGTGGACGAAGCAAGAGGGGTTACGGTGGAAGGCTGCTGCGGATAAACCATTCCGAGCGGAATGGACAACAAACTACCTGCCGCAAATGTCCCTGCCTCGGAGCCGATCACGACATCGTTTCGGTAAAGCGACGCTCTACCGTCGGAGGCGAAACGCACGTTCAGATTGTCATCGGCCAAGTCGGGCCAATTCAGCTCCGTGGTCCACGAACCAAAAGTAAGGCGCAACTTAGCCAACTTGTCGTCGGGGATTTCAGTCCATGTCTCGGAAATAGAAAATGACTGGGAAGGTTGCGACGGGAGGGCCGGTAGGTCGGATTCATCCAAAACCGGAATACCAAGCAAAGAACGGGGGTCGCGACCGGCGTAGTTTAGCGCGGCACTTCTCACATACGCTGTCGACGCATCGCCCAGAGAATTCTGAAAGCCGTCAACCGCGATGCCGGATACCTGATCGTCACTCGGAATGCTTCCTCCGGCCGTCGCGGTGATACCTGCAGCTGAATACCCGGGATGGACCGTTGCAACGGCGACCGGGGCGGCGCGCGTCGATTTCTTAAAGGCGGGGTCAAGCAAGTAGAGCACCCCGTCGATTCGCGCCTGCACGACTACTCGATCCATACTAATTGAACTGCCCGAGTATGTATTTGAAATACCGAACGCCGTAAAGTTTCCCGAAACGCGGTCCAAGCCGGACCAGTTCAACCAACTGGAGATTTCGGCCTCTGAATAGGTCATGTTGCCGCGCTTGTAGGTAATTTCGGTAACGCCCCCGGCTTGCTTCAGCAACGAAACCAGCAGAACGCACTGGTCGTAATCATTGCCCTGTAATTCAAGCGCGGTGACATGTGCTCCCTGCCACAGGCCAAAATACGGGAAATACTCCACCTGTGTCCTAACCCAATTGAAGATCCGAAGGGGATCGTAGTCGAGGCCGAAGGCAATTTCCTCAATCAACGGGGTCGATTGCTCACCGCGCCCCAACGCCAATAATGAACCACGAAAGGCGACGTTTGGGGATGGCTCGAAGGTGGAACTCGTGCGCTTTTCTTTGCGCGCGGCGAGCGCCCGCACCTTCATCTGGTCCCGACTATAAGCCGGAGTAGTTTTTTCAGCGGGCTTGTCCGTTGCCTTTTCCCCGCGCTTCTCGAACGTCTGCATCCAAGCGCTGCCCGGCGTCCAATCCACGATCTGCGAGGGCACATCAGCGGGATCGAGTTGCTTGGATGTCTGGGCCGAGCCCGTCGCTGCGAAAAATACGAACGCGACGAACCAAAGAACCTTTTCCGAATGCCGTCGCCGGGAAGCGCATCGAATTTGCAGATGAGAAATCATGGTTTTGGAGTTACTTGGCATTCCCCTCGTGATCGTGGGTGTAGCCTCTTCCTGGGCCGGACTTTAAACGTCCCGCTCGGTCGTAGACGTAAGTTTGGAAGTTCTCCGGAGTAACATCGTTCGGGTCGTCGGGATCTAGGCCCAGCGCGATCTCCATCTCACTCGGCAGCCCGTCGCCGTCCGTGTCTTGAGTGCTGGTAATCCTCAGGGCGAGCACCGCCGTGCCTGTTCCTGCGGCGTTTACGGCCGAAATCGTGATATTGAATCGCCCGCTATAGACGGGGACCCCTGAAATAACCCCGGTATTGGCATTTAAGCTTAGGCCGGCAGGTAAACCGGCGGCGAAATAGCCACTGATCGAGAGAACTTCGGGTGCCACTTGAATCGTGTAACTGATTGCCGTTCCCACAGCGCCCAAAGCTACAAGCGGACCAATGATCACCGGCGGTTGACCCGCCGAGTTTACGTTCACCAAAGCTTCCGCAATATTGGATTGCGTGAAGCCGCCGCCGGCAGGCGCATAGACAGTCACGGGGTAACTCCCTGCCGATGGAAAGGAAATAGTCCTGCTTGAACCGGAGCCCGGAGCAAAGCCGCCCCAAATATAACCGTTGCCGGGTTGTCCGCCACTGGCAGTGAATGTAACCGATTGTCCGGCGATGATCGTCGGGTTTACCGGCGATAGGGATACGATCTGATTCGTTGCAGCTGGGTGGACGTTGACCGTCGCGACGGCAGTATTCGACTGTGAAAAACCGCTTCCTGCCGACGCCGACACGGTCACGCTGAAAGAGCCAGTCGAACCAAATAAAACTGTCTTGGTCGGCCCAGAACCGAAAGCGGCACCGCCCCAAGTATAGGTGTTTCCGCCTTGTGCGCCCAAAGCCATGAACGTTGCCGATTGCCCCACCGAAATGTTGATATTAGGAGGTGAAATCGCGACTGTCTGGCTCACGGAATTCGTCATGCCGGTGGTGACGCTCCGGCCATTGCTCCAAGCTGAGCCGTTACCGGCTGCGTCGAACGCACGCACGCTCATGAGGTAAGTTGTATTCGCGGAAATCCCGTTGTTGATCCAGGCGCTGAGCGACGGTGCTGGCATTGGTCCGATTGAAACCAAATCGCGGCGGATCTCGTAATAAATGACCCCGACATTGTCGGAGGACGCGGACCAAGACAGAGTAAACCCGTCCGCCGTAATTCCGCTGGCCATCAGGTTCGTCGGCACGGATGGAGGAGTGAAATCTCCCCCACCGGTCGAGGTTCTGACGGAAACCGTGTCGGAATACGCGCTGTAGATGGTGCCGCCCAATGCTCGGATGCGGAAATAGTAAGTTGTATTTGGCGACAAGCCTTCGACCAAGCGGTTGGTGCCCGTTCCGGAGGCCAGCTCGCTATAGGGCTCAACAAAACTGCTGAACGCACTGTCGGTTGAAACGCTGAGCAAATATGCCGAACTAACATTTGCTACGGCCGACCAGTTGGCGGTGAAAACCGTGGTTCCGACGTTGGTCGCCGCGTTGGCTGTCGGCGTAGCGAGGCTGGTAATTGCGGTGGCACTCAGAGGATCGCTCCAGTCGGATTTGTTTCCGTTCGAATCTTCCGCCATGACGGTCATCGCATAGGTCGCATTGGCAACGAGCTGATTGTTGATAGCCGCATAGGGCACGCTATTGCCCGTCGGTCCAATATCCACACCTGACCGTCTGATCCAGTAGCGGACGATCGAGCCTGCCGCTCCGTTGACCCCGAGATCGGTGGACGGATTCCAAGCCAACTCAAAATAGGGGTAGGAAATCCCGCCCGCCACCGACACCCCGTAACCGTAGGCGCGCAGGGCGACCGGTTTGGCAGGCCTGAACTTGTCGACGGCCGGGTTGAAACTGAAAACGGACTTCAATTGGCCGAGATTGGCCAAGGCGTAATTGTCGTCATCGGAAGTTGAGGCTGTCCAAGGATAAATCGAACCGGGCGCCAACACCAGCGGATCGTGGTAGCGCAGCTCGGCAAGCCGGTCATAAAATAGCTTCGCGACGGCCTTAAGTTGGCCGATGTTTACCGCTGCGTAGTTGTCGCCGGAGGGATTCGAGCCCGACCACGAGGCCAGGAGATTGCTGATTTCGTTGGCGGCAACCGTGGAGCCCCCAAATCGGGACTGCAGCTCGGCCGCGGCCTGGGTCGCCATGTGCTTGAGCTGGCCGATATTCGCCACCGCGTAATCGTCGGCGGGCTGCCCGTTGGTCACGCCCCGTGACGCCCACCAAGCAGGAGCCTGAGCGAGAGCCGACGCCCATGGCATGCAAGTCCCGAGCACAATCGCCGCGAAGAAACGGGAGGCAGGCAGACGCATCGGTCGGGAAATTCAGTCAGGGCACCCGTGACGGACCGGCGGTGAAACTCCCCATCGATATGTCCCCGGCGGGTTTCATTCGAACGCTTCCCGCGAAGTGGGCGTCGCCGTCGCGATAAACGGTGAAGGCATTTTTGCGCAGGCTAGCACTGGTTCCCGTGCCATTTCCTAAGGTAAGCGCTGGATCGCTCAGGTGTGAGACTGAAGGAACAACCTCGGTTGTTCCGTCTTTCCGCTTATTCCCCCGATTGAAGCGGCCGAGGGCGAGTGATCCGAATGCCCGAGTTTGCGTGTTGGCGCCTATTGAAAAGGACTCGTTGCTGATCGCTTCGGAAAACAAGCCCAAAGCCACCGAAGCGTCTCCGATGCTTGTGGCGTAGAATCCTAGCGATGTTGAACCATATCCTATGCTCGAAACATAGTTACCCAGAGAGGTTGAAAAGTCCCCGGAGCTATTTGCATGCGAACCGATGGCTAGGCCGAAACCGCTAGCAGAAGAACTCCATGTTCCGATCGCAATTGAACCCCAAGCCATCGCGATTGCCCCGTAGTTGTTATTATCTCCGTATCCCGAGCCGATTCCAATCGAAGCAGATCCGTAAGCTCCGCTCTGAGAGCCGATAGCTATAGAATTTCCCGATATAGAGGCGGGACCTAGAGCAATTCCACCACTCCCACTGTTTCCCAAAATAGCCAAACCATCAAAACTAGTTTGCCCCAATAAAGAGACTGAATTGTTGGAAAAAATTTGGGTAGGTTCAGCTTGCCCAAAGAACAAGGTGTTGAGGGGCGGTGACCACACGAAGCGGGGGCCCGCGACACTCGATTGCACCGGTAACGGTGCTGTGACGTTGCCTCCAAGATCGATGTATCCCGTGCCTTTGACAATGTTGGCCTCAACATCGGCCCCGAAAACGGAAGAAACGGCATTCACTAATAGGGCCGCAATGACAGAGAAAAAATATGGTCGTTTCATTTGGTGTCGATCTTGGGAAGAGTTTTTTGACGCGTGAGTTCCTCGGCGGCGGCGAGCGAAAGATTCTTAACATGATACTCGATCATGAGCCGTTGCTTTGTGACGTCGTCTTCGGCGGCGGCGTAGTCGCGTTGAAACTGCTCCTTGAGCAACACTCGAGGTGTCCGGGCTGTGGTCTCGTTGGACTCAGCGGTCTTTCGTTCGTTTAGAATCGCCTGCGCATTGACGACCGCTTTGGCGATATCCGCCGAAGATCGTTCGGCGATTTCCTTGAGGATGTCTGCGGCGTTTTTCTTAACAGTGGGAGTCTGGGTTTGCCCGAGAGCCCCCGAGATCGACATCAGAACCATACAAATGATCATTTTTGATTTCATATAGAAACTACATTTGGGATTTGGCTGCCTTACAGGGTTGTTAATTGATCGCGAGAAGTAGAACGCAGAGAACAGAAATGAAGTGCCAGCTTTGGATTGTTCCAATCCCGTGGCGGAGATGCGCGAAGTCCCCCCGCTCGTTGGCCGGAACGGAGGACATCGTGCTCGCAGTGGAAGCGGTCGGCGTGTGCGGGAGCCACCCGCGCCATTTGAGGCTTCGCGCAGCCGGGAAGTGAGCGACCCCGTGGTGCTCTGGCATTAGTATGGTGGCCGCATCGCGGAGCTCGGCTCGGTGGTGCAAGGTTGGAGCGAGGGCGACCGCGTGGCGAGCGAGACCGCGGCGGTGATCGACCCCAACCGCCCGCTGACACGCGAGGCGCTCCAATCAGCGAAACGCGGGCGCGGCCGAGAGCCGAGAGGCGGTTCACTCGGCGGTGAACCGGTAGCCGATGCCGGACTCGGTTTTTAAGAAGGCGGGGGCGTTGGCGGAGGCCTCGATTTTCTTGCGGAGATTGGCCATGTGGACGCGGAGGTAGTGAGTGTCGTCCTCGTGGCCGGGACCCCAGACGTCACGGAGGAGTTGGCGGTGGGTGACAACCTTGCCGCGGTGCTGGAGGAGCAGGCGGAGGAGGGCGTATTCTTTGACGGTGAGGTGGAGATCGGTGCCGGCTCGGGTGACGCTGCGGGCGGTGAAATCGACCTCGATGTCGCCGAATTGAGTCACGCTGAGTTCGGCGGCGGGTTGGGCGCGGCGGAGAAGGACGCGGAGGCGGGCGAGGAGTTCGCCGCCGCCGAAGGGTTTTGTGAGGTAGTCGTCGGCGCCGGCGTCGAGGGCGGCGATTTTTTCGGCTTCGCCGTCGCGGACGGAGAGGATGAGCACAGGAAGCTGGCTCCATTCGCGGAGGCGGCATAGAACATCGAGCCCGGACATGTCGGGCAGACTGAGATCGAGGATGACAGCATCGGGGCGGAGGACGGCGGCTTCGTTGAGGCCGAGGGCACCGGTCTCGGCTTCGCGCACGTGGTGGCCGGCGGCTTCGAGGGTGAGGCGGAGGAGGCGTCGGATCTGGATCTCGTCGTCGATGACAAGAATGTCGGGCTTGGCGGAGGCGGAGGTCATGCAGTTATGCGGTCAGATGGATTGCCGCGTCGCTGCGTTCCTCGCAATGACGGGAAAAATAGCGAAAGGACCGTGAGGAATCCACTCGCTCACGCTCGCAGCTACAAGAAACGGAAATCATTCGGTGGGGACTTGGCCGTGGGGGGTGTAGGGGAGGTAAACGGTAAAGACGGCGCCGCCGCCGGGGTTTTCGCCGGCGACGATTTCGCCGCCTTGCGCGGTGACGAAGCCGCGGATGATCGAGAGGCCGAGGCCGAGGCCGCCGGCGCGGGCGGCGTCGCCGCGTTGGAATTTTTGGAAGAGGCGGTCGTGCATCGCGGGCGGTAGGCCGGGGCCGCGGTCGGCGACGGTGAAATAGACGCGGGCGCGGGTGCGGTCGACGCCGGCGGCGAGAAAGATGGGCGTGCCGGCGGGGGTGTGGTGGGCGGCGTTGAGGAGGAGGTTGGCGATGACCTGCTCCATGAGCGCGGTGTCGGCGCGGAAGAGCGGGAGGTCGTCGGGGATCGAGATTTCGAGCGGGTGGGCGGCGAGGGAATCACGGATGCCGTCGAGGGCGGCGTTGACGAGGTCGTGGGCGTCGCACCAGTCGAGACGGGGTTGGAGGGCGCCGGATTCGAGGCGAGTCTGGTCGAGGAGATTGTTGACGAGGCGATTCAGGCGGCGGGTCGCGGTGAGGATTTCGACGGCGAGGGTGGTGCGCGTGGTGGTGTCGGCGCTGGCGAGGCTTTCGGCGGCGGCGCCCAGAACGGCGAGGGGAGTTTTTAACTCATGGGAGACACCGTCGAGCAGGGCGCGGTGGAGTTTCTCGGACTCGGCGAGGAGTTGTTCGCGTTCGCCGGCGGCGCGGAGCTGTTCGCGCTCGATGAGGAGGGCGAGCTGCGTGGCAAAGCTTTCGGCGAGGTCGCGCTGGGCGAGAGTGAGCCTGGCGGCGGGGGCCACGCAGACGACGAAGACGCCGAGGCATTGGTCGTCGCGGAGAAGCGGAAGATGGAAACCCTCGGAGGCGGGGAGGGTGTCGGTGAAGCGGCCGGCTTTTTTGCGATTGTGCCAGGACCAGTCGGCGACGCCGCGTTCCTTTTCCGATAGCGTGAAGGAGGCGGCGAAGTGGGGCGTGAGGGTGCCGGTGGTTGCGGGGTCCAGGAGGAGGGCGGTGGTGGCGGTGAAGAGGCGGTCGGCCTGGCGGAGGGCGGCGAAGACGGCGTCGTCGAGGGTGCGGGCGGAGGCGAGGGCTTGGGTGAGGTGGAAGAGGGCGGTGGCGCGTTCCTCGCGTAGGCGTTCGTGGCGCTCGGAGGCGCGGATGCGGGCGGTGAGTTGGCCGGCGATGAGGGCGACGGCGATGTAGGTGACGAACATCAGGCCGTCTTCGAACTTCGCGATGGCGAAGGTGAAGAACGGCGGGATGAAGAGGAAATTCCAGGTGAGCGCGCTGGCGATGCCGGCGACGAGGACCGGCCAGCGGCCGACGCGGAGGCTGAGGGAGATGACGGCGAGCAGGTAGAGCAGGCCGACGGTGAGGTAGCTCGCGAGCGGAGCGATGAACCAAGCGGCGAGCGTGAGGGCGGCGAGGGTGGCGGCGACTTCGGTGTATTCACGGAGCGGTGACGCGGAAGCCGGGCGGAGGTCGAGCCAAGTGCGGGGATTTTCGGCGGCGCGCTCGGCGGGGACGATGTAGATGTCGATGGGGCCGCTGCGGCGGAGGAGCCGTTGGACGAGGCTGCCGCCGCGGAGGAGGTCGAGCCAGCGGGGGGAACGGGATTGTCCGACGACGATCTGGGTGGCGTTGTTTTGCAGGGCGACGCGGAGGAGGGCGGAGGCGATGTCGTCGTCGTGGGTGACGACGATCTCGGCACCAAGCTCGCGGGCGAGGGTGAGGTTTTTATCGAGGCGGCGGGCGGCCTCGGGGTCGAGGGGACGCGAAGATTCGACGCTGACGGCGAGCCAAGCGGCGCCTTGGGCGGCGGCCATGCGGCGGGTCCAGCGGACGAGTTGCGTCGAGAAGGGGCTGGGGCCGACGGCAACGAGGAGACGTTCGCCCGAGCGCCAGACGGTTTGGGGCGAGCCGGCGGCGCGGAGTTCGCGGAGACGTTTGTCGACGCGTTCGGCGACGAAGCGGAGGGCGAGTTCGCGGAGAGCGGTGAGATGAGCGTCCTTGAAGAAGCCTTCGGCGGCGGCGGCGGCGCGGTCGCCGAGATAGACTTTACCCTCGCGGAGGCGTTCGAGGAGGGACTCGGGCGGGAGGTCGATGAGCTCGATCTGGTCGGCGAGTTCGAAGACGGAATCGGGGACCGTCTCGTGGACGGTGACGCCGGTGATCTGGCGGACGGCGTCGGCGCGGGATTCGAGGTGCTGGACGTTGAGGGTGGTGAAGACGTCGAAGCCGGCGTCGAGAAGTTCGATGACGTCCTGGTAGCGTTTCGGGTGGCGTGAGCCGGGGGCGTTGGTGTGCGCGAACTCGTCGACGAGGACGAGGCGAGGGCGTGGCTGGCGGGCGAGGAGGGCTTCGAGATCGAACTCGGAGAGTTCGGTGCCGCGGTGGGAGATTTTTTTGCGCGGGAGAACGGGGAGGCCGGCGAGGAGGGCCTCGGTGTCGGCGCGGCCGTGGGTTTCGACGAGGCCGACGATGAGGGCGGTGCCGTCGCGCAGCTCCTGTTGGGCGGCGCGGAGCATGGCGTAGGTCTTGCCGACGCCGGGGCACATGCCGAAGAAGATTTTGAGGCGGCCGCGGCGCAGCCGGGCCTCGTCGCGCCGGAGCGAGGCGAGCAGCGCATCAGGATTGGGCCGGAACGGTTCGGGCATGGGCTACTTTATCCGGTCGAGCGCCAGATTCAGCAAGAGCACGTTGACCGTGGGCTCACCGAAGATCCCGAAATCGCGCGCTTGGGTATGTTCGGAGACGAATGCGGCAACACGGTCACCGGATAGGCCGCGGGCGCGGGCGACGCGGGCGGATTGGAGTCGGGCGTTGGCCAGGCTGATATGTGGGTCGAGGCCGCTGGCGGAGGAGGTGACGGCGTCGGCGGGGACCGGGGTGTCGGGGGCGAGGGCGTTGGTCGTGCGGTAGGCGGCGACGCGGTCCTTGATGGCGTCGGCGAGTTTTTGGCTGGTGGGCCCGAGGTTGGCGCCGGAAGAGGCGGAGGCATCGTAGCCGGTGCCGGCGGCGGAAGGGCGCGGATGGAAGTATCGATCGGAAGTGAAGGATTGGGCGAGGAGGGTGGAGCCGCGGACCGTGCCGGTGGTGTCGGTGACGAGGCTGCCGTTGGCTTGGGCCGGGAACAGAAGTTGGGCGCCGGCGAAGACGGCGAGCGGGTAGACGCCGCAAAGGAGGACGGCGAAAACGAAGGTGAGGAGGAGAGAAGTTTTGATTTCGGCGAGGAAGGTTTTCATGGGAGAGGGGGTGGAGTTTGCAGCGCGGAGGGCGTCGGCAAGCGACGCCCCTGCACCAATATTTAGATGAGGTGGGCGGCGTTGATGAGGACGTCGATGAGCTTGATGCCGGCGAACGGAATGATGATTCCACCGAGGCCGTAGATGAAGAGGTTGCGGCGGAGCATGGCGGCGGCACCCATCGGACGGTAGGCGACGCCGCGAAGGGCGAGGGGAATGAGGGCGATGATGACGACGGCGTTGAAGATCACGGCGCTGAGAATCGCGCTTGTGGGGGACGCGAGATGCATGACGTTGAGCGGGGCGATGGCCGGGAAGGCGCCGACGAGCAGGGCGGGGATGATCGCGAAGTATTTGGCGATGTCGTTGGCGATGCTGAATGTCGTGAGCGAGCCGCGGGTGATGAGCATCTGTTTCCCGATCTCGACGATCTCGAGGAGTTTTGTGGGGTTGCTGTCGAGATCGACCATGTTGCCGGCTTCTTTGGCGGCTTGGGTGCCGGTGTTCATGGCGACGCCGACATCGGCTTGGGCGAGGGCGGGGGCGTCGTTGGTGCCGTCGCCGGTCATGGCGACGAGGTGGCCGTTCGCCTGCTCCTCGCGGATGCGGGCGAGCTTCATCTCGGGCGTGGCTTGGGCGAGGAAATCGTCGACTCCGGCTTCGGCGGCGATGGCGGCGGCGGTGAGAGAATTGTCGCCGGTAATCATGACGGTGCGGATGCCCATGGCGCGGAGTTGGGCGAAGCGTTCTTTGATGCCGCCTTTGACGACGTCCTTGAGATGGATGACGCCGAGGATGGTGGCGGAACCGGAGGCGGCCTCGGCGACGACCAAAGGCGTGCCGCCGCTACGGGAAATGGCTTCGACGGATTCGGTGACGGCGGCGGGGTAGGTGCCGCCTTGGGACTCGACCCAGGATTTGACGGAGGTGGCGGCGCCTTTGCGGATTTGGCGGAGGCGCGGTGAGTCGGAGCGGGGTGGGGTCACCCCGCCTACATCGGAGGCAGAGAAAGGGAGATCGACGCCACTCATGCGGGTTTGGGCGGTGAAGGGAACGAAGGTGGCTTGAGGGATGGAAAGGTCGCGGGCGCGGAGGTTGAACTTTTCCTTGGCGAGGACGACGACGCTGCGGCCTTCGGGAGTTTCGTCGGAGAGCGAGGCGAGTTGGGCGGCGTCGGCCAGGCGCTCGGGCGTGATCCCGGGGGCGGGCACGAAGGCGGCGGCCTGGCGGTTGCCGAGGGTGATGGTGCCGGTTTTGTCGAGGAGGAGGACGTCGATGTCGCCGGCGGCCTCGACGGCGCGGCCGGAGGTGGCGAGGACGTTGCGCTGGAGGAGTCGGTCCATGCCCGCGATGCCGATGGCGCTGAGCAGGCCGCCGATCGTGGTGGGGATCAGGCAGACGAGGAGCGCGATGAGCGTGGTGATGGAGAAGGCGACGCCGGCGTAGACACCGAACGGTTTCAGGGTGAGGACAACGAGGAGGAAGGTGATGGTGAGCGCGGAGAGGAGAATCGTGAGAGCGATCTCGTTGGGCGTTTTCTGGCGGGAGGCGCCTTCGACCATGGCGATCATGCGGTCGATGAACGTGTGGCCGGGCTCGGAGGTGATGCGGATGACGACGCGGTCGCTGAGGACGCGGGTGCCGCCGGTGACGGCGCAACGGTCGCCGCCGCTCTCGCGGACGACGGGGGCGGATTCACCGGTGATGGCGGATTCGTCGACGGAGGCGATGCCCTCGATGACGTCGCCGTCGGCGGGAATGATGTCGTTGATCTCGCAGACGACGAGGTCGCCGCGGCGGAGATCGGTGGCGGAGACTTTCTCTTCGGCGGTGGACGCGGAGCCGGCGGTGAGGCGGCGGGCAAAGGTTTGGGTGCGGGCGCGCTTGAGGGTGTCGGCTTGGGCCTTTCCGCGGCCCTCGGCGACGGCTTCGGCGAAGTTGGCGAAGAGAACGGTGAAGAGGAGCCAAAGGGCGATCTGCAGGACGTAACCGAAAGGCTCCGGGGAGGTGAAGAGCTGTTGAAAACTGAGCGCGGCACCGACGAGGGTGACGAACATGACCGGGTTCTTGAGCTGGGCGCGCGGGTCGAGCTTCTTGAAGGAATCGAGCGTGGCCTGGCGGAGGATGGCGCGGTTGAGGAGGGAGACGGCTTTGGTGGACATTGCGGGAAGGTTGAGAGTTGAGGGCTGAGAGTTGAGAGCCGGAGGGCTGAACACGGGCGAGACGCCCGGGCCGCTTCAGAAAAGTTTACCCGCTCCCATGAGGAAATGTTCGACGACGGGGCCCATCGCGTGGGCGGGGAGGAAGGTGAGCGCGCCGACAAGGACGACAGTGCCGACGAGGAGGACGACGAAGGTGAGGCCTTCGACTTTAAAGGTGCCGGCGCTGGCGGGGACGAGTTTCTTGGCGGCGAGGCTGCCGGCGAGGGCGAGGATCGGGACGATCGTGAGGAAACGGCCGATGAGCATGGCGAGACCGAGGGTGGTGTTGTAGTGGGGGTCGCCGTCGGCGGGATTGGCGGTGAGGCCGGCGAAGGCGGAGCCGTTGTTACCGACGGCGGAGCTGTAGGCGTAGAGAATTTCGGAAAAACCGTGCGGGCCGGCGTTGTTGAGGCCGGCTTGGCCCCATGGGGTGACGCTCGCCCACGCGGTGAAAATGAGCGTGGCGGCCGAAGTGACGATGAGGACGAGCATCACGAGCTTCACGTCGTAGGCTTGGATCTTTTTGCCGAGGTATTCGGGCGTGCGGCCGACCATCAGGCCGGCGATGAAGACGGCGAGGATCACGAAGAGCAGCATGCCGTAGAGCCCGGCGCCGACGCCGCCGAAGATGACTTCGCCGGTCTGGATGTTGAAGAGGGTGACGAGGCCGCCGAGCGGCGTGAAGGAGTCGTGCATCGCGTTGACGGCGCCGCAGGAGGCGGCGGTCGTGATGGTGGCGAAAAGGGCGGAGTTGAAGATGCCGAAGCGGACTTCCTTGCCCTCCATATTGCCGTCGGTGGCGGCGACGCCGAGGGCGTGGTGGATGGGATTTCCGGAAGCTTCGG
>CALSBN010000055.1:0-24567 GCA_943373185.1 Opitutus sp. GAS368 | reverse complement strand
ACGCCGGTCGCACAGCGAAGTCACGCCAATCTCCGATGGGCCGCGGCCGAGCCGGGCGGGACCATTTCGCCGCCTCGCCCACGTTACGACCGTGTTACTTAATTAAGCTAGTGAATTTAATCCTTGAAAGCGCCGGGCTCGTCTTTCATCGGGGAAGCCAACCCTCCGAACTCATGCCTTCAACTCGCTTCCTTGCCGGTTTCTCCGTCCTCGCCGTCGCCGCGGCTTCGCTCGTTCCGTCCGTCGTCCACGCCCAGTCGGTTCCCGCCCGGCCGGCCGCCCCGGCCGAGACCGTCAAACTTGATCAATTCGTCGTCACCGGCGAATGGGGCGCGCTCCAAAGCAGCATCGAAACCCGCCGCCAGTCGCTGCGCCTCACCGATTCCGTCACGGCCAACGACCTCGGGATCTTGCCCGATTTCAACATCGGCGAAAATCTCCAGCGTATCCCCGGCATCTCCGTCGATCTCGATCAGGCCGAGGCCCGCTACGTCACCGTCCGCGGCTTCAGCCCCAACTACACCAGCACCACCATCAACGGCAGCATGATCGCCGCCACCGAGCGCAACACGCGCCGGGTCGAGATGGACGCCATGCCCGCCTCCCTCGCCTCCAGCATCGATGTCACCAAGACCCAGACACCCGACCTCGAGGGCCACTCCGTCGGCGGCTCCATCGATATCAAAGGTCCCCGCGCGATCCGCAGCCGTCCTTTCACCGCCAAGGTGAATGCCAAAATCGGATCCTACACCAACGACGAGGGCTACCGCGGCTCCGGTCCCTCGGGCACCGCCAACGTCCTCCTCACGCGCACGTTCATGCAGGGCAAAATGGGCCTCGCCGTCTCCGGCAACTACTACCTCCGCGATTCCTACACGCCGCAACAGGAGAGCGGCAGCTCGCGCTACTGGTTCGACAACACCGGCACCCGCGTCGCCGCGCCCTACGGTGGCAACGGTTACGCCGTCCCGGTCGAGCGCCGCCAGTATTGGTATCACAACAAACGCGAGCGCAAGGGCGGCTCCGTCAAATGGGAATTCAATCCCTCATCCGCGCTCCACCTCTGGGCCCTCGGTTTCTACAACACCGCCACCGACGACGAGGTTCGCCAGACCGATCTCCTCACCTGGAACACCGCGACCCGCGTCACCAACCAGACCGCGACTTCCGGCACGCTCACGCAGGCCGCAATGCTCTCGCAGCAGTTCCTCGGCAAATTCGATTTCGAGCGCACCATCGGCGGCGTCCAGACCGGCGCAGACGCGCACTTCGGCGACCACACGGTCTCCGCCCGGCTCAACTACTCGGGCTCCTTCTTCAACAATCCCGAAAACTGGAACGAGTGGCGCCAGAGCGGCAGCCAGCTCGCCGTCAACTACCGCCAAGTCGGCCAGGATTTCCAAATCGAAGACGTCAACCCGGCCGCCCGCCGCAACTACGCCGCTTTCACCCCGTTCCGCCGCCAATTCGACCGCCGCCAACTCCGCGAAGACCTCTACGAAGCCGCCCTCGACGTCTCCGCCAAATCCCTCGGCGCCATCGAAGGCCTCGGCTACAAAGCCGGCGGCAAGGTCCGCCGCATCGACCGCACCTTCGACGAAAACCAGGACCGCTACCTGCCCACCGCCGGCAACACCTACACGCTCGCCGCCGCCAACGTCGTCCGCACCGATCTGAAACTCAGCCCGCCCCTCGCCGCCCCCGGTCAGCCCATGGTCATCATCGACCCGACCCGCTCCAAGGAAACCTGGGCCGCCCACTATGCCGCCAATCCGACTCAGTGGACTTTCGATCCGATGGTCCAGCAGGACAACACCGTCGACTACTCCGTCGTCGAAGATGTCGCCGCCGCCTACGCGATGCTCGATTTACGGCGCGGCCCGCTCGGTGCTATCGGCGGCGTGCGCTACGAGGATACCGCTTACGAGGGCACCGGTCGCGTGCTCGTGAACAATGTCTGGCGGTCCAACACCACCAACGGCGGCTACGGCAGTTGGATTCCTTCCGTCGTGTTCAACTACGATCTCACGAAACGCAACCGCCTCGTCGCCGCCGTGAGCCGCACCATCGGTCGCCCCGCGTTCAACCAGTTCGCCCCCGTTGGCGAGCGCGTCAACGACCTCGCCACCAGCCTCACCATCACCCGCTCCAATCCCGATCTGAAGCCCCGCCGCAGCACCAACTACAACCTCACCCTCGACCACTATTTCGACGCCGGCGCCGGCTACGTCAGCGCCGGTGCCTTCGTCGCCGAGGTGCAGTCCGAGATCTACACCGCCGCCACCCAGTTCCCGCTCGTTTACGAAGGCGTCCAGCGCGACGCCACCGTCACCCAGCCCACCAACGCCGCCCGCCCCTACCGCACGCGCGGCCTCGAATTCGCGTTCCTCCGCCGCCTCGACTTCCTGCCCGGCCCGCTCTCCGGCCTGAAGGTCAACGCCAACGCCACGTTCCTCGACAGCGATTTCGCCGTGCTGATGAGCAACGGCTCTTTCTTCCAGCCCGTCGCCCCGTTCAGCGCCCCCAAGCGCGCGTGGAATCTCGCCTTCCTCTACGACTTGAAACGCTTCTCCGCCAAGATCGCCTGGAACTCCACCGGCCTGAAACTCACCGAGCGCGTCAACCTCACCGACGCCTACCGCAACCGCTACGACGCTCCCGTCACCCGCCTCACCGCCAACGTGTCCTACCGCCTCTCCAAATCGTGGTCGGTCAACGCCAGCGGCTGGAACCTCACCGGCGAAGGCCGCGCCGAGCTCATGGGCGACCGCCAGGAATTGCAGTTGGTCACCGCCGATTTCGGCCGCGCCTACTTCCTCGGCTTCACGTATTCGAAGTAAGTCCCGTGCTTCCACCCATGCACCGCCGCCCGCGCCTTGCCTTGTTGGTCTTCGCGGCGCTGCTCGCGATCGGCCCCGTCGCCGTCGCCCAACCCGCCTACGACCGCGCCGCCGCCATCGCCACCGACCTGCGCCTCGGCGCGGCGCGCAACGTCCACGTCGCCGCCCACCGCGCGGACTGGCGCGAGCACCCCGAAAACTCCCTCCCGGCCATCGCCAGCGCCCTCGCGCTGGGTTGCGACATCATCGAGATCGACGTGCGCCGCACCAAGGACGGCCGCTTCGTCATCATCCACGACCTCACCCTCGACCGCACCACCACGGGCAAAGGCAACGTCGCCGATTTCACCCTAGCCGAGCTCCGCCAACTCTGTCTCGTCGACGCCAACGCCCACGCCACGGCCGAACTCATCCCCACGCTTGAGGAGGCACTCAACGCCGTCCGCGGGCGCGCCGTCATCAACCTCGACAAATCCTTCGACCACCTTGCCGAGATTTATGCCGAGGTCGCACGCCTCGGCGCCCTCGATTTCGCCCTCTTCAGCGTCAACGAGCCCCGCGCCCACTACGAGACGCGCCACCCGGGCCTGCTCGCGCGGATGAAGTTCATGCTCGTGCTCAATTCCAAGCGCGCCGACTTCGCCGCCATCATCGCCGACTACTTGGAAAAACAGCCACCGCTGATTCTCCAAATGACCTTCGCCGCAGAAACCGATCCCATCCTCTCGTTCGTGCCCCGCGCCCGTGCCGCGGGTGTCCGCGTGTGGATGAACTCGCTCTGGCCCGAGCACAACGCCGGCCACCACGACGACCGTGCGCTCACCGATCCCGCGGGCTCCTATGGCTGGATCGTCGCGCAAGGCGCCACCGTCATCCAGACCGACCGCCCCCGCCTGCTCCTCGGCTACCTCGCCACGCAAGGCTTGCGCCGCTGAGCCCGCCGCCGAGATTTCTTCCCACTGCCCTCCGCCCGCGTGACCGCCGCTCTCAACGCCTCCCAACGCCAGACCCTCGGCCTCATCCGCGAGCGCGGCAACCTCAGCCGCGCCGAGATCGCCGCCATTTTGCACGTCAGCCGGCCCGCCGTCACCGAGATCGTCCATGTGCTCATCGCCGAGGGCTGGGTCGAGGAACACAGCACCGGCGGCAACCAGCGCGGCCAGCCCAAGATCAACCTCCAGCTCCGCGCCCGCGCCGCCTGCTCCGTCGGCGTCTTCATCCAGAACGACGGCATCACCCTTATGCTGGCCGACCTCAACGGCCGGCCCATCACCACCGCGACCCTCACGCCGACGCCCGAAGACCCCGAGGCCGCCTGTGACCTGATCGCGGAAAACATCACCCGGCTGCTCCGCTCCCAGCGCATCGCCCGGGAGCGCGTCCTCTCCGTGGGCGTCGCCGTCACCGGGTTTTTCCTCGAAAGCCGCACCGAGATTTTCCCCCCGGTCGAGATGGCCCCCTGGCGGCGGTTCAAGCTACAGGCCGCCCTCGCAAGGCGACTGTCGTTCACAGTCATCGTGGAGAACGACGGCAACGCCGCTGCCCTCGCCGAACACATGAACGGCACGGGGCACGACCACTCCGCGTTTCTATATCTTTATCTGGCCTACGGCGTCGGCGGCGGCTTTGTGCACCGCAGCGAGATCTTCACCGGCGCCTTCGGCAACGCCTGCGAAATCGGGCGCCTCATCCCGCCGCACCCCGCCGTGCGCCCGACCCTGACCAGCCTCGCCCGCCACCTCGGACGCCGGCATGGCAGCATCACCGGCGAACAAATCTCCGCTTGGTTCGCAGCGCGTGAGCCGCGTTTCATGGATTTTCTCGCCCGCGCGGCCGAGTCGTTGCACGGCCCGTTGGCCACGGCGGTGGTGCTCCTCGACCCCGCCGCGATTGTCCTCGGCGGCAAATTCCCACCCGAGGTGCTGGGCTGGCTCGTGGATCACCTTTCCGTCGCCCACACCGATACCGCCGCCATTCCCGGCCTACCGCAGCCCCGCGTCATTGCCAGCGGATTGCCCGGAGTCGAGGCCGGCCTGCTCGGCGCGGCGTTGCTCCCGCTGCACACCTTCTTCCGCGGACCCAAATCGGAATAGCCTCGCGCCGGCCCGCGCGTGATATTCCCGTCACGACCACTTCCGGAGTTGCTCCGCCGGTTCGGCGCAACAAACCGGGAGACCCCATGGCTGCGCTCATTTCCTTCTTTGGCATCCACGCCGCCGTCGCCCTGCTCACTTGGTGGCGCAGCCGGCGGCGCGACGGGGGTGATTTCTTCCTCGGGCGCCGGACCCTGAGCGCCCCGGTCGTCGCAATGTCACTGCTGCTGACGAATCTGTCCACAGAGCAATTGGTCGGCCTAAACGGCGACGGCTACCGCCACGGTGCCGTTGCCATCGCATGGGAGGTTTTCGGGGCGTTCGGCCTCGTGCTGTTCGCCTTGGTCTTTCTCCCGCGCTATTGGGCGGCCGGGGTGACCACGATTCCGGAATTCATCGAGCAGCGCTGCGGTGCCCCGACCCGCCGCCTCATGACCGTGCTCATGTTGCTCTCGCTGGTGGGCATTGGCCTTCCGTTTGTCATCTATTCCGGGGCACTTGCCCTCGTCGGCATCTTCGATCTGCCGGGGCGCTTCGGCCTCACGCACGATGCGGCGCTGCTGGGATGCAGTCTGGCGCTGGGGGTCGTCGGCGGCGGCTACGCCCTCCTTGGCGGCATGAGGGGCACCGCCGTCGCCGATGTCGCTTACGGCATCGTGTTCGCCGTCGGCGCCGTGCTGATTCCCGTGCTGGGCCTGCTCGCTTTGGGCAACGGCGATTGGATCGCCGGATGGTCGCGACTGCTCGCGGCGCGGCCCGAAGCCTTCAACCCCTTTGGCCACGCGGGTTCACCGGTGCCGGCCGGCACGCTCCTCACCGGCATCATCGTCATCAACATCAGCGCCTGGTGCGCCAATCAAAAGCACGCGCAGCGGGCCTTCGCGGGCAGCAGTCTCGCCGAGGCGCAACGGGGCGTGCTGCTGGCCGCGTCCGTGAAGTTGTTCGCCCCGCTGGTGCTCGTGCTGCCGGGGATGATTGCGTGGGTTTATTTTTCCGGAGGGTTACCGAGCGGGGACCTCGCCTATCCGCGGCTCGTGCAGGCCCTGCTGCCCGCTTCGCTCGCCGGCTTCTTCGGAGCGGTCATCGCGAGCGCGGTGGTCACCGCCTCAAGCGGGGCGATCCACAGCGCGACCACGCTCTTCGTCGTCGACGTGCTGGGCCGGCCGCCGGAAACCGGCGCGGCGGATGCCGGGCGCCTGCCTCGCCGAGGGCTCTGGTTTGGTCTGGTGGCGGTGGCACTCGCGGTGGCGCTCACCCCCATCATCGCCCGCCAAGATCTCGGCTTTTTCGTGCTGATGAAACGCCTGAACGCGACCTTCACCATTCCCGTGGTGGCCGTGGTGGTGGCGGCGGTGCTCACGGGCTGGAGTTGGTCACGCTGGACCGTCCCCGTTGCCATGGCCTTCGGGTCGCTCGTGTATTTGGCCTTGGGCCAATGGACCAACCTCCACTGGCTACACGCCGTGGCTCTCGCCGCCGCCGTTGTCGCAACCGCCCTATGGCTTCGCCGCCAAAGCAACACCCGTTACCCCCGGCCTCCGACCGCGCGGACCACAGAGTTGAATTCGCGGCGACTCTTTGCCGCCGCCATCATTGTCGCCGGCCTCGGAATCTACGCGGGGTTGGCCGCACTGGCCCGCTGGTCATGACTCGTCCACTTCTCCGCTCGGGTGAGGCGACCCTCGCGATCTCCACAACCAGCGGCACAATTAAAACCCCCAAATCGTCGCGTGGCCGCGCAGTGCAGTTGGCCGGGGCGCGAATACGTCACCCGCTTCTTGACGCGAGTTGAGCCCGATCCGGCGCTGAGGAATGACGATGACTCTCTCGCGCAAAGGCCAAGTCGTGCTGCCCGCCGCCGCTCGCCGGCGCCTTGGCCTCAAGTCCGGCGCCATGCTTTCATGTCGGGTGCGCGGCAGCGAAATGGTGCTCACACCAAAGGCTCCGAAATCTTCCCGCTCGCGCTTCGTTAGCTCCAAGCTCACCGGCTTGGTCGTGACCAAGGGTGCCAAAGGCGCACCGGCAGTAACCAGCGAACAGATCCGCGCCCTGTTGGCGGACTTCCCGTGAGATTCCTCCTCGACGTCAATCTGCTCGTTGCGCTCGGCCATCGCTTTTGCGTCGGGCACCCTGCGGGGAAACGCAGCGAGGCTTTCAAACACTCGCGGTAACCAGCCACTCGCGCCGGGAGCCCTCGCGCGCTCGCTGCAGAACCAGGAGCGCGGGGCGAATTCGTCCGCGAACAAATGTCGCCCGGAGAAACTTCACCGAGAACCGGGCGCGGCCGACGGCGAAATTCGTCCGATGAAGCTCTCTGGCATCCACCGTTCCCGGCCGGACCCGTTGCAGGTGGCGGCAGAAACCGAGCGCGTCCCACGTCTCCGAGCGTGGTGCCGGCGGCCAATTCGTCCGCGCGTAACGCCGAAACTCGGGCCATGCCTCCTCGCCGCAGGTCGTGCAAGTCCGCGGCAACGCGGCCCGTGCGAGATCGAAGCGTTTCCGCAACAACACCGTCGCCTGCGCCTCAAGTTCGACCGGCGCCAAACCGAGAAACGCCGCGCGATCCTGGCCCGCGACGCCCATCGCCGCGGCGACCGCCGCCGGATCGCGGGCGTAGTCGTCCCGCAGCGCTCCGTCCCGGAGGAGCCGCCCGAGCGCCGTGATGAAATCAGGCGCGGCCGGCGATACGGTTGAGTTTGCCAAGTTCGGCTTCCATCGCGGCGGGATCGGGGATGTCTTCGTCGCGCTCGAGCACGACCGATTCGACCGGAGCATACGCCGCGACAGCGCGCGCCAAATCGATGAGCTCTTCCTGAACCGGGGCCGCATGCGAATCCACCAAACGGCCTCCCTGCCGGGCGTAGCCCACGATGTGCAGCTGCCGGATGCGCCGCGGCTCGACCTCGCGCAACCACGCGAGCGGATCGAAACCGTGGTTGCGGCTGTTGATGAAAAGATTCGTCACGTCGAGGAGCAGGCCGCACCCGGCGTGCTCGCACAGGGCGTTGAGAAACTCCGGCTCAGTCAACTCGCCGGACAGGAGCAGATGTGAAGTGATATTCTCGAGCAGGACGGGCTTGCCGCAACGTTCGGACAGCTCGCGCGCGTGGTCGCCCACGATCTTCACCATCTCGTGCGTGAGCGGCACCGGGTTGAGATGCCCGAGGTCCGCCTCGGCCGTCCGGGTGAACGCGATGTGCTCGCTGATCCAACGCGGGTTCGCGACGTTCACCACGCGTGCAAACGCCTCGACGCGCCCGGCGTCGAGCGCGCCCGGCGTCCCGAGACTGAGCCCCAGCGCATGGACAAACAGCGGGAAACGCCGCGCCAACTCCGCCAGGCGCGCGTCGCCCCGCCCGTCGAAAAAATGCTCCGCCGTGATCTCCAAAGAATCGAGTCCCCGGGGTCCGGTCTCCACCCACTCCGCCAGCTCGCGACGATATCCGACGCCGACGAGCATCAGGATCCTCCGCAGCCTCCGCAGCCGCCCCCGCCTCCGCCGCAGCCCCCGCCGCCCGAACAACTCGAGATCGAACCGCCGCCGCAACTCCCGCCCGAGCCGCCCGAGCCCTTGAACGACTCCACCCGCAGCACGAAACAGCTGCCGCCGACCAGCATCATCACCCCCAGATACTCCCAACGGTGCATCCCTTGTGCCGAGCCCACGAGATACCGCGCCACCCCGAGCCCCTCGAAGAGCGCCAACCCGACGCCGCTCACCAGCGGCGTATCATGACCGGCCGAGCGCAGCATCAGGACCGCGACGAAGAGCGCTGCAAACCAGAGGGCGTAAAGGAACAGGAAGTCCGGCCCTTTTATGGTCGGGAGAAAATCGAACGGCCCGCCCGCAGCCGCGACGAAGAAGACCGCGTAGAGAGGAGTGTTCATAAGGCCCGTCCTACGCCGCCCAACGCGCCTCGATCCAGCGCAGCGCGCCGTCGACCACGGGAAAAAGACGGCCGTGCAACGCGACCGTCTCGGCCTCGGAGAGGCGACGCGGCTCCCGCTTGAGCGCGAGCAGTTCGTCCAGCACCGCCGCCTCGACGGCGAACTCCCGCGTGAAGACCGGAATCCGCGCCGCGAAATCCGTCGGGATCGCGACGCCTTCGATCCGCAACAAGTCGGACAACTGCACGAACAACGCCGTCGTCTGGCCGATCACAAACCGGTCGTAGGCCCGTTGCCGCCCGCGCATCACAAACGCGTAGACGAGGCGCAGCCGCAGATTGCGCACGCTTTGCTCGCAGAGAAATTTCTCCATCGCCGGATCCGGCGCGATCTCGGCCAATGGATCCGCGCCGTGGAGGACGCGGTGATGTCGCTTGATGCTGGCGAACTTCGGGGCGAAGGCGCGGACGCTGCGGGCGAACCCGCGCTTGGCCAGAATAAACGGATCGACGCGCGGGAATTTGCCCAAAACTTCCGCAATGGCCCGGTGGGCCGCGACGGTAGAGTCGTTGAGCACGATCAGCAGGTTGAAATCGGAGACGGCATTGATCGCGTTGCCCCGCACCGTGCTGCCGTAGAGGCAAACCGAGTAAAGATTGTCGCCCAACGCGGCGTGCAGCGCCTCGACCGTTGCACTCAAACTGGGTTCGATGTCGGGCATCACGGACGGCAGGCTTGGATCGCCCGAAAACGGGGTCAAGCGGCGCGTGTGATAAACGCCCTCCGCCGCCGACGCCATGCCGACCCACCGCGCCCGCCTCACACCTTCGCCCGGCGCTGCTTCCACACGGGGGCGATTTCCAAGATCACCAACGGCGCGAAGATGTAGACGACCTGCATCGGGAAAAGTTTTCGCGCGGCCGCCTGATGATAGACCGCAAGCCCGGCGGCGATGTAGACAAGACGATGAACGTTTTTCCAAAGCTTGCCGCCGAGCCATTTGATCGCGGCGTTCCAACTCGTCGCGGCCAGCACGAGCAAGATCGTGAACGCGATCAGCCCGATCAGCTGAAAGGGTTTTTCCTCTGCCGCCCGCAAGGTCGCGGGCACCGGCACGAGTTCGAAACCGCCTTCATGGACGAGGCGCACTCCGCCGGTCGCTTGACGGGTTTAGACGCGATAACAAGGTAATACCCATGCCTACCCTCTCCTTCAAAGTTTCCGAAGCCGAGGCCCGGGCCATACGCGCCCGCGCCCGCGCCGCCAAGGCTAACGTCTCGGCCTTCCTGCGCATCAGCGCGCTGGGTGTGCCGGTCGCGGTTAAACCCCGAAAACTCGCCATGAGAAAACACCCGATCTCCGGCCTACCCTACGACGCCTCGGGAGCAAAATTACCTCCGGTCACCAACGAAGAAGTGCGCGCCCGGCTGGCGGATTTCCCGTGAGCTACCTGTTGGACGTCAACGCGCTCATCGCTTGGGCCCACGTCAATTCGGCCTCGCACGCGACCTTTCACCGCTGGGCCCATGCCCGCGGACTCAAAGCCCTCGTAACGTGCGCCCACACCGAGCTCGGCTTCATCCGGGTCTCGATGCAGGCCTTTGGCCACACCCGTGAGATGGCGGAAACCGCCCTCGCCGAAATGAAGCGCCACACCGGCGGTTTTGTCGCCACCGCCCCTTCGCCCAAGCTGCCCGTCTGGGCCAAGACCGCCGCCCAAACCTCCGACGCGTATCTCGCCCAACTCGCCAGCTCCGCCGGCCTAACTCTCGCCACCTTGGATCTTGGGATCCCTGCCCCAGCCGAGCGTATCAGGTGAAGTTCGCGAATCGTCGCTGGTCCTATCACGCCTTCACCTGCCGCTGTTTCCAGATCCGCGCGACTTCAAGAATCACCAACGGCGCGAAAATATAGACGACCTGCATCGGGAAAAGTTTTCGCGCGGCGGCCTGATGATAAACCGCGAGCCCGGCGGCGATGTAGACAAGACGATGAATGTTTTTCCAGAGCTTGCCGCCGAGCCATTTGATGGCGGCGTTCCAACTCGTCGCCGCGAGCACGAGCAGAATCGTGAACGCGATGAGCCCGGTTAACTGAAAGGGCTTTTCCACCGCCGTTTTCAACGTCGCGGGGATCGCCGAGAGTTCCAGCCCGCCTTCATAGACGAGGTGCGTCGCCAAGTGCAGCGCCGCGTAGACGAAGACCGCGACACCCACGAGCCGACGGTGACGGTTGAGCGCCTGCGCCACGCCCCATTTTGGCCAAAGCACCCGCAGCGGCGAAAACGAGAGCACCACCGAGAGCAAGATGCACGCGACGAAGCCAAAATGATGCAGCACGAACTTGAGCGGATCAGCCGTCACGCTTGCGTCCTCGAGGATAAAGATCGGCCACAGCGGCCAGAGACCGGGCAACACGAGCAAGGTCCAGACGACGATTTTTGACCGCAGAAGTTTTTCGAAAAGGGACACGGGAATACCTAAGGTCTGACCCGGACCTCGGGCGTTGATCGCGCCGCCCCTGTAGGCCCGACCGCTGGTCGGGCTTTTCTATCCCCAGACAACCGACCGGCGGTCGGTTCCAAAACCGGAGCGCACGCCACCGGGCAGGGGCGATTCCACGAGGTAGACGACATGGTCGTTCAGTAATTCTTCCGCAGGTCCATCCCGGCGTAGAGCGCGGCGACCTGCTTTTCGTAGCCGTTAAACATGAGCGTTTTTTGCCGGCCGCCGATCCCGCCGCCGATCACGCGCTCGCTCGCCTGGGTCCAACGCGGGTGGTCCACGGTGGGATTCACGTTGGCGTAAAAACCATACTCGCTCGACTGGAGCACCTGCCACGTGTTCTTCGGCTGTTTGTCGGTGAGCTCGATCTTCACGATCGATTTGATGCTTTTGAAACCATACTTCCACGGCACGACGAGCCGCAGGGGCGCGCCGTTTTGATTCGGGATCGGTTTGCCGTAGATTCCCGTCGCGATGAAGGACAATTCGTTCATCGCCTCGTCGAGCCGCAGCCCCTCGACGTAGGGATAATCGAGATTGCCGGCCCGCTGGCCGGGGGCGTTCTTCGGGTCCACGAACGTCGTGAATTTCACATACTTCGCCTCGGCCTTGGGATCGGCGAGCGCGATGAGTTTCGAGAGCTCAAAGCCATCCCACGGCACGACCATCGACCACGCTTCGACGCACCGCAGGCGATACACGCGTTGCTCGGCGCCGCCCATTTTCATGACGAGATCGTTGGCGTCGATTTTGAACGGATTGCGCACGAGGCCGGCGATCTCGACGGTCCAGGGTTCGGTCTGCCAACCCTTGTTGGCGTTGATCTTCGGCTCGGACTTGTCGGTGCCGAATTCGTAGAAATTGTTGTAGCTCGTGATGAATTCGTAGGCCGTGGGCTTGAGCGTGGGGTCGCGATAGGCGGGATTCACTTTGGTCGGAAAGCCGGCGGTGGCCGCGAGGACATCGCGGGCGGCGAGCGCGAAACCGGTGACGCCGAGGGCGCGCAGGAAATCGCGGCGCTTCGAAAGGTGATAGAGGTTTTCGGGGGTGACGGCGGACTCGGGGAGTTCCCAAGCTTTGGGTGAGCGAATGAGCATGGAAGTAAACGTTGAGGGTGAGAGTTGCAGGGCGGCGGACTATTCCCACGAGCAACCAAACGCATCCGCCCACGGGAGGCAATCGAGCACCCGGGTTGGTGGCGGGCCCACCCGGCGGTCAAGCGCCGGGTTGTGATTCCCCGATCAGGGCAAGACATTGCATGGCCGCGAGCCCCCACTGGGCCGTCCCGTTGGTCGAGACAAACGGACCTTCGTCCACCGGACGGAGCACCGCCGGCCCGACGACCCGGCGGGACTCAAACCGACCCCGCGCACGCGGCCCGCCGCCGCCTTGCGCAAACTCGCGCCACGCGCGTTGGGCGAGCGCCGCGTCCTTTTTCTCCCGCGCCGCGTAGGCTGTGAGTCGCGAGTGGCCCTGCTGAAGGCCCACGTTTCTGAACGCCTGACCGAACCGCTGCGCCTGCTCGGCGGGCGTGGCGTTGTAGAGCACGCAATACTCCAACCAAGCAGAGCGAAACTCCGGCACATCGATCAATTGGATCAGCTCGGCGCAGATTTCCACCAAGCCGAAAACCGCGTTCAGATGCGACAGCGATACGCCTCCGGCCGCCGGCGCGGTAAACGCGCCGCTGTCCAGATTGAGCATCACGCCCGAGGTGAAAAACCCGTTGGGCAACGCTCCGATCGTGCGCATCCCCGTTTTCAACCGACCCAACATGCGGGGATCGCCCGTTCGTTCCCATTCCGTGAGCCACGCTCCGGCGAGCGAACCCCAGTCGGTTCCGAGGCTCAGCCCCACTTGGCTCGCATCTTTGCTGGCGCTGCGGGCCTGATCACCGGCGACCACCGCGTGGGCCAGCTTACGGCCGGGCGGAATCCGCAACAGCGCATGACCCGCCTCGATTTGCTCGCGCATGAGATCACCGACCCGCTCGTCGCCGGTGAGATAGTAATAGTAACGCCGGTTGGTGGCCGTGCTGATGCGGAGTTGTTTCGCGCTGCAACCCCAGTGCTGGACGTTGTGCCGCGAACCGAGCGGCGCGAACCGCCCGATATGGTGCACATCGACTTCTCCCGTGTGCCGCGTCATCGCCTCGGCAAATCGGAAAACATCCGCCCTGCCGGTGCGGAGAAAATAGAGCCACAACCAAAGATCGGTCGACAACTCGGAGTTGTCCCACGCGTAGCCGCCGATGTCGTAACGCCACTCACGACGGTCGGCGTCGTAGGTGTGCATGACGTCGCCATAGTTCCAAAAACCAAACCACCGGCGCTGCTCCTGTTGCCCCCGATAGAAATCGAAATACGCGGCCAACCGGTCCTCGACCGCCTCCTTGGCCGGCGTCGAGCGGTCCACCGGACTCCAGAGCTCTCCAAAGACGCCGCACTCCTGCAAATGCTGCGGCGAACTCGTCAACAGCGGCGGCGCGGCGAGCACCCGTTGCATCGCGGCCAATTGCGCACGCTCCGGCGTCGCCGCCACAAACGCCAAGTGCAACTCGCTCGTTCGCGCGACGCCTTCGGGCGAGTTAAACCCGGGCTCGTAATCCTCGTAGGTCACCTCGAGGCCGCCGTTGTATTGTTTGTCGTAGGTGTCTTGGCCAAGGCCGTCATGATAGGGCCGCAAATCCATCGCCCCCGCGTCGGGCGCCCACATCCACGCCGTTACGGTCGCGACGTCGCCCGTCGCGCCACGGATGTCGAGCTGGGCCGGATGGCTCTGCCAGAAATTCCGCAAACCAAACACCATACCGCCCGACGGTGTGCCGACATAGCCGAGTCCACCGGCCCGCTGCCCCTGGGCCGAATCCAACCACGTAAAGCCGTCCCGCGTGCGCTTGCGGATCTGGAATCCGTCGGCGCTGTTCTGAACCAAAGACCAATCCGCGTAGGCGGGGATATAGTCGAGCCGGCTGGCCACTCCCTGATTCCAATCGGCGAGCGGCGGCGTGGCGCGGCCGGCGATTTGGGCCTCTCGAACTGCCGCCCCCGGATCGCGTCGCAGGCCCGTAATGCCGCGCACGGCCTCGGCAAAAACGCCGTCCTCCAAACCCGAGAAACGCACGTGCCGGTCATGGAGCACGCCAAGCAACGGCACGGCAAACGCAACGCCGAGACCCGAGATGAAGTCATTCGAAGCGTCGCCGTCGAAAAGGATCGTGTGCATCAACCGAACCCCGTCGCCGCCCGCGTAGAAATACAGCCGCACCACAAACGGCAGCCACGCCCGGCCCACCCCGGCATGACGGCCTTCGAGTTTCACCACGGCCCGCACCGGCCCGGCTTGCTCAAGCGTCACGTTCTCGATCTCGCCGACAAAATTCTCCGTCCGAACCGCGCCCGGATCGATCCGGTTCTCCAACCGACACACCAAACGGCCGGCGCGCGCTATCTCCACGCCGCCCCGCGTCACCGAACGGATGACGGCATCGCCCCGACGCCCGATCACCACGCGAATCACGCCGGTATCAATTTCGATTTCACCCGCCGTCTCCACGACCACCACCGGCCGCGCCGGCACCGCCGGAACTCCCGGCGCGATCCGGTAGGCGTCGGCGATGGGCGCATCCGCCGGGATGGCATGGGCGGTCCACTTCAACGAACCGTCCGGCCAAAACGCCAGCGGCCGCGACTGCACGGGCAGCGGCTCGCCACCGACGGTGCGCAGCGCAAACGTCGTCTCGCGCGCGTGCCGCCCACGCGGCCAAGGCATGCCCCAACTCGCGCCCGGCATCAGGCCGGGCACGCCGTCCTCCAGCCAGCGCAGAGCCGCCGGGTCGCGTGGCGCCGGCGCCGCGGTCGGCGGGCTTTCCGCCGCGCGCAAAGCGGCGGCAAGTGGAACCACCGCGGCGGTCAACGTGGTGTTGCGGACGAATTCGCGGCGGGTGATCTGCGTCATAGTGGGAGAGAGAAATTTCAACTAACGGGTCCACCCGCCGAGCGGGTCTCCCGGCAGCGCCCGCAGTGCGGCTGTCACGATCGCCGCATTCAATTCGGCCCCGGCCCGGTTCGTATGCGTGTGTTCGTCGGCAAAAAATGCCTCCACGTTGGCCGCGCCCTCGGCCTCATAACGCTCGGCGACCCGCTCGTTGAGGTCGATCAAGGCAACGCCCTCTTCGGCCGCAACCTGCCGGGCCCAGCCGCCGTAGTTCTCGGCAGCGCGCACGATGCGGCCGTTTTTCCAAATCTTTCGCGGCACCAACGAACAGACAACCGGTGTCGCCCCCGCGCTTCGCGCCTCGCGGACGAACTGGCGCAGATACCAGCCGTAACTGTGCACCACCTCGGGCTGCTTGGTCAGGAGATTGTCGATGCTTTCGGTCTCCTCGCCGGTGCCCTTGATCGTGCCGCGCGCCCGCTGGGTATCGTTGAGCGGAGCCGCGTCGTTGTGACCGAATTGGATCAACACGACGTCGCCGGGCTTGATCAGCATCAGCGCGCGACGCCAGTGGCCTTGCGTCTGAAAAGTGCGGCTGCTCAGTCCGCCCACGGCGCGGTTCACCAGATTCACTTTTCTCACGTCGAAATGGGCGCCCAGGAAATCGCCCCAGCCCCACTGCCCACCCGCGCCATCGCCACGTCCGTTGCGCACGGTGGAGTCGCCGACCAACATGATCGAGGGGAGCTTCGCCTCCGCCGGTTCGGGTAAATTGAGCCAGCCGATCGTATCTGCTCCCACCGCCGCGCCCCGGGCCGACAGATACCGGTCAAACTTGCCGGAAGGTCGAAGCCCCCGGAGTCCCGCCACGGCCGAGGCCGCGTGGATCTCGGCGCCGGCCAGATTGGTATGGGTGTGATCCGGGCCGTAGAACGCCTTCACCTCGGCCTCACCGAGCGCTTGAAATTGATCGGCCACGATCCGCGACAGGTCGACAAACGGCACGCCGGCCGCGGCGGCGATTTCCCTGATCCACGAGCGGTAGCGACCCAAGCCACGCTCGATTTGTCCGCCGGTCCAGCGATCGCGAATGGTGAGTGAAAACAAAATCGGCGCGGCTCCTTTCGCCCGCACGTCGGCGATCATTTTCCGCTGATACCAGCCAAAGGTGCGCACGACTTCGCGCTGCCCGGTGACGAGGTTGTCGATCTCGGTGCTTTCCTCGCCGAGGCCCGGCAACGAGCCTCGCGCCCGCAGCGGTCGCGTGGAGCCGGGCGGCTCGCCGTTGATGGCGCCACCGTCGTTGTGGCCGAACTGGATCAGCACGGTGTCTCCCGCCTTCACCTCCGCGAGTAACCGGTCCCAGTGCCCCTCGGTGATGAAGGTGCGGCTGCTCCGCCCGCCCCGCGCGCGATTCGCGACATTGATTTTCGTGCGGTCGAAAAACTCCGCAAACGGTTCGCCCCAGCCCTGCACCGGTTGGCCGTTGGCTTTGGCGGCGGTAGAATCGCCGGCGATGAAAAGCGTGGGCAGCGCCGGGTTCAGCGGCGACGTCACGACCGGCGGATTTGCCGAGAGGTCGGGGGCGGGATCTTGCGCGGCGCCGGCGAATGGGAGCAGAAAAAGGGCGAACCGGAAAAGGGCACGGAAATTCGTCCGGGGAAAAACGTTCATCGGGTTCAATTTCCTAGAGGCCGTTGTTGGGTGAACTTGGAGCTGGGCGGAACGACGAAGCTCTCGGGCAACTCGGGTCGAGCCGGATCGTAGGTGCGAAATTTGGGCCGGAGCGCGGCGGCCGCAGCGAGCTTCGCTTCAACGAGACCGAGCGCGACACAGCGGGCGAGTTGGTAGGCGCCATAGTTGTTGTGATGGGTGTTGTCGATGGTTCCGCCGGGCGCCGCGAAGGCGCGGGCCGATCGCTCCGGCCCGAGCGCGGCGTAGAGCACCATCGACTTCGCATTCAGGTCGATGAAGGCCACGCCTTCCGCCTCGGCCGTCATTTGGGCGGCGCGAGCGTAGTCGGCCAACGTCGGATCAACGTTTCCGGCGGCGTCGAAGCGGCGTCGCTCCATCGGGGAGACGATCACGGGAATGCCGCCCGCCCGGCGGACGGCGGCGATGTGGGTCTTTATCTCCGATTGATATGTCGAAAACGGACCGCCGGTGCCGGCCGTGATCTGTTTCTGGTCGTTGTGGCCAAACTGCATCAGCAACGTGTCGCCCGGCCGCATGATTCCGACGATCTTGTCGAGTCGTCCACGACCGATCGAGTCGCGGTAGGTCTCGCCCGATTCACCGTGATTGGCCACGGCAACCGTCGGACCGAAAAAGCGCGGCAGCATCTGGCCCCAGCTCGCAAAAGGTTCGAGCGATTGGTCGCACACGGTGGAATCACCCAGTAAAAAGACGGTCGGCACCTGCGCCGGCGCAATCTCCACTGCGCTCAAGTTGGCGCCGTGCAGCTCGAGCGTGAGCGCGTCGTCCCACGCCCACGCTTCCTGCGTGGTTTCGCGCGGGGCTTTCAGTTTCACGCGGCGCGCCGGGACGCCTTCCGGCAAGGCGATCCGCGGATTGCGGGTGTTGACGATGAATGTGCGGGTGAGCGTTTCGTTTTCGGCCAACGGCTCCGGACCCAGCACCAGGCGACGAAGTTCGGCCTTCACGGTGGCCAAACCACCGCCGGGCACCCCGCGAAGCGTCACCGTCACCTTCCAATTGCCCTCCGGCAGATGCGTCGTGAAGTAAACCGCCGGCTCCCCCGCTTCAAAGCCATATCCCCGCTCAACCGAATAGAGATCGCCCGGCGCGACCCGGACTGAGCCGGCTTGGGGCGGGGTGGGTTCGAAATGAAAACGTTTCACGACCGGTTCCCCGGCGGCACCGGTCAACGCCGAGGAAAACGCACCGCTCAAGCCGAGCGCGAATCCTAGACGTGCGACGGGCCAGACCATGACAGTCAACCGGCGGCCGACCTGAGCAGAAGCCAAAAACCGGCAAGAATCCCGCCCGATACGCCCAGACACGCGATAAATCCGATCGCGTCGACCTTGTCCCATTTGGCGAACTCCCAGGCCGAAGCCGGGCCAAAGAGTTTGGTGTCGTCGAAACGGCGCGGGTTGAGCCGGGTCTGGGCCATCGCCGCCAATTCGAGCTCAGGCGTGGAGCCGACGGGGGTTTTCATCTTCCCGAAAAACAAATCGATCCGGGCGCGATCCGGCGCCCGCGTAAACCGGCTCACCAAAATCAGAACGAGAAACGGAAACACTCCGGTGTAGAGAAAGCGCGCCGCGTTACGACCGCTGGCGGTAAACCCGGCCACATCCAAGCCGGCCCGATCCAACACCCAGAGTTCAAGGTGAAACCGTTTGCCGCCCACCAAAGCACTCGCGGAATCGGCCGGATTCTCACGGACGACACTTTCAAAAAACACCGGGACCATCCGGCCGCCTTGTTCCACCTGGCGGGTCAATTCCGGGTTGCGCACAAGGATTTCGAGATGCGGGGCCACCAACGAGGGAAACACGAGATTGAGAAAAGCCGACAAGATGACCGCCGCCCAAACCGCCGTGGCCGTGAGCCGGCGCCAGAAATAGATCAGCATGACCGCCGCACCGAACGGAACATTGATCGTGAGCAAGAGCTGCAGCACCGAGTAGACATCGTCCATGCTCGCGGCCGCCCACACGCCGGTCGCGAGGATCACCACGATCGCATAACGCCCGACACCGACCATGCCCGCATCGGAGGTCGCAGGGCGAAACCACCGCCAAAGATTGCGGGTAAAGAGCGCCGAGACCGCCATCGTTTGGGCGGCAACCGTCGACATATTGGCCGCGAGCAAGCCGGCCATCATCAATCCGAGAAAACCGGGCTTAAGAAGCAGCAAAGCCATCGAGCCCCAAGTGGAATCAGGGTCGGAGAGCTGCGCGGCCCCTTGGTAAAGCGCGATCGCGATCAGGCCGCAGAGCGCCCAGAGGATGATCATGACGCGCTTGGCGTAAGTGCCCGAAACCGCGCCGAAGCGGGCGGCAAACTCGTTCTTAGCCGAACCAGAAACCGACATGTTTCCGATGATTCCGTGAATCTGGACGATCGAGATCAGGAAAATACCCACGAGCTCCCATCCGCCCACTCCGCCGGCACCTCCGCCCAACAAGTCGAACATCTCGGCCGGCACCTTGACCGCCAATTGGTCCCAACCTCCGATCACCGTCAGCCCAAACGGGATCAGGATAAACGAAAAGACCACGATGAGCACGCCTTGGAACGCTTCGTTGACGGCGGCGGCGGCCAACCCGCCCATCACGATGTAGGCACCCACGATGAACGAATACACAAGATAGTAGGTCCACTTGCCGGTGGGGCTGTGCAGCCAGGAAATATAACTGCTCAGTTCACCCCGGCGGTTTTGTTCCTTGAGCGTCTCCAGTCGGGCGCGTTCAGTCGGAGCGAGCGGAGCGATTTTGGCGGTGGCTTCGAGCGCTTTGAGTTCACGAAATCCCTCGACGGAAGCGCGCTCGGCAGGGCTCCATTTTGCCTCCGGTTTGACCATCAGCGAGGCCGTAACCTTGTAGCCGACCAAGTTTCCGAAGCCGATGATCACGATCACCGTCGCGACGATCTGAAACGCGGCGTAGAAGCGCGCCAAGGCCGGACTGCCAAATCGATCCTCAAAGAGATCCGCCACCGTGACGAGGCGCACGCGCCGAAACCACGCGTTCATGAACCAGTAATAGGGATTCATGAACAACGTCTGGAGCGTAAGCCAAACGCCTGAGGCTCCTTTCTGATAAACCAAGCTCGAGGTGCTGACCGCGCCGTTGGCGTCCGTGGCGTTGCCAAAATTCAGGAAGAACTGGTAAAGACTCCCCAGCTTTCGCCCGGCCAAAAAGAAATCCTCCTGACTCTGGGCAGCCCGCGACGCCCGCCGCCCCACGTAGATTACAATCGCCAGATAAGCGGCGATAACGAGCAGGTCGAGAACGTGGAGATTGCCGAGCGACATAGGGGCGTGGGGAGCAAAAGCCGAACCCCGTTCCGAGCCAAGAGCGCCCGCAAACAGGAGGAAACTTCCCAGCAGAGAGACGCCGGGCACCCACGCGCAGCAATCGGCCGAACGGTCGGACAGTTCGTTTCTCCGCGCGCAGTTTCAAACGCCCAAGCGACTATCAATGCCGCCTGGAAATGGCCGGATCAGGACTTAAATTTTTTCCGAAACCCCACCAGTGCAGTCAGGCCCAACGCCATCAAAGCCAGCGTCACGCCGCTTTCAGGCACGTAGACAACCGCCGTAGTCACCTCGAAACTCACCCCGTTGTTCCAGTAGTGGCAGTCCGGATCAAAGCCCAAGGCAAAGTTGTTCCCGTTGGCGATGTAAGTGGTGAGTTTGCCGAGCAAGAAGGGCGAAAAATCGTAAACCAAATTGATGACGTCGCCACTCGGGCCACCATCATAGTCGGTGTAGACGCCGATTTTGGTCTTCGCGATCGACGGCTGCCACGTCGCAAAGGCATCGGCAATCCCTTGGTTGTCGGAATACATTTTCAGGCTGCCGTCGGGACCCGATCCGGCAACATAGTTTCCTTGAACCAGCGCACGATCCATCAGCCACACATTTAGCCAATTGGTGCCGTTGTTTTCAGAGGCCGTCCAATTGTTGATGTTGTTAAACGTCAGAACCGCTCGGGTGATAACTTGATTCTGCGGGACCGTGAAATTCCTCACACCCCACGTGAAATATTTGTAGTGATCGAGATCCCAGACGTCATCCGGATCTCCATTACCATCGCTCGGGTTAAAAGTGTAAGTGCCACCACTGACGCTCAGAGTGGACAGCCCCAAGCACACTGCAGCGACCAAGGAGGTCCAGAGATGGTGGGCGGTGAGATTCACGAGCTCCTTCTTGCAAGACGTATGCCAAACGTCGACTAGGGTATTTATCCTATAAAACATCTTGTTTTCAACGATCGACTTAAGACTTCAAATACTGTCGGCACCTATTTCAAACAAAATTTACATTCACCACGTTCGTAAAGAATTCCGACATCTTCGAGGGGCGCTAGAACTCTAATCTGTAAAGAAACCCGACGAAAATACGGAGAAATCAGATCTTCAAAGCCGGTCTCAGCCGATGGAACCGAGGTCCACTTGCTCGTTTTCGACGAATTTCACCCATCAAACGCATCCGGGCCGCAGCCTCTGAACTGCCGCAGTGAAATCCGTTTTCATCCTCAAAACCGTAGGTCGCACGCCGAAATCCCAGGAAGAAGACAGCCGACGCCAACGCAAACAGACCGATAAAAAGTGTGGGCAGCGTGAACATAGCTTTTCCCTATCCCCAAATATCGGCGCCAACTTTGCCGACTTGAGGTAGAATCCGTGGCGGGCTGGCCGAAGACTTTCTTCGGTCATGATCGGCGGCCTGAAGATCCGCAAAGCCTTTCCCGGTCCGGCAACGAGCTTCGCGGTCGAACGAGATCTCGTTCCGGTCGAGCGCTCCACCCCAGGCCAGCCAAATAGAACAAGCGACAACCGCCTGTGATCTGAAGAGGGGCGAACTTGCCGGTAGCCGGTTTCTCGGCTGGAATCTTGGCACTCCGCTTATGCGATCACTGCGCCTTTTCATTATCACAGTCGGTGCCTTCGTCATACTGAGCGCCCGTGCCGACGTCACCCTTGCCCCGCTGTTTGCCGACCACGCAGTCTTGCAACGCGACCGGCCGGTCCCGATTTGGGGCACGGCTGATGTTGGTGAAAGAGTCATCGTGACCTTCGCCGGCCAAAGTCACACCGCCACCGCTGCGGCCGACGGGCGTTGGATTGTTGTCCTCGACGCTCTCGCCACCAACGCCATCGGCGCCGACTTGGTCGTCACCGGGAAAAACACCCTGACCTTGAAGAACATAGTGATCGGCGACGTGTGGCTCTGCTCGGGGCAGTCCAACATGGAATTCACCGTCGATTCTCGTCCGGGCACGTGGCAGGCGACGAGCCGCGTGCCCAACGCCGATGCCGAAATCGCCACCGCCCGTTATCCCATGATACGCCATATCCGGATTGAACAATCCGTCGCTGCCGCGCCATCGGGCACCGTCGCCACTTCTGGTTGGCAAATGACGACTCCGCAAACCGTCGGCGGCTTCACCGCGGTCGGCTATTTCTTCGCGCGCGATCTCTTTCAAAAACTCGGAGTGCCCATCGGCCTCGTGCACAGTTCATACGGCGGCACCCCGGTTGAGGCGTGGATGAGCCCGGCCGCGCTGGTGAGTTCACCGGAATTCACCCGCGTCAGCGCACGATGGACCGAGGATCTGGCCGCCTACCCGGCAAGAAAGACCCAATTCGACCGCGATCTCGCCACATGGACCGCCGCCGAAGCCACCGCAAAAACCCTCGTGGCGCCGACCAAAAAATCCGGTCCAAAAACTCCACTCATCACCCCGCACGCGGCGTTTATCCAGGCGAATCCGCGCCCCCGAACGCCGCGCGGATTTCCCTCGGATCCGTGGCAGCCCGCCGGGCTTTTCAACGGGATGATCAACCCCCTTCTGCCTTACGCCCTCCGCGGCGCGCTGTGGTATCAAGGGGAGAGCAACGCCGACCGGCCGGCCGAGTATCACGCGCTCTTCACCGCGATGATCACGGCCTGGCGTGCGCATTTTGGCCAGGCCGATCTGCCCTTCTTCTGGGTCAATCTCGCCGATTTCAAACGTCCCGCCGACCCGACCGGCCGTTCTTGGGCTTTTCTACGCGAAGCCCAAACCCGCACGCTCGCCTTGGCCAACACCGGCCAAGCCCTCGCGATCGATCTCGGCGATCCGCAAGATATTCACCCGACCAACAAACAGGAAGTCGGCCGCCGTCTCGCCCTGCTTGCAAAAAACCGGGTTTACGGCCTGACCACGGCCGACACCGGGCCGACCTTCCTCTCGGCCACGCGCGAGGGCAACGCGCTGCGGGTGACCTTTGCCCATGCCGGCGACGGACTGGTCGCCCATGACCGGCCCGTCCAAAGCTTGGAAGTTGCGGGCGCCGACCGCGTTTTCCGTCCCGCAACGGCGCAGATCATCCGCGACACGCTGCTCGTCTCCGCGCCCGATGTGCGTGATCCCGTGGCCGTCCGTTACGCCTGGTCAAACGCCCCGGAGGCCAATCTCTACAACGGCTCGGGTCTGCCCGCCGCGCCGTTTCGCTCGGACAATTGGTGACTCGGACGGCTTTCGCCACCCAATCGCCACCGAGTGCGACCTTGCGCGAAAGACAGAAGTGGGCATCTAAAGTTGGTCATGATCGCTACCCCAACTCGCCCGCAAGCTCCGCTTGAAGGCACCGAACTCATCTTGGCGACCAAGCCGTTCGCCAAAGACGACCCGGTCAAAAGTTGGTGGGCGATACTTTCCACGCTCACTTTGCTCATCGTCGCGCTGGCCGGTGCGCTTTCCGGCCTGCCTTTTGCCGCCCGGCTCGGTTGCAGTGTGCTCACCGGGCTGATTCTCGTGCGGTTCTTCGTCATTTACCACGACCAGCAACATCACGCGATTTTGCCGGGTTCGAAAATCGCCGAGGGCCTCATGCGGGTTTTCGGTATCCTTGCTCTCAGCCCGAGCAGCGTGTGGCGCAGTTCCCACAATCACCACCACAACCACAATTCCAAGCTGCGCGGTTCCCACATCGGCTCCTATCCGATCATGACCACCGACCAGTATCGGCGCAGTCCGACCGGCAAACGGATCATGTATCTCTTCGTGCGGCACCCGCTCACGATCCTTTTTGGTTACGTCTTCATGTTTCTCCAAGGGATGTGCATTTACCCGTTCTACAACCATCCGCGCGAGCACCTCGACTGCTTGGTCGCGATCATCGTCCACCTCGCGATCAGCGTGACGCTCTTCATGACCGGCGGTTGGACCGCGCTGGTGCTCGGGCAACTGCTCCCCCACTTCGTGATGGATGCGCTCGGCTCGTATCTGTTCTACGCGCAGCACAATTTCCCCGGCGTCTCGTTCGCCGACAAAGACGGCTGGACCTACGAAAAGGCCGCGCTCGAATCGTCCAGCTACATGAAAATGAATCCTGTGCTGGCGTGGTTCACCGCCAACATCGGCTATCACCACATCCACCATCTCAACCACCGCATTCCCTTCTACCGTTTGCCCGAGGTGCTCGCGGCGATCCCGGAGCTGCAAGCGCCGAAGACGACCACACTCCGGCCCTCGGACATTGTGAATTGCTTGCGGCTGAAAGTTTGGGACGTCGCGCAGCAACGCATGGTCGGCGTGCAGGGTTTGTGACCGGGGTGCCGCAATG
>CALSBN010000054.1:0-24689 GCA_943373185.1 Opitutus sp. GAS368 | reverse complement strand
GGGCTGGGAGGGGGAAAAGGAGTCGGGAGAGGAGTGGACGAAGCGAGGGGAGCGGTGTGAGGAGCGGTGGGGCGGGCAGGGGAAGTTTTCTCCCGGAGTTTTTGGCGAAAAATTTTCCTAGCAGCTGCATCTTCGGCCCTTAGCTCCTGTTGTTCGGCATCTGTGAGCTCATCGGATCTAGGGCTTGGGGTCGGTTCCATGGGGGGCGGTTTACTGCGTCCGCAGTAGGGAACGGAGAGCGGCGTCGAAAGACTGAGGCGGACGGCTCGGAAAGCCGTCCCTACCTCGGGCGCTGACTCGGGCGTTGCAGGGTGAGAATTGCATGACTGGTTTCAGAGGGCGTTTTGCAGGGCGATGAGTTCGTCTTTGGCGTCTTCGCGGTGGGTGACGATTTCGGCGGCCTGGGCGCGGAGGATTTCATGAAAACGGTCGCGCAGTCTGCCGAGGGCGGATTTGGCCCCTTCACGTCCAATCCCAAGTTGGCCGGCGAGGTCTTCCAAAGACGTGGTCTCGGCCAACTCGTAAAGGTGCGGGCGAAGAATCTCAAATTGGGCACCTTTGCCGTCGTGGCGACGGTCCGCCTCCAGCTCGGCCTCGGCGCGACGAAGGAACTCGTGGGCGAAGGTGCGCTCGAAGAGTCGGTCGAAGAGACGGTCGGGGGACAGTTCGTCGCAGGTCTCGGCGGCGAAGCGTTGGGCGGCGTCCAGCGCGTCGAAGGCGACGAGTTTGCGGGCATCGCGCTTCTGCGCGTGCACGTGCTCGCGGGCGTTGTGGAGGAAATTGGTCAGGCAGCTCTGGATAAAGGTGCGGAAGCGGCCTTTGGCGGGATCGGCCTTGGCGAACGTGTTTTTGTCGAGGACGAAGGCGAAAAAATCCTGCGTGAGGTCCTCGGCTTGCTGGGGGTCGCCGACTTTGCGGCGGATGACGACGTAGATGGGATACCAGTAAGTTTGGCAGAGCTGCTCCAGCGCGTGGCGGGAACGTGGGCTAGACGGATCGGCGGCACGGGCGATGAGGCTCCAGTTGGTCGGGATGAAGTTGGGTTGGGCGATTGGTTTCATGAGGAGGAGATGGGTTCAATAGGACTAAACCGGAAACGTCCGCCAAAGGGTGCAAGGTGAAGAAAGAAAAATGCAGAAAAGTGGTTTTTGTTTTTTTTTGGGGAGGGCCGAGCCGAGGCTTCCTCCGGCGCAAACGAGGTAGCTAGCGTATGCATCAATCAAGCCAACGAGATGCGTCGAGCGGAGGGCTGCGGTCAATTCCGGCGGAGAGCGAGAGGCGGATTGTAACGTCACGGTAGGGAGGATCGAGGTAGGGACGGCTCTCCGAGCCGTCCGGTTTGGGCGCGGGCGTTGCGGCGGGCGCGTGGCGTGGGCGCGGCGTGACGAGGGCGCGGCTTGGGCGAACGCCTCGGAGAGGCGTCCCTACCGGTGGTCGGGGGACCATTGGTGGGGCCAGGATTCGGGGGTCGCGGAGAGGCCTTTGCGGACGGGATTTTGGCGAATGTAGTGCGCTTTCTCCTCGAAGCTTTCGTCGGCGCGGAGGCGGTGGTCGAAGAAACCTTTTTGCCAAACGATGCCGGCGTCACGTGCGGTGAAGCGTTTCCAGGATGCGATAAGCTTGGTCAGGTCTTCGTCGCGCGGGCACGAAACGAGGGCGTGGACATGATCGGGCATCAGGAGCCAGAGCGAAACGTGCCAGCGGTGCTCGTCGTGGTAGTGGCGGACGGCGGTGAGTAGTTTTTCGGGAGTTGGGACGACGCAAAGCTGGTCGGTCCCACGGGCCTGACAGCAAACGGTAATGAAAAACGTGGAGTCGCCGGCCCAAGCGGGCGGGACGTGATAGAGCCAGCGGCGTTGTGGAAGCTCTGGCATGGAGGGCGGGTGAGGGGGTAGGGACGGCTCTCCGAGCCGTCCGGGGTTTATCGAAGGGGAGAGGAAAAGATTTCGAGCGGGGCGTGTGGGCGTGGGCGCAGCGGAGTGGACTTGGGCGTGGCTTGGGCGGACGTGGGCGGGCCTGGGAGAGGGTGTGGGCGTGGGCGGACGCCTCGGAGAGGCGTCCCTACCACCTACAAAGAGACTCGATGGCGGCGGCGCTGCCGTCGCGGGCCCAGCTGTCGAGTTGGGCTTGGTCCTTGAGTTGTTGGCCGCGCGCGCGGGGCACGGCGGCGAAGACGTTGGCGCATTCGGCGAGGCCGGTCATGTCGCCCCAGAGTTTTTCAAACTGCGCAACGGGATAGACGTCTTCCTGGCCGTGGCCCCAGCGTTTTTTCACGTCCTTCAATGTGACGTAGGTGGGGACGCGCGCGGCCATCGCGCGGACGGCGGCGGCGGTGCGGTCGGCGTCGGCGAGCTCGGCGCGCGTGAGGCCGAAGAGCGCGAGCAGGCGGTCGATGTCGATCCAGCAGGTGTTGGTGTTGTAGTAAGTGAGGTTGAACTCGTCGGACTCGCGCGGGAGGGCGAGACCTTCGACGAGACGGACGCGGCCGTCGACGCGGGCGAGGCCGCCGCCGTGGTCTTCGATGCGGCGCGGGATCACTTCCCAGCCGAGGGTCGCGTTCGATGATTGGAACCAGCCGACGAGGGCGGGATCGAGCGTGGCGCCGAGGGTGTCGATGTTGTGGACGAGGAGCGTGCGGAGTTGTGGGCGGGCGGCGAGCAGGCGGGCGAGGGTGCCGTTTTTCAAGAGATTCGGAATCTCGAACCAGTGGCCGACGGGGTGGAGGCACTGACCGGGGAGATTGTCGGTGTAGTCGGCGCCTTCGCCGACGGTGCGGGCCCAGTTGGTGAGAGCGGCGCGGACGCTGTCGCGCATCTTTTCCTTTTGTTCGTCGAGTTTCTGCTGGGCGGTTTCTTCCCACGCGAAGACGAGGTCGCGCACGGCGGGGACAAGGCGGAGGCCGATGGAGCGGCCGGGCGAGAGGAAAACGGTTCGGTCGAGCGCGGTGGAGAAATGGGCGCGCAGGTAGGCTTCGATGGGCGCGTGCGTGAGGTTGCTGGTGGAGAAAATGTGCGGGACATCGGCGCCGTAGAGGGCGGCGGTGTGGCGCGATTTGGCGAGGTGGACGTCGGCGAAGCTGCGGTGTTGGCCGGAGAATTTTGCGAACGGATGGAGGGCTTTGACGACGCCGGCGCCTTGGGTCCAGCGGGAGCCGACGCCGGCGGCATAGGTGAGGACGGCGCACTCGCCGCGGCGGAGGGCGGCGGCGCCGGCGGCGGCGTAGTCGGAGTTTGAAGTGGCACGGGCGTCTCGCCCGTGAGGGGAAGTCGGATTCACGGGCGGGACGCCCATGCCACTTTCGAACAGGTCGCTCGCGGGGACGTCTTCGATGCGCGTCGAGGGGGCGAGGCGGTTCATCGCTAGGCCGATGCGGCCGGCGCGGAGATCGGTGCGGATCTGCTCGTGCTGGGCCCGGTCGAAGCCGTTTTGGGCGAGGAGGGAGTCGAGGTTGTGCGTCGTGCGTGACGTCTCGGAGGACGTCGGGAGAAGCCGGTCGAGGAGCGTGGGGAGCGCGGCGGTGAAGGCGGGCGCGGTGCGTGCGGTCTTTGTGAATTGGGCGACGTCGGCGCGTTCGCGGGGCGTGAGGTCGCGGGCTTCGCGGCGGAGCAGGGCGGGCACCGTAAGTTGATAGAATTCGACGGGCAGCAGCGCATCGGCGCCGGTGAGGAGCGCGGCGACGGAGCCGTGCTCGTTGATCGCGAAGTCGTAGACGACCGGGTCCATCGCGAAGGGCAGAGAGGCCTGCAACTCGCGTTTGGTGGCGAGCATGATCTCAAGCAGGCGCGACTGCGCTTCGGCGCGACGGGGTGGGGCAAAAATGAAACCCATGCCGCCGCCGGACATACCGCCGAGCATCCAGAAGCCCCAGAAATCTTCGCCGAAAGCATCGCGCGTGCGGGCGATGAGTTGCTCGGTGTAGCGATTGCTCACCCACGGGATCATCGTCTGGAGCGGGCCGAAGAAATTCTCGGTGAGCGCGCGGCCGAGGCCGCGGATGTCGCCCGCGGAGAGGAGCGCGAGGATGTCGTCGAGGGTGGCGACGGCGCGGCGGCGGGCGGAAAGCTCGGGTTCGCTGCGCAGGAGATATTTCTCCGTGGCCATCTCAAGTATGGGGCCGACGTTCTGGGCCATGCCGCCGTGGACGAGCACGAGTGAATCGGAAAGCTTTTGACGGGCCTCAGCCGAGATGCGGTCGCGGCCGAGGAGGGTGTGGCGCGGAAGGAGGCGGCCGCGGCTGATGCCGTGCTCGGGATCGCCGACCCGCGCGGGTGCGCCCTCGATGAGCTTGATGCCAGGCCAGAGGCCGCCTGAGTCCTGCCAACCGCCGCCGGAGCCGCCGATCCATTCGCCGAGGATGGCGCGGGCGGCGACGATGCGGCGCTCGGTTTCGTCGCTGGGGCCGGAGAGCGCGCGGATCTGGCCGGTGGCGCGCATGCAGACGCCGATGAGCGCGCCGAGCAGATTGGTGGAGACGGCGAGCCGGGAGCCCTTGGGGATGCGGTTGACGTTGGAAACGAGTTCGAAGCCGCGACCGGGGCCGAAGATCGTGGCGAGGAGTTCGGCGAGGCTGGCGCCGGAGCGCTCGATGCCGGGCGGAACCAAGCCGGCGGCGATGACGGCGGCTTTCAGCAGGCCGAGGTAGTCGCGGCCGAAATCGAAAACGTCGTCGAGCGAGGTGAGCGTGGCAGTTGCCTCAAGATCGACACTGGCGAGACGGATGACGGGTTCGTCGATGACCCGGAAGTAGGCTTCGACGGGCGGGCGCGGGGCGGCGTCTCGGCCATGAACACCGAGGTTGACCGAGATGTTGAGCACGCGGGCGCCCTCGGGGAAATCCATGCCGAGGAAGAAAATATCGGACCAGCCGCAGTGGGTGAGATCCATACGCACGGGCGTGAGTTCGCGGAGGAGCGGGAAGGGCGCGGTGGCGTTTTCGCGGGCGAGGAGCTCGGGGCGAACGCGGAGCGGTTGGTCGAGCGGGTGACCGAGGCGGAACATCCAGGCGTTGCCGCGCGTGGAGCGGACGGTGCGGCGGACCTGGTCGGCGAGCGTCTGGAAGGCGAGCGCGTGGTGGGCGGAGGCGAGGGCGCTGGAGAGGGTTTCACTGGGGCCATGGGCGGCTTGAGCGGTGGCGAAGACGGAGATGGCTTCCTCGAAGCGGCGCTCAAGGAGGTGGCGGAAACCCTCGTAGGGCACGCGGCCGAGGCGAGGGAGATCGAGGCGCGCAGGCAGGTGGTAGCGGTGGATTGCGGTAAGAAAGAAGAGCGCGCGGACGCGTTGGTAGAGGTTGGTCTCGCGGCGGCGGTAGGCGTCGAGCTCGGCGCAGTCGGCGAGGAGTTGGGCGACGGAGCGGCTGGCGCACCACGAGTCGATGGCGGTGTCGCGCGTCGCGGGGTCGGCGGATGCGATAAGGTCGGTGACGCGCAGGCTCATGGGGTGTCGGTGCGGACGGCGAGAAGTTCCACGAGTTGGGTGAGGACGCGGTCGCGATCGCGGCCGGAGAGGGAGAGGGCGAGCTGGGCGTTGAGCAGGCCATAGGGCGCGCCGATATCGTAGCGGCGGCCGGCGATGGAGAACGCGAGGTAGCGGCGGCGGGCGGCGAGAGCGTGAAGCGCCGGAGAGAGCCCGAGGGATTGGTCGGGAGCGGCGACGTGTTGCTCGTCGAGGATGGCGAAGAGATCGGGTCCGAGGACGTGCAGACCGAAGAAGCAGAGATAAAAACCGGCGCGCAGGCCGGGCACGATGAGTTGTTGCTCGGCGGCGGTGGGGGTGGGTTTTTCGAGGACGGTGTCGATCTGGTAGAGCGGATGGTCGCCGCCGATGAGTTTGCCGCCGATGGCACCGTAGGAGGTGAGCTGACTCTCGCGCGTGGGCTGAACGGCGGAGACGGAGGCGTTTTCCGAAACCGCGATTTCGATGAGCTGACGGGCGCAGCTCGTCGTTCCCTGGGCGACATGGAGGTGGTCGCCGACGAGATGGAGGAACGGTTGGTCGCCGACGAATTCACGTCCGCAAAGGATGGCGTGACCGTAGCCGCGGGCGGCGGGCTGGGCGATGAAGCGGACGCGCGAACGCAGGGCGCCGCAGGCCTCGGCGTAAGCGGTTTCGTCGCCGGGACAGACGACGACGCAGAATTCCTCGATGCCGGCGCCGGCGGCTTCCTCGAGCACGATCTGAAGGGCGGATTTGGGTTCTCCGTTTTGATCCATCAGTGTTTGGAGCGGTAGGGTGCGCTGGCGGGGATTGGCGGCGGTGATAAGGGCTTTTCGGATTGGCATGGGCGGATGGAGAAGAGCGGGCAAAATCGGCGCCGTTCATCGCCAGTTCAATCGGAAAGGTGCGGCCGGGTCCGGCCCGGCGATTGACGGAGCGGGGTTTTGTGCTACCTAATCACCCTCCATGCTGAAGAAATCCGCCGCCAAGAAATCCGCCACGCGCTCCGGGAAGACCGCTGCGCCGCGCGTGCTCGCCGGGGTGGTGTCGATCACGCGGCAGGTGCACTTCAACTCGGCGCACCGGCTGCACAATCCGACGAAAAGCCAGAAGTGGAATGAAGAACACTATGGGCTTTGCACGAATCCGCACTGGCACGGGCACAACTACGTGCTCGAAGTCACCCTGCGCGGCGCGCCCGATCCGGAGACGGGCTACGTGATGGATCTGGGCGAATTGAAGCGGATTTTGCACTCGGCGGTCGTGGACAAATGCGACCACCGCAACCTCAACGACGAGGTGGACTTTCTGCGCGGGGTAATTCCTTCGACGGAGAACCTTGTGATCGCGTTTTGGAACGAGATCGCCCCGCACATCAAACACGGCCGGCTGCACTGCGTGCGGCTCTACGAAACGCCGCGCAACTTCGCCGAGTATCACGGCCCGCTGGCCGACTGATCCAATCCCTCCCTCGCACCAGCTAACCCCGGCCGACCGGGGCTACGGTTATCGTCCCCACCGCTTGGCGTCCGCCCGACCGAATCAAAAAACGAAATGAAAAAGAAACCCATGTATTTGCACGAGACGCCCGGTGGCGTCGCGCCGCTCGTCAACCGCACGTTCGACGCGTCGTTTAAGTCCGATGCCGCCTACCGCGATTCGTTGCCCGACATGATGGAGGCGGTGAACGCGGCCGACGGCGCGCGCGTGCCAATCCAGCAGGTGGGCTGCGCGAATTTTCGTCTGCCGCTGAAGTTCAAAGCGGCGAACGGCACGGTCCACACGCTCGAGACCAGCGTGACCGGGACGGTTTCGCTCGAGGCCGGGCTCAAGGGCATCAACATGGGCCGGATCATGCGCTCCTTCTATGACCACCAGGAAGAGGTGTTCACTTTCGACGTGTTGCGCCGACTGCTTTTGAAGTATCAGCGCAAGATCGTGGCCTTCGACGCGCGGATCAAACTGGCGTTCTCCTACCCGATGGTCCAGTCGAGCCTCCGCAGCGGCCTCTCCGGCTGGCAATACTACCGCGTGGCTTACGAGGCGACGATGGATCGCACGGGAAAATTCCGCCGCGTCGTGGAGTTTGATTTTGTCTACTCTTCGACGTGTCCGTGCAGCGCGGAGCTGGCCGAGCACGCCCGCAACACGCGCGGTGTTTTTGCGACGCCGCACGCGCAACGATCAAAGGCGCGGGTGCGCGTCGAACTCGCGGCGGGACGCACGCTCCGGATCGAGGACTTGCAGCTCCACTGCGCCAACGCCCTCAAGACCGAAACGCAGGTCATGGTGAAGCGCGAGGACGAGCAGGCGTTTGCCGAGCTCAACGGGGCGCACATCAAGTTCGTGGAGGACGCGGCGCGCTTGCTCTATCGTGAGCTGGCGGGTGACGCGCGCATCGCGGACTTTCAGGTGGCGTGCTCGCATCTGGAGTCGCTGCATTCGCACGACGCCGTGAGCGTGATCTGCAAAGGGGTGAAGGGTGGATTCACCGCGGATTTCTCGGACTTCGCGTCGCTGGTGTGTTGAGCATTTTAGCGTGGTTGCCGCGGATGAAGCGGATGCTCACGGATAAATGCCAATGATTCACGAAGACCTCAGCGGGAAGATCATCGGTGCTGCAATGGCGGTGCTCAATGAACTGGGGCCGGGACTGGATGAAAAAAATTTATGAGCGGTCGCTCGTGATCGAGCTGAGAAAGCAAGGGTGTGTCGTGGAAGCGCAGAAGCCTTTTCCCGTTTCCTACGTGGGTGAGCTGGTGGGAACGCTAGTGCCGGATATGATCGTGGACGGGTTGGTGATCGCCGATCCCAAGGTGGTCGAAGCTTTCAACGACACGCACTTTCGTCAGATGATCTGATAGCTCGCCATCACCAAGCTGCAGCTTGCTTTGCTCCTGAATTTCAAGCACGCCCAACTCCAATGGAAACGAATCGTCCGGGAAAATCGTTGAGGCATCCGCGCGCATCGCTGCCATCCGCGGAAAAAAATCGCCCCGTCGTCCTCATCACCGGTGCATCGCAGGGAATCGGCGCGGCTATCGCGAAAGTCTTTGCGAAGGAAGTCCGCGGGGTGCGGCTCGCGCTGGTGGCGCGGAACGAACGAAACCTCGCGGCGGTCGGACGGGCGTGCGCGAAGCTCGTGAGCGGGCCGGGTGCGGCAGTTGCGACGTTTGGGTGTGACGTGAGCGACGAAGCCTCGGTGGAGACCATGGCGGCGGCGGTGTCGAAGCGGTTTGGCGATGTTGATGTTTTGATCAACAACGCGGGCAAGTTTGAAGGGTCGTCGTTCGCGGAGATGAGCGTGGCGCAGTTCGACCGACTGATCGGGGCGAATCTGCGCAGCGTGTTTTTGGTGTCGAAGGCGTTCGTGCCGGGGATGACGGCGCGCGGACGCGGCGATGTGTTCAACATGAGCTCGATCGCGGGTCTGGATGCCTATCCGGGCGGCGCGGGCTACTGCGCGGCGAAGTTCGGGGTGACGGGCCTGAGCAAAGTGATGCGGGCGGAACTCAAGACAAAGGGCGTGCGCGTGTGCTGCGTTTATCCGGGCGCGACGTGGTCGCCCTCGTGGAGCGGGAGCGGCGTCCCGGAGGAGCGGATGATGCCGGCGGAGGATGTGGCGCGGGCGTTTTTGGATGTTTACCGGCTCACCCGAAAAACGGTCGTCGAGGAAATCGTGCTGCGGCCGCAGTTGGGCGATTTGTAGGCGCTGCAGATCGGGGAAAGGCGACCGCGTGATTTTCGGGGTGCGGGCGCTTGCATTGGGGGCGGCGGGCACGCATGAGTTTTTGCAGCCCCCAACTTGCCCAATGATTCCTGAAGAATTGAAGAAAACAATGTCGACCGGCCTGCTTTCGTTTCCGATTACGGACTTCGACGCGGTGGGCGATTTCCGAGCCGATACCTATGCGAAGCGGTTGGAGTGGCTGATGCCTTACGGTGCCACGGTGCTGTTCGCCGCAGGCGGCACGGGAGAGTTTTTCTCGCTCACTTCCCAGGATTACAGCGCGGTCGTCGGCACCGCGGTGGCGACCTGTAGGGGCGGGGTGCCGATCGTGGCGGGCGCAGGCGGACCGACGCGGCAAGCGATCGCGTTTGCGCAGGAAGCGGAGCGGCTGGGGGCGCAGGGAGTGTTGTTGTTGCCGCATTATCTCACCGAAGCCGGGCAGGAAGGGTTGGCGGCGCACGTCGAAGCCGTGTGTCGGTCGGTGAAACTGGGCGTGATCGTTTATAATCGCGGGGCGTGTCGGTTGCAGGCGGACACTCTCGTGAAGTTGGCCGACCGGTGCCCGAACCTGATCGGTTTCAAGGACGGGATCGGCGAGATCGAGCTGATGGTCACGATCCGGCGGAAGCTCGGAGACCGGTTTGCCTATCTCGGCGGGTTGCCGACGGCGGAAGTGTATGCGGCGGCGTATAAGGCGCTGGGCGTGCCGGTGTATTCCTCGGCGGTGTTTAACTTCATTCCGAAGACGGCGATGGAGTTTTACCGCGCGGTGGCGACCGATGATCACGTGACGATGGGGCGGCTGCTGGACACGTTTTTCCTGCCGTATCTGGAGATCCGTAACCGCAAACCGGGCTACGCGGTGAGTATCGTGAAGGCCGGAGCGAAGATCGCCGGGCGCGACGCGGGACCGGTGCGGCCGCCGTTGGTGGACTTGACGGCCGACGAATGCGCCCGGTTGGCGACGCTGATGCAGGCACTCGGACCGCAATGAAACCCGGAGCGACAACAAACGCCGCGCCCACCGTAACGGCGATGCGCGTGGTTCCCGTCGCGGGGCACGACGGCATGTTGCTCAATCTGAGCGGCGCGCACGGGCCGTTTTTCACGCGCAACGTTGTTTTGCTGACCGACAACACGGGCCGGACCGGCGTCGGAGAGGTGCCGGGCGGAGAGAAGATCCGGCAGACGCTGGAAGATGCGCGAGAGCTGGTCGTCGGCCGGTCGGTCGACGCGAGTGCGGCGGTGATCGAGACGGTGCGGGTCCGTTTCGGGGACCGGGACGCGGGCGGGCGGGGGCAACAGACTTTCGATCTGCGCACGACGATCCACGCGATGACGGCAATCGAGGCGGCGATGCTCGATCTGCACGGGCAATTCCTGGAGGTGCCGGTGGCGGCTTTGTTGGGGGCGGGGCAGCAGCGGAAGGACGTCGAGGTGCTGGGCTACCTTTTTTATGTCGCCGACAAAAAAAAGACCAACCTCGGCTATCGCGACGAACCTGAGTCGAACGATGACTGGCTGCGCCTCAGGCACGAAGAGGCGATGACGACGGCGGCGATCGTGCGTTTGGCGGAGGCAACACAGGCGCGCTACGGCTTCAATGATTTCAAACTCAAGGGCGGGGTGTGTCGCGGCGAAGTTGAGATCGAAGCGGTCACGGCGCTCGCCGAGCGCTTCCCCACGGCGCGAATCACGCTCGACCCCAACGGCGCGTGGTCGCTCGACGAGGCGGTGCGGCTGTGCACGGGAAAACAAAACGTTTTGGCGTATGCCGAGGATCCCTGCGGCGCGGAAAAAGGATTTTCTGGCCGCGAGATCATGGCGGAGTTTCGCCAGGCGACGGGTCTGCCGACGGCGACCAACATGATCGCGACGGACTGGCGCGAGCTGGGTCATGCGCTGGCGTTACAGGCGGTAGATATTCCGCTCGCCGATCCGCATTTTTGGACGATGCAAGGCTCGGTGCGAGTCGCGCAGGTGTGCCATGAGCGCGGACTCATGTGGGGGTCGCACTCGAACAACCACTTTGATGTCTCGCTCGCGATGTTCACCCACGTCGCGGCGGCCGCGCCGGGCCGCGTGACGGCGATCGATACCCACTGGATCTGGCAGGACGGACAACGGCTGACTCGGGAACCGCTGGTGATTGCCGGCGGGAAGCTGAATGTCCCGGCGCGCCCCGGACTCGGAATCGAAATAGACCCCGCGCAACTGGAGGCCGCGCACGAGCTCTACCGGAGAGTGGGAGGCGGGTCGCGGGACGATGCCGTGGCGATGCAATTTTTGCTGCCGGGATGGAAATTCGACCCGAAGCGACCGTGCATGGTCCGGTGAGGGTTTGGAGTAGACCGTGGTGCATCGCAGAGAAATTGGCGCTTGTAAGACCCGAGCCTTGATCCGGTAGATTCCAATTCCTCGGTTTCAGTCTCTCTCCTTACTATCCCATGCGCTCCCTTTCGATACCTGCGGTTCTCCTTTTGCTCATCACCGGTTGTGCGACCCCGCCGACCCCGCCGGTTCCGGACGACTTCGGCAAGCGCTCGGCAGCGCCGGCAGACCCGGTGTCCGACGGCCGGATGTCGCGGGAGGATTTTACGGAAAAGTCCGCGGCCGCGTCGGTCGCCACCCAAGAAACCGTGCGTCGGTTGCAGGCGGGCGATCCTTTGCTGAGCGTCGCGGTCAAGAGCCGCTTTGCGGCGGATGCCGGCTACATCGCGGCCCTGACGGGCACGGTGATTTTGCAGTCGACGGCGGTGCAACGGTCTTCGGCTTCGTTTGCGAGTTACCGGGTCGGAGCCATCGAGATCCATGCGCTTCCGGACGGACGCGTGCGGGTTTGGGCCGAGTTCACCAACGAAAGCAAAGACGTGCGCACGCCGATGGTTTACTGCCGGTTCAACGACAACGACGAGCGCGTCGCGCCGGTCTGGCGCGCGTTGCCGGCCCTGGGTTCGAAGCAACGCCGTTTGATCTCTTTCGAATCAAAGGACAGCAACGTGTCCCGCGTCACCGTCTTGGTGAAATAAAAACGCGCCGAGTAATTCGGCGCGGAGGGGGCGGAAGTCGGACTTCCGTTTGAAGACCGGCCCGGGGCCGGAGTTGGTCCGGCGGTCGGGCGAGGCGCCGCGATTAACCGCCGGCCTTCTTTTCGCGCTTGGCGATTTTTTTCTCCGCTTGGGTCTTAAGCGGTTTCTTGAGGGTCTTTTTCTGGGAGTTTTGTGTTTTTGCCATAGTATTTGAGGGACAGTTCGAGCGTGAGGGAGATGAGGCCGAACGCAAGGGCGACGGCGGAGCAGGCACGTCGGGCGTCAGGCCGCGGGCGCGGCGGGTCGGATCACGAGCACGGAGCACGGAATCCGGCGGAGCATTTTTTCGACGGTGGAACCGAGCAGCAAATAGCTGAGTTCGCTGTGGCCTTTGCTGCCGATGACGAGGAGGTCGGCACCGTGAGCGGTTGCATATTCCGCGATGCCCAGATCGCTGCTTTCGTGTTCGACGAGCCCGAAGGAGGAGTCGGGCCCGGCAAGGTCGCCGACAAAATTGCGCAGCCGTCGTTCGAGGGCGGAGCGAAAGTTGATGGCGAAGGGCGAGGCCGAATTACGGTGCTCAGCCGGGGTGAAGAAGTTTTTCTTCGGCGGGGGGGATACGTGGACGAAGTGCAGCTTGCTGCCGTCCAAGTCGGCGACGTGCCGCGCCTGGCGCGCGGCCTCGCGGGAGGTTTCGGAAAAATCAATGCCGGCGACTACCACCTTAAAGGCCCCTTCGTTGCGCGGATGCACGAGCATGACTTTGCACGGCGCCTTGCGCAGACATTGGAGGGCGAGTTCGCCGGTGTCGGGTTGGGCGGATGAATCCCCCCGCACGCCCAGGACGAGCAGATTGGCGTCGCGCGCAACCGCGCGAGCGAGGAGTTCGTCGAGCGGCATGCCGATGACAACCTCGGCCGAGCCGTTGGCCTCGATTCCGGAGTTGGCGAGCCACTGGGTGAGGTCGGCGGTGCGCCGTTTCAGAACCTTGGGCTCGAGCAGCATCAGAGACAGTTGGAAGGCCTCGGCCTGAGCGCGGACGGAGAGAATGTCGATCACGTGCAGGACGTGCAGGGCGGCTCCTTTCCAATCGGCCAGACGCCGGGCCTGAAGGGCGGCTGCGCGGGAACCCGCGGAAAAGTCGGTGCCGAGCAGAATCTGGGAAAGTTTGTTCATGGAGCGGAGCGAAGACGAAAATCGGGCGTGGTCCGTTTCAATTTCGTAACCTGCCGGAATCAACGTTGAAATGACCCGGCCGGTAGTTCTACGAGCGATGCCGCAAGAAAGATGTGTAATTTTCCTCGGCGGGAGTTTGGTCGGAACGTGTGCCTCGCGCCGACCCTTTGAGGCGGATACGCCCCGCTTTCTTGGCACGTGGGTTTAGAACAAACCGGGTTGGTCGCCGGCGACGGAAGCCTTCAGCCCGACGGCGGCGTAGCCCTTCGGGGTAAGGGTGCGGCCCTGGGGCGTGCGTTGCAGGTAGCCTTCCTGAATCAAAAAAGGTTCGTGAACTTCTTCGAGGGTTTCGGCCTCCTCGCCGACGGCGACTGCGATCGTGCTCATACCCACGGGCCCGCCGCGGTAGTTTTCGGCCATCACGCGCAACATGCGTTTGTCCATTTCATCGAGGCCGGCGGCGTCGATTTCGAGCAGTTCCAAGGCGGCGGCGGCGGCGGGTTTCGTGATTTTGCCCGAGGCGCGTTCCTGGGCGTAGTCGCGGCAGAAATTGATGAGGTTGTTGGCCACGCGCGGTGTGCCGCGGGCGCGGGTGGCGATCTCGGAAGCGCCGCCTTGATCGATAGCGACGCCGAGAAGCCCGCAACTGCGTTGGACGATGCCTTCGAGGGTGGCGTGGTCGTAGTAGTCGAGGCGGGTCTGGAGAGTAAAGCGCGAGCGGAGCGGTGCGGTGAGGAGTCCGGAGCGGGTGGTGGCCCCGACGAGGGTAAAGCGCGGAATCGACAGGCGGACGCTGCGGGCGTTGGGACCTTGGTCGATCATGATATCGAGCCGAAAATCCTCCATCGCCGAGTAGAGATATTCCTCGACGGTTTTGGGGATGCGGTGGATTTCGTCGATGAAGAGAATGTCGCCTTCCTCGAGACTGGTAAGAAGGCCCGCGAGATCGCCGGCTTTTTCGATGACCGGGCCGGAAGTGACGCGCACGGCTTTGCCTAGTTCGTTGCCGAGGATGAAGGCGAGGGTGGTCTTGCCGAGGCCGGGCGGGCCGGAAAGGAGAATGTGATTGAGGGCCTCGCCGCGTTTCTTGGCGGCGCCGACCATGATCTTCAGGCGGTCGATCGTTTTGAGCTGACCGGTAAAATCGGCAAACGAGAGGGGGCGGAGCGCGGCCTCGGCGGGCGAGACAGGTGAGGCGAGGGTGGAGGCGAGGAAGTTGACGCCCTTGTTGGAATCGGAAGCGGCCATGGGATTATTTCCACTCCAGCTCGGCTCCGAGGCTGCGGAGATTTTCGACGAAGCGCGGGTGGGCGCGCTTGATGATCTCGGCGTTGCGCACGACCGATTTGCCGGGGATCGCGGCCGCGACCATCGCGAGGGCGACGGCGGCGCGGATGATATACGGCGAGTCGACGGTGGCCGGGTGGAGCGGGCGGTTGCCGAAAACGACGATGCGGTGCGGATCGCTCACCAGGGCGTGGGCGCCGAACTTCGCCAGCTCGGGAATCCAGGAAAACCCGTTTTCGTAAACCTTGTTCCAAAAGTGGATCGTCCCTTCACAACGGGTGCTCAGCGCGATCATGAGCGGCAGCAGATCGACGGAGAAGTAAGGCCAGGGCGCGGCTTCGATTTTCGGCAGGAGGTTGCTCGTAAACGGAGCCGCGATGCGGAGCGATTGGTTGCGGCGGACGATCGCGGTGGTGCCCTCGTGTTCGACGATCACGCCGAGTTTGGCGAAGGCGCGGGTGATGAGGTCGAAGTGATGCGGGAGTGAATGTTCGACGCGCACTTCGCCGCCGGTGATCGCGCCGAGGGCGAGGAAGGTAACGATCTCGTGGTAGTCGGTCCCGATGGTGATGGTGGCACCGTGGAGCCGTTTCACGCCGGTGATTTCGAGGCGACTGGTGCCGAGGCCATCGATCCGGGCGCCCATCGCGACGAGCGCGGCGCAGAGTTCCTGCACGTGGGGCTCGCTGGCGGCGTTGATGAGCGTGGAAGAGCCGGCGGCGAGGGCGGCGGCCATGGCGAAATTCTCCGTGACGGTGACCGACATGTAGTCGCACCAGTGACGGGCGGCGGTAAAACCGTCGGGGAGGGCGAGGATGAGTGGTTCGCCCTCGTTGATGACGGTGCCCAGCGCGCGGAGGATTTCGAGGTGGGGGTCGATTTCGCGGACACCGAGCGAGCAGCCCTTGGTGTTGGCGCGAATGGTGAGTTGGCGGAGACGGTGAAGGAGGGCGGGATACAGCAGGACCGTCGAGCGCATGTCCTGCGGGAGCTCGTCGTCGGCGAGCGTGCTGCGAAACGACGAGTGGTCGACCCGCATGGTTCCGGCGGAGCGGTCCCAACTGATCTGCGAGCCCTGAGTCTGGAAGAAAGCGACGAGTTTGTTGAGATCGGTGATGTCGGGGACGTTGAGCAGGGTCACGGGCTCGTCGGTGAGCAGCGTGGCGCAAAAAATGGGAAGAACGGAGTTCTTGTTGCCGGACGGAGTGATGGTGCCGGAGAGAGGGCGACCGCCATGGACGATGAGATCGGACATCTGGGAAAAAGAAGTTGGGAGCTGAGAATTGGGAGCAGGGAGTCCGATCCGGCGCCGGAGGGAGCGGAAAATGAAAAAAGGCGCCCCGGTGAAGGGACGCCTTTGAATTGCGCTTGGGTCTGCGCGGTGGGCAAGGATTAACGCGAATCAGATCGCGCCGCCGCCCTGTTGACCTTCGGGGCGTGGATCGGAACCGCCGCGATCACCGCGGGAACCGCGATCGCCGCGATCTCGGCCGCGACCGCCGCGATGGCGACCGCCACCGCCTCCGCGATAGCCTTCGCCGCCGCCGCGATAGTCACCGCGACCTTCACCGCGGGATTCACCGCGATGTTCGCCATGGCCCTCGCCGCCGCCGGAGCCCTGGCCCTCGGGACGCGGGGAATAACCCTCTTGGCGATCACCGCCGTGGGAGCGGCCGCGTCCACCGCGACGGCTGCGGCGTCGACCGCCGCCTTGATAACCTTCGGCGCCACCTTCGCCGCCCTCGCGGTGCCGTTCACCGTGGGAAGTCGAGGGGGTTTCGGGTGCGGCCGACTTTGCGCCGAACAGACCCTTGAGCCAGCCGATGAAACCGCCGCCGGACTTGGCTTTGGGGGCCGGGGTGGGCAGGCGGTTGCTTTGTTCGGGCCGGGGATCGCGGCGGGGTTCACGGGGCTCGAAGCGGGGGCCGTCGCGCCGCGGGCCGCGGTTGGAATCGCGCGGACCGGAATCACGCGGGCCCGAATCGCGGGGAGTCGGGGCCGAAGCCTCCAACGGATAGAGGTCCTTGGCCGGAGCGGGATCGGAGTTGCGCGGCTGGCCGGGGCGGGGCTCGACGCGGAACGTCGGGCGATCCTCGCGCCGGGCAGCGGGTTGGCCGGAGGGTGACTCCCAGCTCGTGGCGGCACGTTTGGATTCGGCCGGCGGGAGGATGTTGAGCTCGACCTTTTCTGCCGCGACGACGGGGGCCGGAGCGGGCGCAGGTGCTGGGGCGATCACCGCGGCGACCGGAGCCAGGGCGGTGATATCGACGGGGGCCGGGGTGCTGATCGGCGCGATCGCGGGAGCTTCTGGCTCGGGGGCGAACGGATTCTTATACTCGCTCTTCGAGGTGATGACCTCGAGGGAGCTGGGTGTGTAGGCGGCAGCGGGGGTGGCCGGGGCCGGGTTGCTGTGGGCGGGGCGTTTCTTGCCGCGGTTGAGGCCGGAGCCCTTGGCAGCGCCGAACGAACCGAACGGCTGGGTCTCGCCGCCTGCGGTGCTCGCAGGGGCAGTCGCGGCAGGGGCCGCCGGCGCCGAGCTATCGGCGGTCGGGGCGGCGGGTGTGCCGGACGTATCTTGTTCTGTCATTGTGTTGTTTTTTGTTTTCTGGGCACTCACCGCGAAGCGGGAGCGGCCCGGGTTGGTGACACCGGCGGAGCGCGGTAAGCGCACTCGACGTCGGCATCAAGCAAGCAGCGTCGCGTGAGTGCTTTGCAGGGGCAACTGCAAATTCAAGGGGGCGGGAAACGCGGGCCAGGGCGACCGCGTGAACGCGGGCTTGCCAGCGTTGGAGCCCGTTTGCACCGTCGCGCGCATGGACAAATTTGAAGAAATTTTTCGCATGCAGGCGGCGCTCAATGCGCGGATCGGCGTCACGCTGCCGCCCCCGACCGATGAGGAAAAAGCCAAATGGGTGCTCAATTACACCCGCGCTTTACAGCAGGAAACCGCCGAGCTGATCGACAGCGTGCCGTGGAAGTGGTGGGCGAAATACCAGAAGTTCGACGAGCAGAACGCCAAGGTCGAAGTCGTCGATCTGTTTCATTTTCTCGTGTCGCTGGCTCAGACCTTGGGCATGTCGGCTGACGACGTTTACCAAGCCTATCTCAAGAAAAACGCCGTGAATCACCAGCGGCAGGACAGTGGCTACGTAAAGAAAGACGAGGCGGACTCGAAGCACATCTGAGCCCGTAAAAAAACCGCGCCGAATCGGGAGCGGTAGGACGGCGGGGCGGGGTCAGGCGGACGGAGTTCAGCGGGTGACGACAAACGCCGCGGTCACATCGACGGCGGTCTGACCCTTCTCGATGACGCGGGCGCGAAGTTTGAGCTTGGCTTTGCCGTAGCGGGCGAGGGCGTCCTTGAATTCGGCGATGGCGGCTTGGGCCGGGCGCTCGCAGATTGCACGGAGGTCGCCGATCACGGGCCGGCGGTAGGCCGCGCGGCTCTCTTTGACGACGATGCTCCACTCGGGCTTCTCGGCGCCCTTTTCGTTTTTCATGAGCTCCCAGACGACGCCGTAACCGGCCAAGGTGGCGAGTGAAACGAGACTGCCGCCAAACGCGGTGTTGAGCGAATTTTTGTTCTGCTCTTTGGGTGCCGTCAGGGTGAGGGCGCGTTCATCGCTGACTTCCACGCCCACGCCCATCGCCTTGGCGAGGGGGATCATTTCATGGAGGAAAAGCTCCAGGGCGGGCACCTTGACGGATTTCATTCGGGGCGAAGTTGCAGGGTATTTATCGGCACGTCAAAGCCACATCCGGAGGTATTTTTGGGGTAAAGTATCGGGCCATTTGACGCCGGCGCCGACGCTTGCTCAGTGGCTGCACCATGATTTCTCCCGGAAAAAAGCTGAAGACCAACTTCAAGCTCACGGTCGTTGCCGTCGGCGACGTCCAAGAGGTCGCGTTCAAGGACCTGCTCACCCGCCGCACGATCGTGTCGGTTTACATGAAGAACAACACGGGTTCCTGCGATAAGCAGAACGACTCTCTCGCGGCCCACGCCGCTGAGTTTGCCAAGGCCGGCTACAACCTCGTCGCGGTCAGCCGCGACACCCCCGGCTCGCACGTGAAATACGCCGCGAAGAAGAAAATCACCTACACCTTGGCGAGCGATCCCGGTGATCTTTTTGCGCAGGCGGCGGATGCGGTCGTGGAAAAGTCCATGTATGGCAAAAAATACTTTGGGCCGGCGCGGGCGGCGTTTGTGCTCGGGACCGACGGCACAGTGCTCGCGGTGGCGGAGAAAGTGGACACTGCGGACCACGCGGCGCAGCTCAAGGCGCTGATCGCGGGCTTGAAATAGCTTGTGCCGGCGGGTCATGGCCCCGCTTGTCGGCCATGGACTGTCGCGCTGGTTGCGGCGCGTGTTGCATCGCGCCCTCGATTTCTTCGCCGATTCCGGGGATGCCGCTCGGCAAACCGGCCGGCGTGAGGTGTGTGCAATTGCTCGTGGATTTTCGCTGCGCGATCTTCGGCCGGGCCGACCGGCCGGCTGTCTGCGCCAGCCTGCGGCCTATGGCGGATATCTGCGGGGTGAATCGCCTTGATGCGCTCGATCTGCTCGCGCGGCTTGAACTGGCGACAAAACCCTAGTCGATTCGGCCTATGGCCAAAACCGAAGAAGCCCCGAAGATCATTTTCTCGATGCTCGGCGTCTCGAAGAAAATCGAGCGCAAGGAAATCCTCCGCGACATCTCCCTGTCGTTTTACTACGGCGCCAAGATCGGCGTCCTCGGTCTCAACGGCTCCGGCAAGTCGTCGCTCATGCGCATCCTCGCCGGGATCGATACCGAGATCGACGGCCGCGTGCATTTCGAGCCCGGCTATACCGTCGGGTTTCTCCAGCAGGAGCCTGCGCTTACCCCCGGCTCGACGGTGCGCGCCTGCGTCGAGGAAGGCGTGAAGCACCTCACCGATCTCACTGCCGCCTACGACGCGAGTTGGGACGAACTCGCCGAAGCCGCCGACGATGCGGCCAAGGATGCCATCGCCGACAAGCAGGCGAAGTTGCAGGAAAAGATCGACGCGCTCGGCGCTTGGGATGTCGCACCGCAAGTCGACATGGCGATGGACGCGCTGCGCTGCCCGCCCGGCGACGCCATCGTCGATCATCTCTCCGGCGGTGAGCGCCGCCGCGTCGCGCTCGCGCGGTTGTTGCTGCAGAAGCCCTCGATCCTCCTGCTCGACGAGCCGACGAATCATCTCGATGCCGACAGCGTGAATTGGCTCGAGCAGCATCTCAGCCGCTACGAAGGCACGGTCATCGCGGTCACGCACGACCGTTACTTTTTGGACAACGTCGCCGGCTGGATTCTTGAGCTCGACCACGGCCACGGTCTGCCGTGGAAGGGCAATTACTCCTCGTGGCTTGAGCAAAAGCAGGCCGTCGCGTCCGTCGCCGAGCGCACCGAGAGCAAGCGCCAGAAAGCCATGGCGCGCGAACTCGCGTGGATCCGTCAGGGGGCCAAGGCCCGCCAGTCGAAAGGCCAGGCGCGCATCAACGCTTACGAGGCCATGCTCAAGGCCGACGTCGCCGAGCAGGAAAAGATTTTCGAGATCATCATCCCGGCCGGCCCGCGGCTCGGCACGGTCGTCGTCGAGGCGCAGAATGTGGCAAAGGCTTTCGGCGAGAAACTCCTCTTCGACAAACTCAACTTCGCGCTCCCTCCCGGCGGTATCGTCGGCATCATCGGACCCAACGGCGCGGGCAAGACCACGCTTTTCAAGCTCATCACCAATCTGGAAAAGGCCGACGCCGGCACGTTCAAGGTCGGCGAGACGGTGAAGTCCGCCTACGTCGAACAGTCGCGCGATTCGCTCGAGGGCAACAAGACGATCTGGGAAGTCATCAGCGACGGGCAGGAGATCCTCGCGCTCGGGCCGCGCTCAGTGAACAGCCGCGCGTATTGCGCGCAGTTCGGTTTCACGGGCGCGGACCAACAGAAAAAAGTGGGCGTGCTTTCCGGCGGCGAACGCAACCGCGTGCTGCTCGCGCGCGTGCTCAAGAGCGGCGCGAATCTGCTCCTGCTCGACGAGCCGACGAACGACCTCGACGTGAACTCTATCCGCGCGCTGGAGGAAGCTCTGGAGACCTTCGCCGGGTGCGCGGTGATCATTTCCCACGACCGCTGGTTCCTCGACCGCGTGGCGACGCACATCATGGCGTTTGAAGGCGACAGTTACGTGCATTGGTTCGCGGGTAATTACTCGAGCTACCTCGAGGATTACAAAAAACGGAAGGGCAAGGAAGCCGATCAGCCGCACCGGATCAAATACCGGAAGTTGTCGCGGTGAGCCGACCGAGAGCGTTCAACGCCGGACGCTTTGGCGGTGGATCGAGGCAGTGACTTGCGGAGGGAATAATTTTGGGCACGGTGGGTTCTCACACCCATGAAACGTCTCGCTTGGTTAACCCTCATCCCCGCGCTGCTCGCCGCGTTCTCCTCTATGTCTTCCGCTGCCGAATCCAAACTCGCCTCACTCGTCCTCGGGGGCGGGTGCTTCTGGTGCACCGAGGCCACCTATGAAATAGTTCCCGGCGTCAAGGCCGTGACCAGCGGCTACTCCGGCGGCAAGGAGCCCAATCCGACTTACAAAGACATCACCGCCCAACGCACCGGCCACGCCGAGGTCATCAAGATCGACTACGACCCGGCGGTCGTGAGCCTTGAGGCGTTGCTCGATTATTTCTGGCAGGTGCACAATCCCACGCAAGTGGGCGGACAAGGGAACGATCATGGTCCGCAGTATCGCTCGATCATCCTCTATGCCGACGAGACCCAGAAATCCGCGGCGATGAAATCACGCGTTGAGGCAGGGAAAGCTTTCCGCGACCCGATCACTACGGAGATCGTGCCGCTCGTTAAATTCTGGCCGGCTGAAGACTATCATCAGGACTATTTCGCGAAAAATCCGAATGCGGGCTATTGCTCGTTCGTGATCGCGCCGAAGGTCAAGAAGCTGAAATCGCAGGCGCCGGTGTTGCAGAAAAAGTAGCGGGTAGTGGCAGGCCGGGCGTTGCCTCAGGCGGCGACAGGGTGCTCGCGTTTCAATGAGGCGGTGAGGCGCTGGCGGGCGACGGTGATCTCGGCCACCGAAAGTGTGATGCGACGGGCCCGGGTCCAGCCGACCAAAAGAAGACCGGAGATCGATTCAGAATTGAGCACCGGGATGAGCGCGAACGCGGCGGGCGGACGCTCGGCCGAACGAAACCATCCGGGGAGGTAGGGGCGGAGATTCGCCTCGGCAGTGTCATGGATGAGAACGACCTCGCGGCGCGTGAGGCAGACCCCAAAGACGCTGCGCTCGGAGACCTCGGCCCGCGCGGCCGACGGCGGTCGGGCGCGGTCCAGGCTGTGGCGTTGGACCAGCGCGGCGCCGGGTAGGCCGGGTTGGTGCTCGAACCACCAGCAATCTTCGGCTCCGACGGCGGCGGCGACCTCGGCGAGGGCGTCATCGATGGGCTCCTGCGGGTCGGGCTCGGCGGCGGGGACTTCAAACTTTGTCGAGTGCGCCATGAGCAAGTCCCAGTCCGCATCGGCGGAAGGCGGCTCGGCGGATGTGGTCGGGGGCGGCAAGGCGTCGATGATCGGCTGCGGTGCGGCGGAAAGGAATTCTTCCGATGGGAGGTTTGAAGCGACGGCCGCGGGGTCGACGACGGGAGCGGTGACGGCGGTGAGTTGTCTGAGCCGCCAGCCGATGCGGTCGATCTTTAGCGCCGAGGGTAACGTGCCTTTGAGGCCGCCGGCGAACGCACGAATGCGGTCGTCGGCGCGTTGGAGTGAGGGACGCACGAGATCGGTTGCTCCCGGCACGAGAAATTCAAAACGGGTGCAAAGCTGGGTAATGCCGGAAACGAATGCTTCCGATGGTTGGCTGCTGTCGAGGGCGAGGTGGGCGACGCGGTTGCCGAAATCGGCGAGGCCTAGGAGCCGGTTGTCGAACGTGCTGGCGGCGGACTTGAGGGACTCGGGCTCGCATGCGCGCAGGCTCGCGAGGACCGTGGCCGGCAAGCCGGCCGCAGCGAGGAGTCCGTGGCTGAAAGCGAGGGGCGTAAGGCCGAAGTGCTCTCGGTGGGCTTCGGCGTCGCCGACGATAGGTGCGCGCAGGGCAGCCGCGCGGCACAAGGGCGGCGAGATCGAGGCGAACATGATGCGGCCGAAGTCGCGCAGCGTGGCGCAGGCGAAGGCGAATTCGGGATCGCTGGTGCCCAACCACTCGGCGGCGCCCTGCGCGACCAGACCGGAGCAAAGGGCGCGGGTGGCGGCCTCTCGTTGCTCGGGTGCGGAGTGCTCGCCGCTGGCGGTCTGGATGAGCATCAGCGAAACGGCGAGCGTGCGGATGCGGTTGAAGCCGAGGTGATGGATGGCCTGCGAGAGGGATTCGAGGCGGGCCACCCCGGGATTGTAGTAGAGGGTGTTGGCGACGGTGAGGATCTTGCCGAGGATGATCGCGTCTTTCTCGATGATCTCGCAGAGCTCGGAAATGGTGACCTCGCAGGCATTGCGCGACAGGGTTTCGATGATGCGCAGGAGCTCCGGCAACGCCGCGCCCCGCCCGGCCTGCATGAGCCGGCGGGCGCGGTCGTGCGTCTGCGTGGCGCTGAGCGGGACGAGCATCCGAAGAATATCGGTCGCAAGGCCAAAGAGTTGAGCGCGGTCGAGGCGTGATCGGGAGGTTTCCCGAAAAAATTCCGCGATTCGTCGCAGACCGATTGACAGAGCGACTTCCGATTTCACCGTCGGGGCGTGTTCACTTGGCGCGCTTTAATGGCCGTTGGGCTTATTTTTTCGGCAGGAACGGGTCTTGGCCGGTCGGTCAAAGACCGGGCGCCGGCGCAGTTCGCCTTACCGCCGGCGCTGGTGCCGGGCGAGACGATCGCGGTGGCCGACCTGTTGAGCTCCGCGCAGAAGTTGTTGCCGAAAGGGGCGTTTTTGGGGCCATTGCTTGATGAGCGCTACGCCGTGATCAGCCACGAGTGGCTGACGCGGAAATTCCTGCCGGCCTACCGGGTGGCGGTCGAGACGGTGAAGGGCGTGGCGGCACGCGACGCGGAAGGCTCGGATTGCGACAACTACGGGATGTTTTTGCGCCAGATGGTCGGACTCGCGGCGATCGCGGGGCGCTCGGCGGAGCCGGCGGCGGCCCAAGTCGTGGTATTTCAAGCCAAGGCCTTTGAGGGCGTGGGGCGCACGCGGGAACGCCACGCCGTCGGGTTGGTGCTGACGGACCGCGGGTGGTTCGTGGTCGAGCCGCAGAGCGCGACGGAGCCCGTGCCGTTTGAGCGCTACGTAAACCGCACGGGCATTCACTACATCACGTTCCACTGAGGACAACCGATGTCGCCGAAATTTACAGGATCGAGGAACGAAGCAGGCCACGGAGCTGCGGCGCGGCTGAAATCCCGGACCGCTACCGGCGGGTGAGCCGATTTTAGAAATTTGCCTATGAAAACACACACACTGATTGCACTCGTGGCGCTGAGCGCCATCCCCGCGGCGTGGGCCGCTCAAGAACCCGCCAAGCTGGAGAAAATCATGATCACCGGTTCGCTCGCCGAGCCGGCCATCACGGCGGAACCGCAGAAATTGGAGAAGATCATGGTCACGGGCTCGCTCGCGGAGCCGGCGGTGGCGGCGGAACCGCAGAAGCTGGAGAAAATCATGGTGACCGGCTCGCTCGCGGATGCGGCGGTCGGTGCCGAACCGCAAAAACTGGAAAAGATCATGGTGACCGGCTCGCTGGCCACTCCGGTCGCCCGCTTGACGGCCGGACATAAGCGCTGAGATCGGTTTGGGTTCGCGAGCAAGAAGGGCGTCCTTCGGGGCGCCCTTTTTTTGCTTTTGGTCATCGGGTCGCCGCGAGCGATAGGCTCTCCGTCTCCTGAACTCGTCGGCGACGGCGATGCGTGCGAGATGGTCGGGCACAAAAAAGCCCGAGGCTTTGAGGCGTCGGGCGATTCGGTGGAGACGGCCGAGGGTCAGTTGGCGTTGGAACGGGTGGAGCTGCCGGCGGCGGACTCGGCGTCGTCT
>CALSBN010000053.1:0-25207 GCA_943373185.1 Opitutus sp. GAS368 | reverse complement strand
TAAAATTTCATCGAAATTGCGTCGGCATTTTCGGTGACGTGAAAAGTGTAAGCTTTCCCGACGGAGAAGTGTAAACTTTTCCGACGAAAATGATCGGGTTGAGGGTGGAAAAGCTGCCCCTCTGGCGTTGATCTCGGTGACGCCCAATCGTGTGACGATGAACTTCGGCGGGCTTGTTTCGGATCGATTCCCGGGGATACGTCGATCCGCTTTCTCTCCCCGATAAAGGTCGGGGAGTTGTTGCGACGTCGGGCTAGTTCAAACGCTCTTCATTTTGAAGACCGTCCGCTCACGCCGTCCAGGATGCAAAAGGCGATCAGGCCAGCGACCAAGGGGAGCGCATCGCGCGGGTGCGGAGGCGGTTGGCCGCGTCGTCGCCCACGAACTCTTCTTTGGCCGCGTCCCATTGCAACTTGCGGCCGAGGACCATCGCGATCTGGCCGAGGTTGCAGACGGTCGTTGTCCGGTGACCGAGTTCGACGTCGGCAATGGGGCGGGCGCGGGAGCGCACGCACTCGAAGAAATTGTCCTGATGATTTTTGCTGAGCGCGAGCTGGATGGGCTTGTTGGGCGCCTGCATCTCGCGGAGCAGATTGGGATCGGAGGCGCTCATCTTGTCGCGCGCGATGTCGAGCCAGCCGCGCTCTCCGACGAAGCGCACGGTGCCGCCGCCTTCGTAGCGGGTGCGGCAGTGCATGGGCACGCCGTTGGCGTAGCGAACGGTGAAGTTTACGTTGGTCGCGTTGGTGAAGAGGCCGCTGCTGGGGAACTCGCCCTTGCCTTCGACGGAGACGGGGCCGCTGTCGTCCATGCCGAGCGCCCATTGGCCGATGTCGAGGTAGTGGGCGCCCCAGTTGGTCACCTGACCGTAGGCGCTCTCGGCGATGAAGCGGAAATTATAGTGGCAACCGATGGACGAGTAGGGCCGCCACGGGGCGGGCCCGAGCCAGAGATCCCAATCGAGGTTGGCCGGCACGGCCTCGGGTTTCCAAGTGGCGTCGCAGAAGCGGTTGTTTGGCGGAATCCAGCAGTCGATGCGGTCGAGTTTGCCGAGACCGTTGTTGCGCACGAATTCGGCGACGTCGTGGAAACGTTTCATCGAGCGGTGTTGGGTGCCGTGCTGGGCCACACGGCCGTATTTGCGGGCGGCCTCGACGACGGCACGGCCCTCGGCGATGGTGAGAGTCAGCGGTTTTTCGATGTAGACATCCTTGCCGTTGCGCATCGCGTCGATGGCGATCAACGCGTGCCAGTGGTCGGGCGTGCAGATGAAGACGGCGTCGATGTCGGGGCGGCGGTTGAGTTCGCGGAAGTCGCCGTAGGTTTTGCAATCGGTGTTCTCGTAGGCGGTGTTGACGCGGACGGCGGCGGCGTTGACGCGGTCGCGGTCCACGTCGCACACGGCGAGAACCTTGAGCGACTCGGGCGAGCCGAGCAGCGGGCCGTAGTGGCCGTCGGCGATGTTGCCGCAGCCGACGATGCCGACGGTGATTTTTTTGCTCGGGGCGTTTTGCCCGCGGAGACCCGAGGGCAAAATGAGCGGGGCGGCGGCGACGGCGGTGGCGAGGGCCGAGTGGCGGAGGAAATCGCGGCGGCTGAGGGGTGAGGAATTCATGGCGGATCAGGCTTTGAGGGTGGCGATGCGGGCGAGGGCGCGGGTGGCGGCTTCGCGCACGATCGCGGGTTCGGTGGCGGCGTCCTTGATGGCGGTGAGCGCGGATTTGGCTCCGGTGTCGCCGCGCACGCCGATGCTGCCGATGAGACCGGCTTTGGCGTTGCCGGTGAGAGTGCCGAGGGCGGCAAGAAACGCGGCGTCGGCCTCGGGGCCGGTGATGTGTTGCAGCGCGTAGCGGGCGGCCTCGGTGGTCTTGGCGTCTTGGAGGAGCGGGGCGAGGGCGGGCACGCTCTTGGCCGAGCCGACCATGGCGAGCATCTGACAGATGAAGGCGAGGCCCGCTTCCGTGCGGCCGGGAGTCGCGAGGGATTTCAGGAGTTGCTGCTCCGTGCGGCCGCTCTCCGCGGCGGGGGTGTGAATCACGCGTTCGCGGACGGTCCACGCGTAGCTGCGGTCGCCGCCGTATTCGATCAGGGCGCATTGGGCCCACGGATCGGGTGAAGGGCCGGCGTTGGAGTAACGATCGGCCGGATTGGCCGAGACGACTTTCTTGGACTTGGCCGCGGGAGCGGCGGGAGTTTCCGCGTTCATAATTTAAAAAAAGACGGGTGGGGCTACGGGGCGAGCTATCGGAACCGCACGGATAAAGGCGCGGCAAGGGCAATTTGGGTCCGCGCAGATTTTTCGAGGCTTCGGGTTGCATCCTGAAACTCCCGCTTTCAGGTTTTGGGCTTTCCCATGGTCAAAGGTCAGAAAGTAGTCTGCATCAACGATACGTTTTCCGCGTTTATCCGGGCGCTCTACAAGCAGCTGCCGGTGAAAGGAAACACCTACACGATCCGTGAGGTCTTTCTCGGCCGGGAGAAAATCGTGAAGGGCGGCGACTCCGCGACGGTCGGGCTGCTGCTCTCCGAACTCACCAATCCGCCCGATCCTTTCCACCAAGGGAAACAGGAACTCGGCTTCACGTCCGAGCGGTTCGCCCCGATGGAAGAACTGCCGCCGGAAGAGGCCGTGGCCAGCGAGGGCGAACTTGTCGGCGCCGGCGCGGAAAAACATCAGGGCGGCTATTGGTCGAACTGAGCGCGCGGCTCACCCGCTTTCTCCCCCTCATTTTTGTTTTCCCCATGAACATCCGCCCCCTCCGTCTCGTTTCGCTCCTCGGCATCGCGCTTCTGGGCGCCGCCTCGTCGTCCGCTCAGGAATCGCCGGTCTTCGAACTTCGCACCTACACCGCGATGCCCGGCAAACACGCCAACGTGCTCGCGCGGTTCCGCGATCACACGCTCAAGCTGTTTGAAAAACACGGCATGACCAATCTGGGTTACGCCGTGCCGATGGACGCGAAAGACGGCGCCGGCGAGAAACTCGTCTATTTGTTGCAACACCGGAGCCGGGAGGCGGCGAAGGAGTCGTTCAAAGCGTTTGGCGCCGATCCGGCGTGGAAAGCGGTCGCCAAAGCCAGCGAGGTGGACGGAAAGATCGTCGCCAAGATCGAGTCGGTGTTTCTGACGCAGGTCCCTTATTCACCCCAGGTGGCCAACTACGACGGCCCGCCGCGCGTCTTTGAAATGCGCACCTACACCACGCCTCCGGGCAAGGTCGCGGCGATCGATGCGCGGTTCCGCGACCACACGATCGCGCTTTTCGCCAAGCACGGCATGACGCATCTCGGTTACTATCATCCGATCGACGCCGACAAGGGCGCGGGCTCGACGCTCATTTATTTTCTCGCGCACAAAGACCGCGAGGCGGCGGCGAAATCGTTTGCCGCGTTCCGGGCTGATCCGGACTGGATCGCGGCGCGTGCCGCCTCGGAGAAAGCCGCCGGCGGTCCGCTCACGGTGAAGGACGGCGTGAAGTCGGTGTTCTTGGTGCCGACGGATTTTTCGCCGATCAAGTAAGCGCCGGAAGTTCGCTATCTGAGCGCGCGGATTTTTTCCGTGAGCGCGGCGGCGCGCGCCTCGGCCTCGGCGAGCGGTAAGCCCGCGGTGACGCCCGGGCGGCCGTGGCCGGTCGCGGTGAGCCAGGCGTGCATGCGGAGTTTGCGGCGCTCGCGGATGAGCGAAAGCAGCGTGCCGTCGGGCTTGGTCGCGAGCCCGGCGAGCAGTTCGCCGTCATCCGGGCGCAGGTTCCAGGCGGTAAGGACGGCGCGCGCGATGACGGCGTGGCCGAGGGCGTCGGGATGGATGCCGTCTTTCGAGAACGTGAACTGCGGGTCGTTGGCGCGGCGCTGCGCAAGTGCGTCGGTCATGGCGCCGTGGACGTCGATCACGGTCCAGCCGGCGGCGCGTTGCGCGAGCAGCCAGGCGGAGTAACGGGCGAGAACGTCGTTGTAGCCCGAGAATGGCGCGGGATACGCATCCAGCCCGGCGGGCAGGACTTTGGCGGCGATGGGCAACGGATCGAAGACGGGCGCCGTGAGGAAAATGATCGTGGCGCCGGTGGCGACGACGGCGGCGTGCAGCCGGTTAATGCCCTCGCGAAACGCGGCGAAGCGATCCTCGGCGAAGGGGAAATAGATGCCGTCGTTCATGCCGTAGCAGGCGACGACGAGGTCGGGTTTGGTCTGCGCCAAGACGCGGCCGAGACGTTCGCGGAGATCGGGGCGGGGAAATTTTCCGCCGGCGTGACCGGCTTCGGAGAGACCGGAAACGGTTTCGCTGGAAAGCCCGAGGTCGATGATCTCGCCGCGCCAATCGGGTGCGCGGGTGTGGATCACGGTCTCGATGAAGTCCACATACGCCCCGCCGAAGGTGATGCTATCCCCGAGGAACAGCACGCGCCGGGCGGCTTCGACGGCGGGAGGCAACGGTGTGGCCGCGGCGGCGGACGGTGCCGGCGTGACGACACCGAGGGTGAGGAGGAGCAGCAGGAAGCGCATGGGTGGGCGGGGCGAAAGCATAACCGCGGGAGAGCGGCGTGGCGGGGCTACTTTAGTGTTTCTATAAAGGTGAGAAGGTCGGCCATGTCGCCGGGTTTGAGGCCGGCTTCGAGGCCCTCGGGCATGAGACTCAGGCCGTCGGAACGGCTGCCACGCACCTGGGCGCGGGGCAAAACGATCTCGCCGCCGCCCATGATTTTGAGGGTGAGGCCGGTCGCGTCGTCGCGGGCTACCATGGCGGTGAAGGTGTTGCCCTCTTTGGTGGTGACATCGTAGGCGATGTAGTGGGGCGCGACTTCCTTGTGCGGTTCAAGAATCGCGGCGAGCAACGCTTCGCGACCTCTTGATTTCACAGTGATCAGATCGGGCCCGAGCGCGATGCCCTCGTCACCGGCGCGGTGGCAGACGAAGCAACGGCCCTGATAAATGGCGCGCCCGCGGGCGGCGTCGCCGGTGAGGGTGAGAGCGGGTTGAAACGTGGCGGTGACCTCGGCGCGCGACGGCGGGATCACCGAGGCGAGGGCGGTGCGGGCGAGGGCGGCGATTTTTTGGGTTTTGTGCTGGGTGAGAGCCTGGACTTGGGCGGCCGGAATTTCGGTGGGCTTGATGGTGCCGGCGGTGATCGCCGTGAGCAGGGCGACGGCGCGGTCCTCGCGGGCGATCAGGGCGGCGAGCGCGGCTTCGCGGGCGGCGGGCGAGCTGTCGCGCCAATGTTCGATCAGGGTGGTCGTCACGGCGGGCAGCGGATGTTGGGCGAGGACCTTGATCGCGGCGGATTGAATCTCGGGCGGTTGGCCGGCCGCGAGACAGGCGACGAGGGCGCCGCGCGCGGCCTCGTAGGGCGCGACATCGAGCAGGGCGAGGGCGGCGAGGCGGGCGGCGACGGGGGTTTTGGCGTCGGCGGCGGCGGTGGCGGCGCGGGTGAAGACGGCGCTCAACTTGCTGGAGGAATCGGCGGCCGTGATTGTGGTGCCGCTCCGGCGGAGGCCGTCGCCGAGCGCGCGGAGCCAGAGCGGATTCGTGCCGGGCTGGGCGATGAAGTTGATCAAATCGAGTCGATCGCCGGAGGTGCTGAAGGCGGCGCGGATCTCGATCAACTTGGCGACAAATGGGGCGGCGGCGTTGGCCGTGGCGAGATCGCGGGTAAAGGCGGGGAGCAGCGTGGCGTTGAGCGCGGCGGGCGGGGCGGTGAGGAGAGCGGCGGAGATCCACGGCTCGGCGTGGTCGCGGGCGGCGAGGCGCGCAAAAGCGGGGGCGAGGGCGGGCGACGTGGGCAACGTGAAGGCGAGTTGGAAACGCACGCGGGCGTCGGCGTCGGTGACGAGGGCGGCGAGTTTCTCGACGAGCGCGGAAGCTGATACGGGCGGAACGGCCGTGCCGGTTCGGAGTAGTTTCTCGGCGTAAAGGACGCCGTGTTCGCGCAGGCGGGCGTCGGCGCTGGTGAGCGCGGCGAGCACGGGCTCGGCGGTGAGCGCGCCGAGGCCGTCGAGCACGCCGAGGGCGTGATGTTGGGCGAGAGGATCGGTGAGGGCGCGGAGCAGCGGGACGGCGGTGGCGTCCTGGCGTTCGTAGAGGAGGCGGGCGGCGGTGTCGCGGTGCCAGCCGTTGGGGTGGGCGAGGGTGGCGACGAGTTCGGCGGTGGAGGCGGAGCCGAGCGCGACGCGGGGGCGGCGTTGCCACGAGGCGTTGTCCGGCACGAGACGGTAGAGGCGGCCGCGGGTGTGGCCGTTGTTGAGATCGAGGTGTTGCTTGATCTCTTCGGGGATGCTCCACGGGTGCTCGATGACTTCGCGATACATGTCGCAGATGTGGAGGGTGCCGTCGGGGGCGTTGGCGAAATTCACGACGCGCACCCACGTGTCGGTGCTGGCGGCGAACTCGTAGCCTTGCTCGTCAGCGGGGCGGCGGCCGATGAGGCTGACGCCGTCGGGGGAGATTTTTTTGCGGTGCACGAGCTGGCCGCCGGCGTCGCCGGTGAACGTGTTGTTCACGAAGTCTTCGCCGTAGGCATCGCCACGGAAGACGGTGGTGCCGGTGGCGCCGGTGAAGTAGCCGCTCACGCGGCCGCCGCCCTCGACCATGCCTTTGACGACGCCGCCGATGCGCCAGCGCGTGCGGACGATGCGCCAGGGTTCGTCGGGACTGAGGCGGAAGACCTCGGCGGCCCCGCCGTCGGCGGCGATGCTTTGGCGCGCGGGCGGCGGCGTGAAAAACGGATTCCGGGCGGCGTAGCGTTCGTCGTAGACCCAGAACTGGAGGTGGTCGGAATTGGAGCAGGCGAATTTGCGACCGTAGTTGTCGAAGCTCATGCCGTATTGCGCGCCGCCGGTTTCGAAGCCGAAGGCGTAGGTGCGCGGGTCGAACCAGAAATCGCGGGCGGCGAGTTCCTCGGCGGGCAGATCGTTGCGTTTCGGGCTGCTGATCATGCCGCGATTGCCGAGGCCGCCCATGAGGTGGATGCGGTTGTCTTGGCCCCACGCGAAACTGTTGAGCATGGCTTGGACGTTGAGGGCCTTGAGGCCGGTGCCGAAGCCGGTGAACGCGATCTCGCGCACCTCGGCGCGGCCGTCGCCGTCGCGGTCCTCGAAACGCCAGATGTTGGGCGAGGCGGCGACGAAGAGTCCGCCGTTGGCCCAGATGAGGCCGGTGGGGAGCGGAAGGCCGTCGGCGAAGACCGTGCTGGTTTCGTAAACGCCGTCGCCGTCCTTGTCCTCGAGCATCGAGATGCGGCCGAGGTGCGGGGTGGCGTCGCGGCGCTCGGAATAGTCGATCATCTCGCACACGAACATGCGGCCGTTTTCGTCGAAAGAGATCGCGATGGGATCGCGGACCTGCGGCTCGTGCGCGGCGAGCTGGAGCTTGAAGCCGGGTTTCACTTTCCACGTCGCGAGGGCGGCGGCGGGCTCGACCGGGAGAAAACGCGGGAGCTCTTTGGCGGCGTCAAACGCGGCGCCGACGGTGGCGGCGGGTGCGGACGGATTGGGGTTGCGCGTGGTGAGCGTGTCGGCGGCGAAGGCGGACAGGCTGAAAGTGGCGAGGACGGCGAGGGGGAGAAATTGCATCGAGGGTTAACGAAAAAAAAGATCAAGCCTAGGTGCCAGAATTTCCGCGCGATTTTTTGCCGACATGCTCAAGACGCCGTGAACTGCTGAGCGAGTGCGGCGATTCCCATGTCGTTAAAATCGTCAATCACCGCCTTTGCAGCGTCCTTTTCGGTGATGCAAGAAGGTGGCGCAAGGTGAAGGCGCTGAAAGCACGGGACCGGTTCTTTTTGGTCTGCTCCGCAGGCGGTTGTGTGTTGGACAGCAATGCCGGAAGAGACGGAACGTATTCGGACTCCAAATTAGCCAGCAGAAGAGAGAGATGTTCGGGGGAAAGTGCGGGCACGATATTACTTCCAAAGCGGGTGTTCGACCCAAGCTGCCGGCAGCCCCATTTTTTTGAGTGAGTCCGGGCAAGCCGGTAGGCCGTTGGTGAGGAGTTTTCGCACCCGGCTGCGCCAATCGGTAACGAAGGCGCTTTCCGGCGTGATCGGCCGAAGCATGGTGGATTGGATGAGGAGGCTGGCAAAAAGTTGGGCGTTGCCGGGAACGCTTGTAGGGGCCCAGACGTTGCCGGCGGGGAGGTCTGGCTTGATCGACCATTCGCGATCCCAGAGTCGAGCGTGATGGGCGCAAAGGTTGCGGACGTAAACCAAGTGGTGGATCCACGAACCAAGTGTGCGCGGCTGCAACCCGTAGCGGGACGAAACACGCTTTTGGGCGTCCTTGGTGAGGCTTCGGTAAAAGTTGGACAAGGCGCCGAAGGACATGATTTCCACGGCCACCCAGATCGGGACATCGGGAAACTCCAAATACTTTTTCCGATAGTGCATGATGAACAGGTCGCTCGATCGCTGCGTTTCCTCCCGGATTTTCGCCAGCCATTGGGAATGGCGAGATTGGTCGTAAAATTTAGCTGTGACGGTGTGACCAAAGGCTCCGTGCAGTTCGCCGAAGGTGTGGGCGATGGTGGTGCGCAGATCGAGTTCGATGAGTTCGATGGACTCGGTGAAGAGGTCGCGGAGGGCGCGGTCGAATTCGTAGGTCTGGCGAATCTGCTCAAAGGTGGTGCCGGAGCGATAGCTGTATCGGGGCTGCTCGAACACCAGACCATATCCCGTGAAGCAATAGTAGTTGATATGGCGGAGGAAATCGGAGGCAGCCGTGGTATCGGCAATGAAAAGCCCACGCCCCTGCAATTTCAGAAGCTGATCGGGAACGGAGAGCCAAGTCTTCGGACAGGGAACGCTCATGCAGTGACGCCCTCCCGCGAAGCCTCGAATTTGGGCAAAAAAGAAACGCGCCCTTGATGTGCATCATTCTTTCGAACGAGGGGCACGGCGCGTGTGTTGGTTTGAACGTGTAAAGCGGTGGGACGGCCTGCAAGCAGGATTTTTGGGAAGACTTCTATCCTGCCGTGAGGGAAGTCCCGGTGCCGGCTTCCGGAGAGCTTTTGGGAGGATAAAGGCATATGAATTATTTCAAGGGGTTTAGGCGCGCAGCGTCCGGCGGATGGTGAAGAGAGCGTGATCATCCGTGCCCTGGGTGAGCTTGCCCTTAATGGTGGAGATGAGTTCATCGCGCTGGCGATCAATCGGATCCTGAGCCTCGACGAGGGAGCGACGTTTGTCGTTGCGGGTGGATTCCAGGCTACGGATGCGTTTCTGCGCGGAGAGCTTGGCCTCAGCGTAAGGGCGGTGGTGCCCTCCTCGCGGAAGTAATCCACGAGGGCGGAACGAATGTCGGCGGATTTGGAACCAGAGATGGGGTCGGTGCCATCATGGCGAGCCAGCCACCGTGCGTAGATGGTTTTTGAGCGATCGTCGGTGTTGGAGCCGTTGAAAAGGACGATGCCGGAACCCCACGGATTATCTGCAAGCACGCGGAGCAAGTAGCTCTGCGTGCGGCGGGATTCGGTGAAGATGATGGCCATCTGCGGGGCGGGCGGCGTCATGCCGGCCAAGATATAGCCGCTTTGCATGACGCAGAATTACTCGATTCGCTCTATCCGCCTCGCAACCGTGAACGGCGCCTCTACGTCGGACGACTTTAGACGGACCAACCGGCGCGGTATTTGTCGCGGGTGAGCCAGCGGTTGCTGCCGCCGCTCGCGAAGCGGTTGCGCTCGGGGTTCCATTTGGCGTTCGCACCGTAGTAGTAGGCGAAGTTCATCACGTGACATGCGATCACGCTGCGCGCGCCGATCTCCACGTCGCAAATCGGACGTTGGCGGGATTTCACGCAGTCGAGGAAATCCTGGAAGTGGCTCTTGCTGTTGTAGAGTTTCACTTTCGCGTCGGCCAAAAATTCACGCTCGGTAAGCGTCACCTCGCGCTCCATCGAGGTGCCCTTGTCCACTTCCTTGTCCCAGAATTTGTGGACCGTCTTGCCGTTCATGATGAGCTCGAACTTGCCGCGGTTGACGTGGCACTCGCCCTCGGTGCCGTAGAAGGAGACGCCCTTGCCGCGCACGTGCGTGAGGATGGTGCCGTCGGCGTAGACGAGTTGGGCGCCGCGCTTGGCGGTCTCCCAGTTCTGCGGGGCGCGGACCTCGACGGGGCCGCTCGCGTCGGCGTTGAGCGCCCATTGGGAAATGTCGATGTGGTGGGCGCCCCAATCGGTGATCATGCCGCCGCCGAATTCACGGGTCTTGCGCCAGTCGGGGAAATTGTTGTGGAGACCGCGCGGGCTGAGCGAGGGATTGTAGGCGACGAGCGGACCGGGGCCGCACCAGCGGTCCCAATCGAGACCGGGTTCCATTGCCTCGGCGGGCAGCGTGTAGGGCTGGGCGGGATCGCCGAATGAAACGTGGACGGAGTTGACGCGGCCGAGGACGCCGTTGCGCACGAGCTCGGCGGCGATGCGGAACTCTTTCGACGAACGCTGTTGGGAGCCGGTTTGGAAAACACGGTTGGCCTTGCGGACTTCTTTCACGAGCTCGACCGCCTCGCGGACGTTATAGGTAAGAGGCTTTTCGCAGTAGACGTCTTTGCCGGCGCGGACGGCGGCGATGGCGATGTAGGCGTGCCAGTGGTCGGGCGTGGCGATGACAACGATGTCGATGTCTTTGCGGGCGATGACCTCACGGAAATCGTTATACGCGGTGCAGCCCACGTAGGTGCCGCCGGTCTTGGCGGTGTAGGCGGTGTCCACGGTTTTCTTGGCGTGCTCGCGGCGGGTGGTGTCGACGTCGCAGACGGCGAGCACCTGGACATCGTCGCGGTTGAGGTAGCCGCGGAGATGGCCGCCCATCATTTTGCCCATGCCGATGCAGCCGATGGTAAGGCGCTTGCTCGGGGCGGTCTCGGCGGACCAGACGCGGCTCGGGAGAATGAGTGGCGCGGAGAGGAGAAGCGCGGAGGTTTTTAGAAAAGAACGGCGGGTGGAGGGGATTGGGATCATGGTTGGAAAGAGAGGGAGAGGGAGTGGTCAGTATTCGCGGTCGCGTTTGATGCCGGGCTCGGGGATCGGGTAGCGGCCGTCGACGTCGGGCAGGAGAGGAGACGGGCCTTCCAAGGTGAGTTGGTCAACGCCGGGCGCGAGTTCGGTCGGGCTGTTGTAGAACTGGTCCCACGTGATTTCCTGGCCGGTGTGGGCGGCGAACCGGCCCATGGAAGTGGCGACGCTGGCCTCGACGCCGCGTTTCACCTCGTTGAACGGAGTGTCGTGGCGGATGGCGCGGGTGAGGGCGTTCCACTCGTTTTGGTAGGGGTTTTGCTCGTCGGGCGGGACGACCGATTCCCAGAGGCGGCGTTCGACGGCGGGGAGTTGGCCGGAGTAGATCGACGAAGGCAGGCCGCAGTCGCCGTGCTTCGAGACGACGGCCATGCCCTTGGTGCCTTGGGCGTGGCTGTAATACATGTTGGCGCTGCCGGTGACGCAGCGGCCGTTCATCATGAGTTTCGCGCCGTCGGCGAAGGTGTATTCGACGGCGTAGGAATCGAAGTTTTGGTCGATGTAGGGCGCGCCGGCGGGGCTCTGGCGGTAGTGCCGGCCGCCGATGCCCTGGGCTTTCACGGGCCAGGCGTTTTTCATCCAGCAGAGGTGGTCGACGTGGTGGATGTAGAAATCGCTGTAGCAGCCGCCGCTGAGCCAAATGAAACTGTGGAAGCGCCGGACCTGATACATGAGATCGGTGAGCGGGCCGGGATTGGCTTCGGAAAAGGCGGACGCGAGCGGGCCGGCCATGCGGTAACCGCGCATGAGCATGATGTCGCCGATCTCGCCGTCGCCGATGCGCTGGTGGAGTTCTTGGAGCGCGCGGCTGTGGCGGGACATGAGGCCGACGCCGACCTTCAGGTTCTGCGCCGAGGCGTCCTCGGCCAACTGGATCATGCGGCGCGAGGTGGGGCCGTCCGCCGTGAGCGGTTTCTCCATGAAGACGTTGAGTTTTTTCGCGATGGCGTAGGCGAAGTGAACCCAGCGAAACGCGAGCGGCGTGGTGAAGATCGCGATATCGCCGGGGCGGAGGCAGTCCATGGCGTGTTTGTAGGCGTCGAAGCTGATGAACTTTCGGTCCTCGGGCACGTCGACGCTCTCGGCGTGTTTGCGTTTGAGGGCGTCGTAGGCGGCGGTGAGGCGGGGCGCGAAGACATCCGCCATCGCGACGAGTTTGACGGGGCCGGTGTTGACGGAGAGCGCGTTGGAAGCGGCCCCGGCGCCGCGACCGCCGCAGCCGATGAGCGCGACCTGGAGGACATCGGTGCCTTGGGCGTGGACGTGGGGCAGGGCGATGCCGGCGAGGGCGGAGACGGCGGCGAAGCGGGAAGACGTGCGGAGGAATTCGCGGCGAGTGGGGCGGACGGGATTCATGGCAGGGTGGAAGTAAGACGTGTTGCCGGGGTGAGAGGAGCGATGTTTTTTCCGCGGCGCTTCAGAAATCGATCGGGGTGGTGGAGCGAAAGGCGGGCGCAGGGAACCTTACGTGGGCGCGAGGCCGAGCGCGGTGAGTTTTACGGTCAAGGTGTGATAGCCGAGTTTGCGGTCGAAGGCGGCTTCGTGTTCCACGCGTTCTTCGGCGTGGAGGACGGTGATGGCGCGGACTTTTTCGCAGCAGAGCCGGAGGAGGGTGCGCAAAATCAGGCGGGCGTGGGGAGCGCCGAGGCAGAGGTGGGTGCCGAAGCCGAAGGAGAGGTGAGGATTGGGCTTCCGGTCGAGGCGGACTTCTTCGGGCGACGGGAAAACGGTCTCGTCGAAATTGGCGGAGGCCCACGCGAGCGAGATGCGTTCGCCGGCTTTCACGGTGGTGCCGTGGACGGTGGTGTCGGCGGGGCACACGCGGCCGATGTGGGTGAGCGGCATGAAGACCCGGAAAAATTCCTCGCTCGCGAGCGTGATGCGCTTCGGGTCGGCGCGGAGGTAGTCCAACGCCTCGGGATGCTCGGCGAGATGGCCGAGGGCGCAGGCGATGGTGTGGATGATGGTGTCGCGGCCGCCAGCGAAGGCGAGGTTGGCGAAGCCCATCATCTCGTCGCGCGTGAGCGGGCGTCCGCGGTAAGTGGCCTGCGTGAGCGCGCTGAAAAAGTCGGGGCCGGGCTTGGCCTGCGCGTCGTCGAATTTGCGGTGCAGGTAGTCTTCGAGGACGGAACCGGTTTTGAATTCGCCGCCGGTGACCTTGAAAACGTGGATGCCCCAGCCGAGCCAGATTTCGCCCTCGCTGGCGGGGACGTTGAGCAGGTGGGTGAGGGCGCGCGACTGCACGGGCAGGGCGAACTCGTTGACGATCTCGACGGAGTCGCGTGCGAGCGCCTGATCGAGCAGGCCGGCGATCAGGGCCTCGACCTGCGTGATGACGGCGGGGTCTTTGGCGCGGGCGAAAAACGGTTCGACGATGGCGCGGTAGTCGCCGTGCTCGGGCGGGTTGGTCTCGATGGGGAGCTGGCGCATCGTGCGCACGGCTTCCTCGGAGGGAATCGGCACGCGGAAGGGCGCGTCGGAGCTGAACGTCTGCCAGTCCTTCGCCGCTTGGCGGACGTCCTCGTGGCGGAGGAGCATCGTGATGTCTTCGCCGTGAAACGGGCATTTGAGGATGCCGGATTTTTGGCGGGCCTCGCGGAGCGGGTCGGAGAAGGCAGACATGGGGAAGGTGAACGCGGTGAACGTGTGCCGCTGGCAGCGGGATAGTTTTGGGAGAACGACGTCGCACCCGGAGGTCGCGACGCTACCTGACGAAGCGAAGGACGCGGGCGGCGAAAGCTATTTTCCCTTGGGGCCGAAGCCGACGGCGGGGCGGCCGTCGTCGCCGAGTTTACCGACGGCCCACAAGGCGCCGCGGGTGACGAGATCGAGAAAACGCGGGTCGCCGACGGTGGCGTTGGTGTGGCCGATGGTCGTGCTGAAGACGCGGGCTTGTTTCGGACCGTAGAGATTGGTCCAGGCGACGACCGCGGTTTTATCGCTCTTGTTGCCCTGCTTGTCGGTCACGGTTTGAAGGCCCGTCGCGAGCGAGCGGTGGCCGGGGAAGTTTTTCGGATCCTGGACGTTGTTGTAGAGTTCCTCGTGGCCCGTGAGCCAGTTCTCCAGGCCGCGGGTGATCGGGCTGCCGGAGGACGTGAACGAAATCATGATCGGTTCCTTCGGGCCGTGACCGCTGGACTGGAGGCCGAGGTAGTCGAACCACAGCGCGCCGGCGGAACCGGGGGCGAGGGGCGTCTTGAAATCTTTGGAGACGCGGTAGCTGTGCATGGCGCAGTGGAGGTTCACGCCGGGCAGGCCGGCCATGTGCGGCGCGAGGACGTTTTGCACCATCACGGGGTCGGCGATGTCGGCGGCGCATTCGTTGTGGATGACGAGATCGTAGCCCTTGGCGTAGTCGGGATCGGTGTGGGAGGGAAATACGGGACGCGTGGTTTTGTCGGCCGTGTGCATGTGCTCGACCACGACGTGAGCGCGGGCTTCGAGACCCTCCTTGAGGATGTCCTTCTGCGCGGCGTAGTCGTGGCAACAGCCGCCGGTGATGAGAAGAATGCGGAGCGGTTTCGGCGCGGCCGGGGTGGCGGCGAGGGCGAGAGCGGGCAGGGCGAGGAGGGCGAAGACGAGGGCGAGGGGAGATTTCATTGGGAGAACTGCGTTGGGTGAGCGGGGTGCCGGATTTGGGGCGCTCCGTTTGAAAAGCTCAAGGCAGTGGTTGGTGGAATGAGCAGTTTTTGCGGCTCGTAGACGGGGCGGACAACTCGGGGTTTCTGGCGGCGGAGCGAGCGGACGGTGAAAGCTGAAATCACCACTTCGGTGATTGCAGCGTAGGTCGAAGAAGCTGGGTCGCACTTCCGTGCAGAGCACGCCCGTATTTTTTTGCGCTACGCGCGGACCGATGCGCGGCGAGCGATCAGACTTTCGGAGGAGTGGTAGGAAGATTTAGTTGGTAGGAAAATTTTCCAGACGAAGCCTGCGCTGAATCGCGGTTTTTGGGTAAAGCGGCGCGATCGAAGCGTGGCGCTTAGTTTTCCGAAACGGGATCAGGAGCTTGGGTGGATTGAGGCGCGGCGCTTTGCGGAGGTGCGGGGGTGCGCTCGCCGTCGAAATCAGAAGCGACCGTTGATGCCGGCGGTCACGGTAGTGCCGTTGATGATCGTGGCCTGCATCTGGCTACGAACGCCGCGGTAGAAGGCTTGGGGTTCGTTAAACAGATTGGCGACGTCGAGCGTGAGCTGCAGGGAGGGACGGAGCTGGTAGGCAACGCCTACGTTCACGCTCTCGTATTTGAGCCGGTAGAGATTCCGGCCGACGGAGGCCGCGGTGTAGCTGGTGATGTAGTCGCCGCTGAAATTGTAGAGGGCACGCGTGCTGAATTTTCGATAGCGCCATGAGAGGCTGGCGTTGCCGGTGCGTGGGATGAAGCCGGCAACCTGGTCGGTCGTGAGGTTGGAGTTGCCGCCGAAGTCGCCTCGCGTGTCGATCGCGGTGAAGTTGGCGGAGGCGCCGAGACCCTTGAGGAGGCCGGGGAGAAAGGTGAACTGCTGCTGGTAGGCGAATTCCCAACCTTGGACGATGGCTTCGCCGGCATTGGAGGCGGTGAGGCGGGTGAAGCCGGCGTATTCGCCATTGAAGCCGTTGTCATTGCCGGTGCCGATCGTGCCGGTGGCGAGGCCGGTGATGATGTAGTCCTTGATCGTCTTGTGAAACCAGGAGACGGAAAAATTGCCGACGGGTTCGAAGTAATACTCGAGGGCGGCGTCCCACGTGGCGGCGTCTTGGGGGAGCAGGGAGGGGTTGTTGACGGTGAGCGTCTGGTTGGTCTCGTTGACGGTCTCGTTGGGGAGGGCGTTGTTGAGCGCCGGTCGGCCGAAACTGGTGGACCAACTGAGGCGGGCTTTGAGGTTGGCGGTGACGTCGTGGGAAAGATGGGCGCTGGGGAAAGACTTGGTGTAGCCGCCGCTCAAGTTGCGTCGATTGCCGGCATAATCGCGGGTGGCGGAGCCGACGGGATCGGCGATCTGCTCGGCCGCAGTGCTGCCGGTGCGGTTGCGGACATAGCCCCAGGAAGCGGACTCGGTTTTTTCGGTGCGGACTCCGGTGATCCAGCCGGTGCGGCCAAAGCGACCCTGGGCCATCAGGTAGCCGGCGGTGATGGTCTCGGTGACGGCGCGGTTGGCGGTGAAGTTATTTTGTTCGCTGAAGTAGCGATCTTCGCGCCAGAGAGCCGGAGTGACGGGCTGGCGATCGGCGAAAAACTGGACGGGTTCCCAGTAGGGGAGCCGACGGCCGGTCTTCACCGCGTCGTAAGTGATGATGCTGGGGTCGGCGGCGAGGGCGGTCGTGCCGATGTAGTTCCAGCGGCGGGAGAAATTTTCGACGGAGACTTCACGCTCGCGCCAGACGGCCCCGGTTTTGAGGAAGGCGGTGAAGCGGGTGGGCAAAGTATAGCGGACATTGGCGCCGGCCTCTTGGATCACATCGCCGTTCTTCACGATCGAATTGTTGTAGGTGGTCGGCCGGTAGTTGGCGGGGTTGTTGAAATCGGGGCCCGCGGTCTGGGTGAAGCGTGGGTGGAGATCGGAGGCGGTGCGGTCGAGCTCCCAGCCGATGCCGGCCAGGCGGTTGACGAGAATACCGCCGCGGCCGCCGGCGCCGCCGTTGATGTTGGACTGGGTGTAGCGGGCGTTCCAATCGATGAAGAAGGGCCCGAAGGTATGCTCGGCCCCGAGGTCGAAACGGCGCATGCGGTTGAAGAAATTGCCGGGGCCGGTGGTCGTCTGGTCGATGGTTGAGCCGGGGGCGGCGCGCACGCGCGTGATGAGGTCCGTATAGCCGGGGAGAATGCCGGCGGTGGCGTTGGCCCCGGTGACGGGGAGAGCGGGGTTGAAGACGGCTTGGGTGGTGAAGGCGCGCAGCTCGTATTGGCGGCGGAAGGTCTCGACGGCGTCGTTAAGGATGACGTTGAACGAAAATTTGGTGGACGGAGAGAGGCGGTAGTCGGTCTTGAGGTTGAGGGAGGACTGCTTGCGGTTGTTGTAGTTGTCCCAGGTGCGGTAGTCCCAGAGGTAGGCCGGCTGGGTGGTCGTATTCTGGAAATCTCGGATGGTGCGAAAGCCGCCGATGGCGTTTTCGGAATAAAACAAGTTGGCCGAGATGCCGAGGTTGCGGTCGCCGCCGAGGACGTCGAAGACCTCCTGCCATTGGAGGTTAAAGAGCGGGTGGGCGCGGTGTTTTTCGCGGGTGGGCGTTTGTTCGGTGAAAGACGGGGCGACGCGAACGCTGGCGCTGTAACTGATGCGGCGCTGCTCGCGCATGGAGAGCGGGGAGCGGGTCTTGAGATTGATGGTGCCGCCGATTGAGCCAGCTTCCTTGTCCGGGGTGTGGCCCTTGGTGAGTTCCATCTGGTCGAACATCGTCCCGGTAAGGTTGTTGATATTCGTGCCGCGGGTGAGGGCGCCCTGGCTGGTCATGGGTGCGCCGTCGAGGGTGATCGAGTTGAGGCCGGGGCCGATGCCGCGGATGGTGAAGCCGTCGATGAGGCCTTCGTCGGAAGGGTTGCCCGCGACGCCGGGCAGGCGGATGGCGACCTCGGCGGCGTTCATGTTGGGGAGATTTCCGTATGAATCCATCGAGACGATGCTGCGGAGATTCTCGGCGTTGCGCTGGGCGGTGATGGCGGCGGCCCCGCCCTCACGTTCACCGGTGACCTTGAGCGCATCCATTTTATAGATGCTGGCGGTAAGGTCGAAGGCGCGGACGGCCCGCTGACCGGCGGTGATCGCGACGGTGGCGCGGGCAGGATCGAGACCGAGATAGGATACGACGACCTCGTGGGCGCCGGCGGGAAGAGTCGGGAGCGTGTAGGTGCCCGTAAGATCGGTGAGCGCGACCAAACCGAGAGCAGGGACTTCGACGCGGGCGCCTTCGAGGAGATTGCCGGTGGCGACGTTGCTGACGGTGCCGGTGAGAGTGCCGGTGGCGCCGGCGGTCTGGGCGGCGAGAGGGAGGCCGGGCAGGGCGAGGAGCAGAGCAACGATGAGTGCGCGGGGGAATTTCATGATTGGGGGAGACTTCTGGGGCGACGAGCCGGGCGGTGGGGTGACCGGCGCCTCGAATAAGGAAGGTCTTTCCTGAAAGCTCAAGACCGGGCGCGGCGGAATGAGTTTACGGTCGATTGGATGAATCCGTATCGAACGCGGCGAAGCGGGCGGGCGCGCACAGCCGGCCGACCGTGTGCTGATCCGCTCCTTGGACGGATGAGCACGGTTTAGCTTGAGCCAGCAGCGGCCGGCCGCCGTTTCCCGCGCCAAGGAACGGTTTCCAATTTGCAAACGCCTGCTTCGGGAGCGGGACTCGTCGCCAAGCCCAGCACTTTGGCGGCTGGGTTTCGAGCGCGCGAACCCCGCTGCGCACGAGCGCCTTGGCCATCGGGCTGACACCGAGGAGGAATTTCCCGGGCGTGGCGAGGATGGGCCGGGACAGGGAATCGCGTTCGAAGGGTGTGGCGATGCACCGCCATGCGGCGTGGCTCGGGCGAGGAGGGGGCGGAAGAAAATGGATTTCATCGGGCAATCGGCGAGGATCGAAGCGTGGGCAGGCCGTTCTCTTCGTTGTAGGCGGGCGGGATATTGTAGTCGCGGCCGAAGCGCTGCTGGTAGCGGCCGGTGAGCAGGCCAGCGCGAGTCGGACTGCAAACGGAGCCGGAAACGTAGTCTTGGCTGATAAATGGGGTGGGCGGCGGCGAGCGAGCGGAGGGCGACCATGAGGCCCGCTACCACGACGGCGACGGAGCGAAGAATCATCGGACGGGGACGCGGCTTGGAGGACGACGGCTCCTAGGACTTAGCCGCGCGGATCGCCTGCAGCTCGACAAGCAAACGCGCAGCCCGGTCCTGTTCGCGGGTGAGGACGTCGGTTTTTTCGAGCGGATCGAGTTCCAGATTGAACAGGTGCAGCGGCTTCACCTGGCCGTCGCAGATCAGTTTCCACGGACCGCGGCGGATCGCGAAATGGCCCGCGCCCGAGTGCAGCACGACCGCCGGGCGCGCGGCGGAATCCATCGCGGTGCCGCGCAGGGCGGGCAAAACGCTGAAGCTGTCCGGTGCCGCGCCCGCCGGGAGTGTAGCGCCGACGACTTCAGCCAGTGTGGCCATGAGATCGGTGAGCACGACGAGCGAGCCGTTGGTCTTGCCCGCCGGCGCGTGTCCTGGCCAACGCACGAGAAACGGCACGCGGTGCCCGCCCTCGAAGAGACCGCCTTTCGCACCGCGCAGATCGCCATTTGATTTGTGGCCGAAGTCGTCGCCCTCGTCGCTCTTCGGCACGGCGCCATTGTCGCTCGTCACGATCACGATCGTGTTGTCCGCGATCCCGAGTTCATCGAGTTTCGCGAGCACGCGGCCGACGGTCCAGTCGAACTCCCAGACCATGTCGCCGCGCACGCCGGCCTGACTCTTGCCGCGCGCAAACTCCGGCGGCGTGCAGTTCCGGTGCGGCGCCTGCGAGGCGAAATAGAGAAAAAACGGCTGCCTCGCCGCGGCACTCTCCGCGATGAACGCTTCCGCTTTCGCGGTGAGCGTCGGCCCGATGGCTTCGTCGCTCCAGCCTTCGGTCATCCAACCTTCGTGCACTTCGACGCCGGAAGTGCCGGGTCGCGTGGGCGCCCCGTTGGCGCGCCAGACGGACGGCGTGCCGACGATCCTGTCGTCCTCGATCCAAAAATGCGGCTCGAGGTTGATGCCGCCCGGGAGCAGGAAGCTGCGGTCGAAGCCGAGGGCCGACGGCCCGCCTTGCACCGGACGGGTGAAGTCGACTTCACGCGTGCCGCCCGCGCCTTTCATGTGATCGGACTTGCCGCGCACGAAGCCGCCGCCGGGTTTCGCGAAGTTCAGACCGAGGTGCCATTTGCCGATCGCGCCGGTGCGATAACCCGCGCGCTGCACCACGCGCGCCACGGTCTCGCGCGAGGGCTCGATCAGCGGTTCTTCGTATTCGGTCCAGAGCACGATCTTCTGCAGCCGCGTGCGCCAGCAGTAGCGCCCCGTCAGGGCACCGTAGCGCGTCGGCGTGCAGACTGCGGCCGGCGTGTGCGCATCGGTGAAACGCAGCCCTTCCGCCGCGAGCCGGTCCATGTGCGGCGTCGGAATTTTCGAAGCGGGATTGTAGCTGCGCGGATCGCCGTAGCCCAGGTCGTCGGCGAGAAAAACAACGATGTTTGGCCGCGAAGACGGCGCAGCGGCGACCGCGCCGGCGGCGGCGAGCGCAAAGATCAGACTCAGGACGAAACGTGTGCGAATCATGGAGTGGTCTTGGCCGGGAGCCAGCCGAGCGAGACAAGGAAGCGATCCGCGTCCGCGAGCGTTTCGGAAAAGCCCGGAATGCCGTCCACGTCTTTGTTGAAGAAGCCGTGCGCTGCGCCGGGAAACACCCGCGTATCGCAGCGCACGCCGGCGGCCTGCATCTTCGTTTTGAAATCCTCCAGCACGCTCACCGGTATCAACGCGTCTTTATCGCCAAGGAACACGATCGCGGGCGGGGCGTCCTTCGTCACGTGGTGAGCCGGCGAAAACTCCCGGTAGCGCTCGCCGACGCGCGCGTGGCCCCACTGGCCGGGACCGTTGTTGAAGACGGGATTGAAGAGCACGAGCGCGTTGCCCTTCGGCGAGACCTTCAGGTCGTCGGCGGGATCGTCGAGCCCGGGCACAAGCGTGGCGAAGGCCGCGAGGTGTCCGCCGGCCGAGCCGCCGGCGGCGGCGATGCGCGCTGGATCGATGCCGAGTTCGGCGGCGTGCGCGCGCACGTAGCGCAGCGCTGACTTCGCATCGGCGACGCACACGAATGGCGGGCCTTCATCGCCCTTTGGAATCACGCGATATTGCACGCGGATGCCGACCATCCCGCGCGTCGCGAAGTGCTGGCTCTGCTTGAGAAACTGATTGGGCGAACCGCCGACCCAGCCACCGCCGAAGAAGAACACGATCGCGGGTCGCCGGTCGACGGCTTTCCAGCCCGGCGGTCTTTCGATAAACAGCTTCAGCTCGATCTCGCCGGCCTTTTTGTAGACGAGCGTCTCGGCGGCCGCGGCAGCCGGGAGGCGTTGAGCGCCCACGCCGGCAACCAGCGCGACAAGGAAGGCGAACGGGGCGAGGCAGCGGGCGAGGTGCATGCGGTTCAGAATCGGCCGTTCACCCCGGCAGTGATCGTGACGAAGTTATAGATCGTGCGCTGCGTGCGTTCTTTGAAGGCGCGGTAGAGCACCTGCGGTTCATTGGTGAGATTGGCGACATCAAAGCTGAGGTTCACCGCGGGGTTCACCTGGTAGCCGAGGCCGAGGTTCACGGACTTGTGCGAGAGGCGATATTGGCTGAGCGCGGGGCTCGCGACGTTGTAGGTCACCACGTGTTCGCCGGTGTAGTTGTAAAGCAGGCGCGTGCTGAATTTGCGGTAGCGCCACGAAAGCGAGGCGTTGCCGGAGGTCGGGATGAAGCCCGCCACGTTGCGCGACGTGAGGTAGGTCGTCCCGCCGTAGTAGCCGTGCGTGACGATGCGCGTGTAGTTGGCCGACGCAGCGAGGCCCTTGAGCAGACCGGGGAGAAACGTGAACTGCTGCTGGTAGGAAAGCTCCCAGCCCTGCGCGACCGCCGTGCCGGCGTTGAGCGACGAGATTTCGCTCCAGCCGACGTAGTCGCCGTTGTAGCCGTTGTCCGCACCGGCGCCGATAATCGAGCGTTCCTGGCCGCGCAGAATGTAATCCTTGATCGACTTGTGGAACCAGCCGGCCGTCACGCTGCCCACGGGCTCGAAGTAATACTCGAGCGTCGCATCCCAGTTCGACGAAGTCTGCGGCCGCAGCCCGGCGTTGTTGACCGTGACGGTGCGGTTCGCCTCGGAGGGGGTCTCGGCCGGCAGGAATTCGGTAAACCCAGCGCGGCCGAAGCTCGTCGACCAACTGAGGTGCGCCTTGAGGTTGGGCGTGAGATCGTGGAAGGCATGCGCACTCGGAAACCATTTCGTGTAGCGGCCGCCAAGCTCGCGGTAATTGCCCGCGTAGTCGCGCGCCGCCGAGCCGACCGGGTCGGCCGTCTGCTGCGCGGTCGTGCTCAGCGTCCGCGCGCGCACCCAGCCCCAACTCGCCGTCTTCGTTTCCTCCACCCGGACGCCCGCGAGAAACCCCGATGCGCCGATGCGGCCCTGCGTCATAGCGTAAGCGGCGCCGACCTCCTCGGACACGCCGCGCGTGCCGGTGAACTTCTGCGACTCGTGGAAATAACGGTCCTCCGCCCAGAGCGCCGGCTCGCGCGGCCGGCCTCCGTCCATGTGCATGTGGGCCGACCACTGCGGCATGCGGCGGCCGGTCACCGCCTGGTTGTAGCTGACGTAATCCGGATCGTGGGCGAGCGGGCCGGTGCCGGTGTAGTTCCAGCGGTGGTTGTCCTGGCTCCAGGTATCGACCGACTGCTCGCGCCACGCCACGCCGGTCTTCACGAAGATGGGCCGGGTGAACGGCAGTTGGTAGCGGAGATTGAACCGCGCCTGCTTCAGCGCCTGGTCCTGCTGATTATTGTTGTTCGTCATCCCATTCGGCGCGGGGCGGTAGTTGTCGGGATTGCTGAAATCCGGTCCGCCGTTGGGCAGAAACTGGGGAAACATATCCGACTGCGAGCGATCAAGAATCCAGCCGGCGCCGGAGAGCCGCATCGTGAGCCCGCCGGCGATGCCCTGGCTGTCGTTGACCGAGGTGGTCGCAAGCGAGGCCGTGTAATCGATCTGGAGATTGCGCAGCTCGTGCTCGGCCCCGACGTCGACCTGCCGCATGCGCACGTTGTAGCTGATCGGGCCGCGCGTGAGGATATCGATATTCGCAGCCGGCACGGCACGGACGGTCGTGCGGCGGGAATTCGAGCCGGGCACGATACCGGACGTGGTGGCGTTGGGAATGAACGTATTATTCCCCGTGAACGCCCGCACTTCCATGATGCGGCGATGGCGTTCGAAGTTGAAATTGCCGGTCAGCCCGAGCGTGAGCTTCGTCACCGGCGAAAGGCGGAACTCGGTCTTCAGCGTCGTGCTCATCTGTTTCCGGTTGTTCGCGTTGTCCCACGTCGTGAAGTCCCAGATGTAGGCGTCGTCGTTGTTCAGCGAGTTGCGGTAATCGAAAGCCGTGGACGCGCCGCCGACAGCGTTTTCGCTGTAAAACAGATTCAGCGCGACGCCGAGGTTGCGGCTGCCGCCGAGCACGTCGAACACCTCTTGGTGTGCGAGCGTCGCGAGCGGGTGCGCGCGATGCTGCTCGCGGATCGGCGTTTGCTCGAAAAACGAGGGTGCGATGCGCGTGACGAAATTGTAGGTGGTGCGGCGCTTTTCCCGCAGGTTGAGCGGCGAGCGCGTCTTGAGGTTGAGCGTGCCGCCAAGTGAGTCCGCGCCTTTGTCGGGCGTATGACCTTTGATCAGCTCGACCGACTCGAACATCGTGGCGTTGACGTTACCAAGGGAGGCATTGCGGCCGAGGCCCTGCGTGGACATTAGGCCTCCATCGATCGTCACGCTGTTGAGCGCCGCATCCATGCCGCGGATCATGAAGCGCCCGCGGATACCCTCGTCCGATGGACTGCCGGCGACGCCGGGGAGTCGCATCACGACTTCGCCGGTGCCGAGGTTGGGCAGATTGCCGAACTGGTCCATCGCGACGACGTCCTTCACGTTGGTGGCGTTGCGTTTTTCGGTGAGCGCCGCGGCGTAGCCTTCACGTTCGCCAGTCACCTTGAACTGGGCCATTTGGTAAATTCCGGCGGTGAGGTCAAAATTGCGCACGGCGCGCTGACCCGCCGTGAGCGTGACGTCGGCGCGCACTGCATCGAGACCGAGATAGGTCGCCACGATCATGTGGCTGCCGGCCGGCAGATCGGCGAAGACGTAACGGCCGGTGTTGTCGGTTAGGGTCGAGCGAGCAAGCGCGGGCAATTCCACGCGCGAACCTTCGAGCAGATTGCCGGTCGCCGAATTGCTCACGGTGCCGGAAAGCGAGGCTGCGTCCGCCGCGGTGCCGGACGGCGGGGCGGCGGTCTGGGCGTCGACGATGGTTGAGGCGGTGAACAAGCCGGCGAGAACGGCAAGGAGGGTGCGGGAGGATTGCTTCATGCTTGGGCGAGGGGTTTGGGTGGTTTTGAGCGCCTCCTTCGGCGACCGCACCTTGCGGTCGCGCTTGATCACGTAGGCGCCGGTTTTCCTCTCCACTTCCACCCTCAGCGCGGTGTGGGCGATCAACCGGTCGAGGGCTTCGCGGATGGCGAAAGAGCCTTTGATCGGATTGGTCGTCACACCGTGCACGTCGCCGACCAAGAAGACGATTTGCACGTCGGCTTGGACGGAAAACGCTTCGAGCGTTTTCTCCGCTTCCCCGGCCGCGAGGGCAAAGGAACGACGTTCCGGATCCGCGCCGAAGAGACGCATTGCCGGACCGCCGATGCAGAGAATCAGCACGAGCGCCAGCGGTGGACCGAGCGGTCCGAACCTCCGGCGAAAAAGGGTAAACATGAAAGGGGAACTCCACCGACCGTGAAGTCGGCGGCGCGGGGAAGACGCGGGACCCATCGAAACCCGTTATCGGGAATTCAATTTTTTTTCCGCAGCACGATGGTGCCGTCGGCGGCGCGTTCCACGTCGAGGTCCAAGGTGGTCGCCAACAGGTGGGTGAAGCCGTCGATATCGTCGGCGCGGAAGCGGCCGCCGAAGCGCAGGTCGGCGAGCGCGGGATCGGCGAGCACGAGGCGACGGCCGGTCGCACGCTCGAATTCGGCGGCCAATTCGGCGAGGGTGGCGCCGCCGAGGCGTAGGAGGGGCTCGCGCCATGCGAGGGTCTGCGCGATGGCAGCCTCATCGATTCGCGCAACCACCAATGCGGGCGCGGCGTCGGTAAATGCGGCGGGGACGCGGCGGAGAGTGGCGCGTTCGCCGGCGTCGAGGGCGGGGGCGTCGGGCGTGCCGGTCGTGAGTTGGACGCGGCCCTCGGTGACGATCACGTCGACGGCGGCGGATTGCAGATTGATGTTGAACGCGGTGCCGACGGCGCGGACCTGCAAGGACCCGGCTTGGACAACGAACGGCCGGGCGGGATTTTTGGCGACGGCGAAGTGGGCTTCGCCGCGCGTGAGGGTGACGTGGCGGGTGGCGGCGGTGAATCGCTCGCTGACTTCTCCGCCGGTGTTGAGTTGCACGACCGTGCCGTCGGAGAGCGTCACCAGGCGCGGCGTGGTG
>CALSBN010000052.1:0-25550 GCA_943373185.1 Opitutus sp. GAS368 | reverse complement strand
CATCGGCGACTTCCTAACCCAAGAGACAGATCAGCTCCGCAACCGCCTGGCTCAGACCGAGGATGAACTCAGAAAAGCAAAGAGTCGTGCGGGAGTGATTTCGCTGGAAGAATCAAAACGCACGTTCACCGCAGAAATTTCACGCATTCGGGACGAACTTTTTGAGGCTCAAGTTCAACTCGCAGAAAAGTCCTCGGTGCTATCTGAAACGAGCAAAGCGGCGCCCGCCGCGGATGCAGCAACCCCTGCCCCCGAAGCCCCAGCCCCCTCTCCTCCTGCGCCGCCGCCGATCCCTCCGGAAAAAATCGAAGAATACCGCCGCATTATCCTCAACTTAGAATCCCTACGAAAACGAGAGCAGGAGCTGTTGCTTGAATTCACCGAGGAGAACTCCCGGGTTAAGGGGGTCCGCGCCCAGTTGATTGAGGCAGCCGCAAGCAAGCGAAAACTTGAAGAGGAGATACCGGCATTTACCCGCCAAACCCCATCTACCAACAATTCCACGCCCAACCCGAGCTCCGCCGGTCCATCATCAGACCTCAGCCTCGAGATAGCCCAAGTCAATGCTCTCCAGGTTAAAATCAAGGTTCTTGGCAACCAACTCGAAACAATTCGAGCTGAGGCGGCAAAAGTAGACCAAGCCGAAGGTTTTATCATGGAGCTCACCCGGAAGAAAGAGCTCGAAGAAGCCAATTACCGCTACTACGCCGCGCGACTTGAGCAATCTCGTATCAACGAAGCTTTGGGCACCGGGAAGGTTTCCAATATCAATTTGATCCAAGCACCCACCGTGCCTTCTAGCGACCAAAGCAAGAAGCTGAAGCTGCCGGGGGCCATTTTGGGCGGCGGAATTGCACTTGGTCTGGTCTGGGCCTTTTTGATCGAACTGCTGCTTGATCGTTCCGTTCGACGTCCGGTCGATTTCGAGCGGGCCATCGGCGTGCCCTTGTTTCTCTCGATTCCGGCGTTGGGCAAAAAAGGGAAACTTCGAAAATCGAAAAAAGTTAAACCTGTCCCAGCTCCTACGCCCCCCGACAACTCAGGCGGTCCCCGGGATACCCTTGTTCTCGCCAATCCAACCAAGAGCGACTCCGAGCTCACGCGGGCGGAAAACGCCCTGTTGCTGCATACCTTTCACGAGACCCTGCGAGACCGGTTGATTGCCTTTTTCGAAAGCCGAAACGTTCTGCATAAACCAAAATTGATCGCTGTAACTGGCTTGGATCACGGCTCGGGCGTGACAACAACCGCCGCTGGCTTGGCGAGTTGCTTATCCGAAACCGGAGAGGGCAATGTGCTCCTCGTGGATATGACCGCGGGACAGGGCTCGGCCCAACAGTTCCACAAAGGCCGCGAATTGTGCGGCCTCGAGGACGTGTTTTCCGCGCGCGACAGTGCCCAAGTTCAGGACAATCTCTACGTCGTCTCCGAAGAGCCGGGACGGGACCGACTCTCTCGAATTCTTCCCCAGCGCTTCAACAAGCTCGTGCCCAAACTCAAGGCCAGCAACTTCGACTATATTATCTTCGATATGCCGGCAGTGAGCCAACTCAGCATTACCCCGCGTTTGGCCGGCTTTATGGATATGGTTTTGCTGGTCGTTGAATCGGAGAAAACCGACCGCGAAATGGTTCAACGGGCGACCGCTCTGTTGGCGCAATCAAAAGCTCCTGTCGGCGCGATCCTTAACAAAACAAAAACTTACGTGCCCGAACGACTGCATAAAGAGGGGCTACGCGATCAATAATCACCCAAGGGCAACCGGGCGGACAAAGTGCCCGCACAATTCCCGAAAGCTCTTTGCTCTCCACCGCTAAAACACCGATTCGATGCTGAGCCGAAAGATCTACTATGCGCTAAAACCGGCAATTCCATGGCCAGTGAGAATTGCCCTTCGGCGCATGGTGGCCCGGCACATAAGGAAACAAGCCGGCGCGGTTTGGCCGATCAACGAAGCGACGCGGCATCCACCTCCGGATTGGACGGGATGGCCCGACAACTATAAATTTTCGTTCGTCCTGACCCACGACGTCGAAGGCCCCGAAGGCGTGGCAAAGTGCCGACAACTCGCGGAACTTGAAATGAGCGTGGGGTTCCGCTCCTCCTTCAATTTCGTTCCGGCAGGTTCTTACACCGTGCCCAAGGAACTGCGAACTTGGCTCGTCCAGCATGGTTTCGAAGTCGGAGTCCATGATCTCCACCACGACGGAAAATTGTTTTCCTCGGAGCACGGTTTTTCCGAGAAGGCCAAGCAGATCAACACCTTCTTGGGCGATTGGGGCGCCCACGGTTACCGCTCCGGCTTCATGCTCAGAAATCTCGATTGGCTCCATCAGCTCAATATTGAGTATGACGCCTCGACCTTTGATACCGATCCGTTTGAACCGCAGCCCGACGGCGCCGGGACCATCTTCCCGTTTTGGATTCCCGTTCCTCCCGGTAAGCAGAGCAAAGACGGGCATCGATCCGCATCCGGCGGGGGCTACGTCGAACTGCCTTATACTCTTCCCCAAGACTCTACCCTCTTTCTGGTGCTTCAGGAAAAAAATCCCTCGATCTGGATCGAGAAGACTAAATGGGTCGCTCGAAACGGCGGAATGGCCCTCGTCAACGTTCACCCGGATTACATCAATTTCGGGAACGACTCGGGTAATCCCAAAGAGTATTCGTCGGAAATTTATGCCGAGTTTTTGACGACGATAAAGCGAGAGTTCTCCGGCCGCTACTGGCACCCGCTGCCCCGCGAATTGGCGACTTGGTTTAAGCTCAACCGCAAACCTGCCGGCGGAGGCTCTAAACCGCCCTTCCAGATCAGCCGCAAGCCGACCACGATCGATCAATCGGACCAACCCTCGCGCCTATCGGGCAAACGGGCCGCCGTGCTGCTTTACTCCCGCTACCCCTCCGACCCCCGGCCGCGCCGAGCCGCCGAGGCCATGATCGAAGCCGATATGCAGGTGGATTTGCTCTGCCTCGCCGGTTCCGAGACCGATGCTCCCCAAGAGACGGTTGGCCAAGTCCACGTTTCACGCATCCCCCTGACCCATCGTCGTGACAGCAAGCTGATCTACCTTTGGCAATACGGTCGGTTTTTTTGGTCTTCTTTTTGGTTTCTGACCTCCCGCAGCCTGCGCCACCGCTACGATGTGATTCACGTTCACAACATGCCGGACTTTCTCGTGTTCGCCGCCTTGCTTCCGAGACTTCGCGGGGCGCGTATCATCCTCGATTTGCATGATCCCATGCCCGAGTTGATGGAGAGTATTTACGGATTGAAACCGCAGGATTGGAAAGTCGCGGTTTTGAAGTTTCTCGAAAGAAAGAGCATCGCGTTCTCCCACTTGGTGCTCACGCCCAACATCACATTCAAAACATTGTTCGTCTCCCGCCGCTGTCCGCCGGAGAAGATCCAAATCGTGATGAATTCTCCCCAACAGGAGATCTTCCATCCGAGCCGGTATGGCACGACGAAAAAGGTCATGCATCCGGCTTCGGAATTCCACGTGATGCATCACGGCTCGATCGTGCACCGACATGGCGTCGACCTGCTGGTGGAGGCCGTCGCCCGACTCAGACCGAAAATCCCGGGCATCAAGCTCGACATCTACGGCAACTCCACCCCGTTCCTGTCCGCCGTGCTGGCGTTGGCCGAGAGCTTGGGCATCGCCGACATCGTCACCTACCACGGGGCGAAGACCCAAACCGAGATCGCCGAGGCCATCTTGGCGTGCGATGTTGGCGTCGTCCCAAACCGGCGCTCCGCGTTCATCGAACTCAATTTTCCCACACGCCTGTTCGAATATCTGGCGATGAATCGCCCGGTCGTCGCACCCAGCACCCAAGGCATCCGGGATTATTTTGATTCGGATCAAATCCTCCTCTTCTCGCCCAACGACGTCGATGACCTGGCCGCCAAGATCCTTTGGGTGAAGGAGCACCCCGCCGAGACGGAAAAAATCGTCCGCGCCGGAGCCGAGATTTACGGAAAAAACCTCTGGAACGATCAGAAACGCCGATTCGTCAGTCTTGTCTCGACGTTGTGCGGGCGCCCGCAAAATCTTTCCGACTAATACCGCTCCTCTTTTTCATCCACGCATGAACATCAGTATTTTTGGACTCGGCTACGTCGGTTGCGTGGCGACCGGCTGCCTCGCGCAATTGGGTCATCGCGTGATTGGCGTCGATCCCCAACAGACCAAGGTCGATTTCATCAACCGAGGCCTGCCCACGATTTTGGAGGAGGGGATTGCCGAAATATTGCAGGCCCAGCACGCTGCGGGTAATATCAGCGCGACACGCTCGGTGGCTGAAGCCGTCGCCGACTCCGAGGTCTCATTTATCTGCGTTGGCACGCCGCCGACTCCGCACGGGCATCTCGACCTCACCGCCATTTTTAAGGTTTCCGAGGAGATAGGTGCGGCGCTAAAGAACAAGAACGCGCGCCACGTCATCGCCGTCCGCTCCACGGTGCTTCCCGGCACGCGCGAACGCGTGATCGCCGCGATTGCCGCAGCCTCGGGCCGACGGCCCGGAGAGGACTTCGCGGTCGTTTCAAATCCCGAGTTTCTCCGCGAAGGCACCTCGGTCAGCGACTTCATGAAACCGCCCTACACGCTGCTCGGTTCCGACTGCGAGTGGGCCACGCAGACTATGCGAGCCGTGTATGCCGGCATCGACGCGCCCTTCATCGCCGCCGAACCCCGGACGGCCGAGCTGATGAAGTATGTGTGCAACTCGTTCCATGCCTTGAAAATCGTTTTCGCCAACGAGGTGGGCAACATCTGCAAGCAACTCGGCATCGATTCGCGCCAGTTGATGGATATTTTCTGCCAGGACACCAAACTCAACATCTCCAAAGCCTACCTCAAACCCGGCTTCGCCTATGGCGGCTCCTGTTTGCCCAAAGATCTGAAAGCCCTGCGAACCATCGCCCACGACCACTATATTCAAACTCCGGTGCTCGAGGCGATCGAACGCAGCAACGAGTATCAAAAAGACCTCGTGTTTAAACACATTCTGGAGTCCGGCACCATGAACGTCGGCTTCATCGGCCTCGCCTTTAAGGCAGGCACCGACGATCTGCGCGACAGCCCCATTCTCGACGTCATCGAACGCCTCCTCGGCAAAGGCTTTAACCTCCGCATCTACGACCCGCACGTTCACGTCTCCCAACTCACCGGCGCCAACCGCGACTACATCCTCAAGCGCATCCCGTTTATCTCACGTTTCCTCACGGACGATCTGCCCGCCACCGTCGATAGCGCGGACCTGCTCGTGATCGTAAACCGCGACGCCGGCGTCGAAGCTACCTTGGCCAAGACTGCCGCTGAGAAAAAAATCTACGACCTGACGGGCCTGCGCCCCGCCGTGACTTCGGGCAACAACTACACGGGCATCGCGTGGTGATTCCACCGGGCAACCGCGTCATCTTCGGCCGCATCCATGGCTAAACTCATCATCGAAGCCGGTCGCGCAGAGGGCCAGTATTGGCGCGACCTCTGGCGCTATCGGGAGTTGTTTTATTTTCTCGCATGGCGCGATCTGCTCGTCCGCTACAAGCAGACGGTTGTCGGTGTCGTCTGGGCACTGCTCCGGCCGCTGGTTACGATGCTCATCTTGACGACGGTCTTCGGAAAATTGGGCAAGATGCCCTCCGGAGATGTGCCCTACGCGTTGCTCGTGTTTTGCGGTATGCTTCCCTGGCAATTCTTCGCCAACGCGCTTTCCGAAAGCGGCAACAGCCTCGTCGCCAACTCCAATCTGATTTCCAAAGTTTACTTCCCACGGCTCGTTGTGCCGGCGAGCAGTGTCATCACGAGCTTCGTCGATTTTCTGATTTCAGCCGTCTTTCTTATTGGTCTGATGACTTGGTATCAGTTCCTGCCGCCCGCCAACGTGTGGTTTCTGCCCTTCTTCGTGATGCTCGCCTTCGCGGCCTCGTTCGGCGTCGGCCTGTGGATCGCCGCCCTGATGGTCGAATATCGCGACTTCCGAATTATCGTCCCGTTCATCGTCCAGTTTGGCCTCTACGTTTCGCCCGTCGGTTTCATTAGCACCGTCGTCCCCGAGCAGTATCGGCTGCTTTACTCTCTCAATCCCATTGTCGGAGTGATCGACGGTTTCCGTTGGTGTCTCCTAGGCGGACAGCACGCGCTCTACTGGCCCGGCCAGGCCGTGTCGCTGCTGGCAGTAATCGTGCTCGTGGTCACCGGAATCATGTATTTCCGCCGCGTCGAACGCACCTTTGCCGACGTGATCTAGCCATGAGCGACGCCGTCATCACCGTCGAAGGGATCAGCAAACGTTACCTCTTGGGTAAACGTCGCTCCAAGGACGACGGCATCCGCCACCTGATGGAGGACGCGCTCCGGGCGCCCCTGCGCTGGCTCCGCTCCCGCCGCGATTCGAGCGAGAGCGGCCCGGAAGAATATTGGGCGCTCAAAAACATATCATTCGAGGTCAAGCGCGGCGAAGTCCTGGGCATAGTCGGCCGCAACGGCGCCGGCAAAAGCACGCTCCTGAAAATCCTCAGCCGCATCACCGAGCCGACCTCAGGTCGCATCAGCATCGACGGCCGCGTAGCCAGCCTGCTCGAGGTCGGCACCGGGTTTCACCCCGAGTTGACCGGCCGGGAGAATATTTTTCTCAACGGCGCCATTCTTGGCATGAGCCGCGTCGAAATCAGAAGGAAGTTCGACGAAATCGTCGCCTTCTCCGAGGTGGAAAAATTCCTCGACACGCCCGTCAAACGTTACTCTTCGGGCATGTATGTGCGTCTTGCCTTCGCCGTCGCCGCCCACCTAGAGCCGGAGATATTGATCGTCGATGAGGTCCTCGCCGTCGGCGACGCCCAGTTCCAAAAGAAGTGCATGGGCAAGATGGGAGAAATTTCCCGGCAGGATGGACGAACGGTGTTGTTTGTTAGCCACAACCTGGGAGCCGTCTCCAATATCTGCTCCGCCGGCCTGCTACTCCATTCCGGCAAGAAACTCTTCGCGGGAACCGCCGCCCATACCGTCGAAGCTTATCTCACCTCCGGAGCAACGACCACGGGAGCGGTCTCCTGGATCGAAGCAGAGCGCCCAGGCACCCCCCGCATACGCATCTGCTCGGTGCGCGTCATGGGTGATGGCGAAGCCAAAGCATCGGTGAGCATTGATCGGCCGATAAGCTTCGAAATTGAGTTTGAAAGCCTGGTTCCGGGCATCGACTGGTCGGTGAGTCTACATCTGGTTCATCCGTCCGCCGGCGAGGTGCTCTCGACCGCAAATTTCCCGTCAGCCTGTCTCGGTGTCGACGAATGGGCTGGCCGCTCCTTTCCGGCCGGAAAGTTTCGCTCCGTTTGCACATTACCGGCAAATTTTCTCAATGAAGGCATCTTCCTTTTGAATGTCGCCGTGATGAAGTCCGTCCGAGACACTGAGGTGTTTCTTCGCGAGGTGATTCAATTTACCGTCCAAGAAACGGGCGGCATGCGCAAAGAATACACCGGCCAGTGGATCGGTATCGTCCGACCTCGCCTTCATTGGTCGACCTCGCTTGTTTCAACCCAATGATGAAGAGTATCCGTTTCTACTTACGTAGACTTTTCTGGAGGGTCCGTGCTCAGATGGATTTGAGAAGCGAGCAATCGGCCGAACTCCAATATCGTCTCAATCGCCTCCCACTTGGCCTACGGCCCGGCTCAACGTTCCAATTCCCCTGGGGACCGGTAGAATATGTCTCCGCCGGTGATCTTCGCGGCCAGTTCACGGAAATCTTCGTCCAACGCCACTACGCCTTCCAAACCTCCGAGCCGGCCCCAGTGATTATCGACGCCGGCGGAAATGTTGGAATGAGCGCCCTCTGGTTTAAGCGAGAGCACCCCAAGGCAAACCTCACTGTTTACGAGGCCGATCCGGCGCTCGCCACCGTCCTTTCCCGTAACCTTGCCGCAGCTGGCATCACCGATGTCAACGTTCAGCACGCCGCCGTCTGGGATCGCGACGGCACGGTCACTTTCGACAACCGCGGTCAGGACAAGGGCCTCGTCAGCGCCGACGGAGCCGTGCGCGTGCGCTCCGTAGATCTCGCGCTCCACTTACCGCCAAGGGTCGATCTTCTCAAACTGGATATTGAGGGTGCCGAATATGGCGTTATCCGTCGGCTTTCAGAGACCGGTGCGCTGGCCCGCGTGCGCAATCTAGTCGCCGAGTTTCACATCAAGCGCGACGACCTCGACGACGTGATTACATCCCTCCGTCTTCTCCGGGAATCGGGCATGGAGGTTACCTTAAAGGCCGAAATGGGCTCGTGGCTTGGTGATGCCGGCAAATCGTCGCCCTTTGAAATCATCGGCCGTAAACAGGTGCTCGCCGAGGTCTACGCTTGGCGTCCTTGATCCTGCGGTCGACGCCATGCGCATCGCCATAATCAATGAGCGTTGGACGGCGGGAGCCACCCGATGTGCCCGCGATTTGGAGCGTGGCCTCGCAGCCCGCCATACCGTCAGATATTTCCCGGAAAGCCACGATCCTGCCCCAAACGGTGCGGCCTATCTTCAACTGCTCGCGGAGTTCAAACCCGACGTCGTCCACTTGCACTCCTTCTACGGCGATCTGCCCTACGAGTTCCTCGCGGAAGCGGCGGCGCTCTATCCCGTCGTCTACACGCCCCATGACCCGCGTCCGATCGGCAACATCATGCTGCCCTGTTGGAATTGCGAAGAATTCAACACCTGCTTCCGGTGTCCGCTCATTGGCCGGCTCAAGCGCTACACCCTCGCGCAACACCGCTATTTTTGGGAACGCGCAGAGAAACGCCGCGTCCACCGCCGCCTGCCCGCCCGCACCGCTGTGGTGTGCGTCAGCGATTGGATGCGCGACCGCGTTCTTAAAACCGAACTGGCCCGCGTGCGCGTCGAGCGCATCCACAACGGGATCGACCTGAATACGTTTCAGCGCGACCCCGCCGCCCGCGCTGCGCTCGGCCTCCCGGCAAACGCCCGTGTGCTATCCTTCATCGCCCATCACAGCGGCTGGACCGTCGACGAACGCAAAGGTGGCCCCGTCCTCGCCCGCGCATTGGCCGAGATCGTCATTCCGCGGTTCCCAGAAGTGATCGTATTGGCCGTCGGCGGCGGAATGATCCCCAACCTGCCCCAAGTCCGGCCGATCGGGTTCATCAAACCGGCCGAAATCGCACGTTACTATTCCGCAGCCGATGTGTTTGTCGCACCTTCTCTTGCCGACAATCTCCCCTACACCGTGCTCGAAGCGATGGCCTGCGAGACACCTGTGGTGGCGACGCGCGTGGGCGGCATTCCAGAAGAGATCGAAGACCACGTTACCGGCCGGCTCTTCAACCGGGGATCGTGGGAGGAGCTCGGCGCTGCGCTCGTCGAACTGCTGGAGAACCCTGCCCGTGCAGCGGCGATGGGCAAAGCCGGACGGCGGCGCACCGAAGAGCATTTTGAAATGTCGCGATTCGTCGGCCGCTACGAAGCGCTCTACGGATCACTACTTGCCGGAGGCTCTCGATGAAAGGGGCGAAAAGCGGGGAACCAACGTGTTGGCTGGATCGCGACCGTGCGAACGCGCTGAATCTCTTGCGGCTCGTCTTTGCCCTCACCGTGCTTTTTTCCCACTCGTGGTCCCTAGCGAAATTCCCATCCTCCCCTATCGACAAGGCATTTGAATTCATGGGTGGCGCGGCCGGCAATGCCGTCAATGGATTCTTTATAATTAGTGGCTTCTTGATCACGGCCAGTTGGTTTTCGGGCCGGGGCGCCGAGTCCTACTTACGCGCCCGGATCGCGCGTATTCTACCCGGGTTTGCGGTTGCCTTCATTTTTTCAGCCTTCGTTGCATCATTTGCCGCCGGAGATGACTGGCTTCGCTATCTTCGCTCAATTCCGAAGCAGAGTTGGTTTGTTGGTATATTCACTTTCGACCAAATCGAGCTAGAGCGCGCCTTGTCCTTTGCGCACAACCCTTACCCCCGCACAGTCAACGGCTCCATGTGGACAATTCCCATCGAGTTCGGCTGCTACTTGGCCGTGGCTCTTGTCGGCTCGGTCGGAATTTTTCGGCGGCGCTGGTTGGTTGGCCTTTTTGTTGTTTTTGCCATGAGTTTGGCGATCTACGAACAGCGCTTCCTGCCCGATCAGGCGTGGAAAAACTGGCCCCGCTTTGCCGTTTATTTCGGCGCGGGAACGTTGCTCTACCTCTACCGACACCGGGTTCCAAAAAACGGTTGGTTGGCGCTGCTTGCGCTCGGTCTCGTCGGTCTGACCCCATTTCTTTCGCCGTTTGTCACGCTTCCACTCGCGGGCACCTACCTCATCTTCTACGGCGCTTACTCGGCCCCGGATTGGATGAAACGGATCGGCTCGAAAAACGACGTTTCCTACGGTGCTTATCTTTACGGCTTCCCGTTGCAACAGCTCTACTACAACTACGCCGTCAAAGATCTCGTGCCGATGAATCCTTGGATTAATTTCGCCGTCGTGCTTCCCGTTTGTCTCGCACTCGGCTGGCTCAGCTGGCTCTACGTCGAAAAGCCTGCCAAAAACTGGCTGCGTTGAAGCCGCCCACTCCCGCCGTCCCATGCCCGGCATCAGTCTCATTTTTGCCACCGCCGCGAGGCCGGTCGCACTCGCCGAGACGCTTCGCTCTCTCGCCAGCGTGCGGCTACCCGCCGGCAATGCCGTCGAGCTAATCCTAGTCGAAAACGTCGCCCAACAAGGCGCCGAGACTCTTCTAAGTTCCCAGAACGGCGACCGCTTCTCTTCCGTCCGGTATCTCTTCGAGCCTGCACGCGGCAAGTCCCGCGCCCTCAACCGCGCCCTCTCTGCTGCCACCGGCGACATTTTGCTCTTCTCCGACGACGACGTGCGTTTCCCGCCCGACTGGATCGAGCGCATGATCGGCCCCATCGCCGCCGGTCATGCCGATGCGGTCGCCGGCGGTGTCCGGCTCGCGCCGCATCTTCTGCGCCCTTGGATGAACGGCCGACACCGCGCGTGGCTCGCTTCGACCGCCGACTACCTCAAGGCTGACGACCCGTCCGAAATGTGCGGGGCCAATATGGCGATTAGCCGCCGCTCCCTCGACCTCGTCGGCGGCTTCGATCACGAACTCGGACCCGGCATCACCGGCGGTGGCGAGGAATCCCTCCTCTCTTGGCAACTTCGCCGGGCCGGCCTGCGCATCGCCGGTGCGCTTGATGTCGAGGTCGAGCACCACCCCGATCCCGACCGGCTTCGCTATCGCCACTGGCTCAAGGCCGCCGTCGGTAAGGGCGAGGCCCACGCCTACCAGCTTCATCATTGGTGGCACCGCCCCGTGCATTTTGCGCGCCTGCGTCAACTCTACCTTGCCGCCAAACTCCGCGTGCGTCGGCTCGCCACGCATCGCCGAGCGCCTGACGACGAGGGCATTGCTCCTTGGGAACTAAGCTATGTCGAGGAGCACGCGTTTTACGCTCGCTCCATAAGTGAGCGCCATCGCCCAAGAAACTACTCGCCCAACGGGCTTCGGCACCGCGAACATCCCGGCCACGCTCCATGAAGAAAGCCCGTCTCATCGCCTTTTATCTACCCCAATTTCATCCCACGGCGGACAACGATTCTTGGTGGGGCAAGGGATTCACCGAATGGACCAATGTTTCCAAGGCCCGTCCTCTGTTTCCCGGGCACTATCAACCGCACCTCCCGGCCGACCTCGGCTTCTACGATCTTCGCGTGCCGGAAGCACGGGCCGCACAAGCCGACCTCGCCCGCGAAGCCGGGGTCGAAGGCTTTTGCTATTGGCACTATTGGTTTGCCGGTCGCCGCGTGCTCGAACGGCCGTTTCACGAGGTCGTCACCTCCGGTCAACCCGACTTTCCTTTCTGTGTCGCGTGGGCCAATGACTCGTGGCGCAGCCATTGGTATGGCGCCGAGAAACGCACCTTGGTCGAGCAGACTTACCCCGGCCGCGACGACCACGAACGTCACTTCTACAGCTTGCTCCCCGCCTTTCACGACCGCCGCCACATCCGCGTTCACGATCGGCCGCTCTTTACGATTTTTCGCCCCAAAAGCCTCCCCGACACCCCCGCCTTCATCGAGCAATGGCAGCAACTCGCGTCCAAAAACGGACTGAAGGGCCTCCATTTTAACGCCCACCTCTTCGACAACGAACTTGATTTTCCTTGGCGCGCCCAAGGCTACGATGGAGCCGTCGTCACCAACGAATTGAAGATGCTTCGTCGTCGCTTGCTGCAGGTCGCTCGGGAGCGGGCTCGGGTCTCCGCCGTCAACCCCTCCGGCTCTCTCACCGCCGCAGCCGCCGGCCTGCTTCGCCTCGGCGCCCATCGCGCGCTGCAACGGGTCTTCCGCTGGCCCGGCGGCGTTCACTACTACAAGGATGCCATGCTGTTCTTCAAATCAGAAGAGGCGCTGGCCCAAGGTTGCTATCCGTCGATTGTTCCGGGTTGGGACAACACTCCGCGCGCCGGCCCCAAAGGGATCGTTCTGCACGGTGCCACGCCGGAGCTCTTCGCCCTCCATCTCTCAGACATCCTCGATGCCGTGGCCGACCGTCCCGCCGAAGACCGGCTGGTCTTCGTGAAATCGTGGAACGAGTGGGCCGAGGGCAACTACCTTGAGCCAGACCGCAAATTCGGCCACGGCTACCTAGACGCCGTGAAAGCTGCGCTCGGAACGGGTCGATAATTATGAGCGAGTTCAGCACCCGGAGGGTGGCCGGACTCGATCTGGTCCGCAGCGTCGCCATCTTGAGCGTCGTGGTCGGCCATTATTGGCCAATTTTCGAGCGCTTTCCTGCGCTGGCCCCGCTCAAGGTTTTTGGGATGCTCGGCGTTGAAGTTTTCTTCGTCCTGAGCGGTTTTCTGATTGGCGGAATCCTGTTGCGACAAGCCCACGGTCTATCCGGTCCGGTCGGCGGCTTCGGTCTCCGGCACGCCCCGGGGTTTTGGATGCGCCGGTGGTTTCGAACCCTGCCGAACTACGCTCTCTTTTTTGTTCTGTTTCTGATATTGGATCGACCTTGGACCAAAGACTCTTGGGAGGCGTGGGCCTTGTCCGCCTTTTTTCTGCAAAACCTCTTCGTCGATCTCTCGGCCGGCACTTATGGCGTCGCCTGGTCTTTATGCGTGGAAGAATGGCTATATCTTCTTTTGCCGATCATTCTCGCCGTTTTCACTGCCCGGCAAAAGGACCCGGGAAAAGCGGCTCTGTTTAGCGCACTCGTTCTAATCATCGTCCCAACCCTGCTCCGCCTAAACACAGTTGGCAAACCGTGGGACTTGGGCGTCCGACACATCGTGATCTACCGGCTGGACGCGATCGCCTACGGGGTGTTTCTCGCCTATTTGGCTCGGTATCGTGGAGTAATTTTCGAGCGACTCGCTCGTCCGACCAGCGCTTGGGCGGGAGCCGCCGGGTTGGTTGGGGTGTCGTTATTCTGGTGGATGATCGGCGAACCTTGGATCACCGCCGATACCGCCCGAAATGGCTACAGGTGGGTGATCATGAGCGTGCTATTTTTTCCTGCGATGAGCCTTTGCATTGTTCCGATCGTCGCCTGGTCGAACAGTATCGGGGAAATGCCAATAGGGTTCCGCACGGTGGTATATCGCACCAGCCTCTATTCCTATTCTATGTATCTCGGGCACACCCTCGTCTTCTTGTTCACCGATAACGTTTTGTATCGGGCGCTCTCCACCAACGTCGGCGAGTTTCGTGGCATGACACTCGTGATGGCCGCACTTACGCTCATTGCGCTCTATGGTTTTTCCGCACTCGTTTTCCACGCTTGGGAGTCTCCGATGACTCGCCTGCGCGAGCGATTCGCACCAGTCCACATCGCCAGTCCAACTGCCACTCTCTCTTGATCATGACCGCCAGCGGTCCAGCATTACTCTTCGTATCCCACGATTCCGGCCGCACGGGGGCGCCGATTGGTCTGCTCGCCTTTATGCGGTGGCTTCGAGCCAATACCGCATGTCGCATCGGCACGGTGCTTAAAACTCCGGGCACGCTCGAGCCCGCCTTCCGCGAACTCGGCCCCACGCTGACCCTAGGAACTTCTCCCCTGCTTCGCTCCCGCACGGGCCGCCGGCTTCACCGCCTCCTTCCCGCCGCCGTGCGCCAAGAAACATCCAAGCTCCGCGCATTCTTTTCCGCCGGCTCCTACGATCTGATTTACGCCAACACGCTCACCAACGGCGCACTCCTCGCCACTCTCGACGCGCCTCGGCATATCCCCGTGATCACCCACGTCCACGAGCTCGAGCATTGGATTACCCGCGCCGGTCCCGAGAATCTCCGCCACACGATCAACCGCAGCTCCGCTTACATCGCCGCGGCCCAAGCTGTGCGCGAGAATCTCGTGCATCGCCATAGCATCCCTGCCGAGAGAATCACCGTGGTTTACGAGCATATCCGCGAACTGCCGCCGGTCCCATCCGCCGCAGATCGTGCCACCGCCCGCACCACCCTTGGCCTGCCTCCCGACGCCTTGGTCGTCGGCGGCTGCGGAGCCGAGCACTGGCGCAAGGGCCGGGACCTCATCCCCCAATTGCTCGTCGCACTTCGCCGCCATTCGCCCGACCGCCCCGTTCATTTCGTCTGGATCGGCCGCCCCGGAAGCGCCGCCGAAGAAGCCTCCCTCTCGTTTGATTTACGCGCGGCCGGAGTCGAGGCGCTGTTTCGCAGCAGCGGTGAAGTGGAAAATCCCTTCAAACTCTTCCCGGCGCTCGACGGTTTTGCCCTGCTCTCCCGCGATGACCCCTACCCGTTGGCAGCGCTTGAAGTCGCCGCAACGGAGACGCCTATCGTCTGCTTCGACGGCGCGGGTGGGATGCCGGAATTCGTCGCCGGTGACTGCGGCTTGGCAGCGCCCTACCTCGATCTCGACGCGATGGCCTCTGCGGTCGTGCGCCTCGTCACCGATCCCGCTCTTCGGGCGACGACCGGCCGCAACGGTCGTCGCAAAGTAGCTGCCGAGAATCTACTCGCGGCCACCGGCCCGCAATTGTTGGCCGTAATCGAGAAACAGCTCGCCGGCCGCAAAGCTGCGACCGCCTCTTAGGTCACCGTCATGTCGATACTTTCTTCAGCAGTGCGGAGGACTTTGGCCCGCTTCGGCTATGAGCTAAGACCCTCCGATCCCGCCGCACCACCCCCGCTGGCGGTTTTTCTGCGCGCGCTCGAAGCACGCGCCCCCAGGCCGCTAAATGCAGTTGTGCTCGATAACGATGCCTCGATTCAGGCCGAGCTGTTCAGATCGCTGACACCCGAACGCGTTGCTTTCGCTTCACCGGATTTTACCTCACCGCCCGGCACGCCTACCTCTTCTCAGCTACTCGCGCCCGCCGGCCGCTTCATCGCCGTCGCCGACCTCGGCCGCTTTTCGCCCGAGAAGCTTCTCGTGGAGTTCCCATGGCTGCACCGTGCCGAAGCCTGGGTGCTTCGCGCTCCGCTCGGAGCTTTTTGGAGCGGTGAACTCGATCTCACGGTCATCAAAGCAGACTTGGCCCGTGTCGGGCTAGAACTGAGCGATATCCTCCAGGTCGCTCCCCGTTCTTTTCTCCAAACTCCGGCGGGCAACGTGATTTTGATCTGCACCGCGGGCAGTTTGGCCGCGTCCCACCGGGTAGCGGAGGCGCTGGCCTTTCTCAGCGCGCCGATCACCCACCGCCGCGATTTCGAATTCCTCGCCGGTCGCGGCAGTTTCGGATTCGCGGCCGGGATCTACAATCCAGGGTCCGTCTTCGTCAATGGAGCGACCCATCTCTTGGTGCGGGCCGAAAACGCACCTTGGGCGGTTCAGAAATCCTCAGAAATCCGCTTTTTCGCGGCTTCCGCGCCACTTCTCCTACGCCTTGATGAGGTCCGGCGCATCACCTCCGCAGTGCCGCTCGCGCTTGCCGGCGCCCCCGATCCCGCCGGCCATCGGGCAGAGGATTTCCGGCTTTTTCAGTTTCGCGGCGAAATCTTTTCCAACCACGCTCTCATCTCGTTGCCCGAAGGCTCGGCCGGCAGCGACCGTCCGCTGGACGTTTCACAACTCCAGACCCGAGTGGGAATATCCCGACTTGATCCCGTTTCGCCCGCGTTCACGTGGTGCGGTTCTCCCACCATCGACCGACCGCTTGACCGCACGGAAAAAAACTGGGCGATGTTTGCCGACGTCGACCGCCTGCTGCTGATCTATTCGTTTGCCCCCTACGTCGTGCTCACAGCGGAGAAGTGGCCCGAGCTGAGCTTCGCCCCGGTGCTTGAAACCGAGATTGCGATGCCCGTCGGCGACCCTGCGCTCGCCTTCCGCAATAGCGTCAACCCTGTGCCCTATGACGACGACCACTGGCTTCACATCGTTCATCAGGTCTATCCCGGCAAACAATACGTTTTCTGGGCGATTTTGATCGACCGCCGCTCGCTCCGGCCCGTGCGAGCATCGGCCCGCCCGCTGGCGCGCGCGTGGCATGGGTGTGCGGCCTCGATCATTTACGTTTGCTCGGTGATCGCCGATCCCGCCGGCATTCGGCTTTTCGCGGGACTGGACGATTCGTCCACCGCCGTCGCTGCGATCCCGCGCGCCCGTCTCGACGCCGAGTGGATCGCGTTCCCCTCCACCCCGCCATGAGCCCGCAACCATGAGCACTCTACCCGCCACGCCTACTGGGCCGCTCGACGGGCTTACCGTGCTGCGTTTCGCCCACGCCTTTGAGTCGGGCGGCGGCACCGAGCGCTACCTCGACGACCTCGACCGCGCGCTCCTCGAACGCAGTGCGCTCACGGTGATTCGCCTGCACTTGACCCGCCGCACGCCGCCGCACGCGCCGGTCGAAGCCCCGCTCCACCGCGGCCGGCTGGTGCTCCACGCCTTGCCCATCCGACCCGGCGGAGACATCCACGCCGCTTCCTCCGAATCCGCCTTCCGCCCCAAGCTCAAGCGCATGATCCGCGATTTTGTGCTCTATCCGAAACTTGGGTGGAAACTCTTCGGTGAAACATTTACCGCCAAGATGAAGCTCGCGCCCGAGCCGGGCCAAGCGGTCGGTGCAGGTGCGGCCGCAGCCGCAATCTTTCGCTCCCGCCGGGTCGATCTGGTCGTGCTGCATTTTTTCGGCGGAGCCGACGCCGACGAGGTGATCCTCGCAGCCAAGGCAGCCGGCGTTCCCTTCGTCGTCCTTAACCACTACGCCAACGACCGTTTTCTCCACCTTGCCATCCGTAAGCACGCCCGCCTCGCCGCGGGCATTGCCGGCGTCAATGGCCTCGATCTTCCGACCTACGTTCGTCCCGGTTTCGCAAACCTCTCCGACGGCATCGATACCGAGTTTTTCCGCCACACCCACGCGCAACCGCTAGCAGTGGTGCCGCCTCATCCCGTTGTGCTCCTCCCTGCGCGGGTGACCCGCGAAAAGGGTCAGCTCGATCTCGTGCGCGCTGCCGCCGCGCTACGCCGCGACGGAATCGAGTGCGCCCTAGCATTCGCGGGCAGAGTCGATTCTTCAAGTTTTGTCGACGAGTTAAGACAGGAGATCTCCCGCTCGGGGCTGGAAGAGCGCGTGCTTTTCCTTGGCAACCTCAATGTCGAAGAGTTGCGCGACTGGTATGCGGCGAGCGCCTTGATGGCTTTTCCCACCTACCATCACGAGGGCCTTGGCCGCGTCATTGTTGAAGCGCAGGCGATGGAAAAGCCGGTCGTCGCCTACGCGACCGGCGGGGTAGCCGAAGGAATCGATCAGGGCCAAACCGGTTTTCTCCTCGCGACCGGCGACGTCGCCGGGCTCACGGGGCGTCTTCGTGAACTACTCACCTCGCCAGAACTGCGCGCTTCGCTGGGGCGCAACGGTCGAATCGCCGCGGAATCTCGTTTCAGCCTAGCCTCGCTGGCCGAACGCCACGAGGCGTTTTACCTCTGCGTGTTGAAAAACCGCCGAACGCGCTCTGCCTAGGGGACCGCCCGTCATGCCTCCGAAACTCGCGCTTCTTTTCGCGACGATATTCGTCTACTTCGCCTTCCGTTCAGACCGAAAGCGGGACAACACGGCGACGAGCAAGGCGCTTTTCTGGCCGTGGCTCTGGTATATGGTCGTGGCCAGCCATCCTATCGGCTATTGGTTCATGGAGTGGGGCATTCCACTCACCGGCGGGGGAAGCGGCGATCCGACTGAGGGGAGCAGCATTGATCGAAATTTCTTCGCGGGCCTTACGGTGATCGGCTTCTTTATTTTGGCGAAACGGCAATTCAGTTGGGCCAAAACCCTCGGAAATAATCCCGTCTTGGTGTTTCTTTTCGCCTACATGGCGGCGAGTATCCTTTGGTCCGACTACTCGTTCGTCTCGTTCAAACGGTATATCAAGGTGATCGGTTCGGTCGTTATGGCCCTCGTTGTTCTAACGGATGAACGCCCCTTGGACGCCATGTTCACCGTGATTCGCCGCTGTCTCTACGTCCACTTGCCGATGTCGATCCTGTGCACACGCTACTTTCGGGATATCGGTATCAGTTACACCTACTCGGGCGAAGGGCAGTCGTGGACCGGAATCGCGACGTCGAAAAACACTCTCGGCCAAATCGCCATGATCGGAGCGATCTATTTTCTCTGGGAGGTCCGTCGCAACTGGCCGCAGGTCAAGTGGCGCAATCTCCATTTCCTCTACCTGCTGATGGCGATCTACCTGCTCAAGGGCGCCGGCGATTCGATCAGCATGACGTCCGTGTCGGTCGCAGTCCTCGGTGCCGGAGTTTTCCTCAGGATTCAATCTTTGCGCGACCGACCGGAAAAGGTCGCCGGTTTCGTCAAGACCGTCTTCGCCGCCATCATGCTGCTGATCGGGTTGGTCTCCGCCCACAGCATCGTCAATTTTGACGTCGACTCGCTCTTCGGCACGATGATCACGACCTTCGGCCGGGACATCACTATGACCGACCGCACGTATATTTGGAGTGACGTCTACGCCGCCGCCGCCCGCAACCCCATGTTCGGGGTGGGATTCGGGGGCTTCTGGATCGGCCGACTCGTCAACATCGGTTGGGCCTCCAGTTATACCTGGGTGTTGGGGCAGGCGCACAGCGGTTATGTCGATACCTACCTCCAACTCGGCTTCGTCGGCATCTTTTTGCTGGCCTGCGTGCTCTTCGTCACGCTGCCGAAACTGCTGGCGAGCATGGCGGAAGATTTCGATTTCGCCTGTTTCCGCATCACTCTTCTCATCACCATCATTTACGTAAACATCACTGAATCGACCTACCTGAGAGGCGATCACCAATTCTGGTTTATCATGATGCTCGTCGTCTGGTTCGTGCCCGCCCCGCCGCGCGCGGAGGAACCGCCGGCAGAAACAATCGAGGAGATCCCGTCGGAAACGCCCGCCGCTCGCGTATGATTTCCGCTGGCCCGTCCCCCTCGAACCCCGTCGTCGTCTGGCTCGGCGACAACGCCCGTTCCAGCCCTGCATGGACCTCGCTCGAAATCGCCTGCCACTATTTCGGTTTCGAACTTAGGCCGGTTTCGGCCGTGTCTCGCGGCTCACCTCTGTTGGTTGTGATTCCGGGCGACGAGTTGTCCGCCGCTACACCGATCCGTCTGGCCGCTCTCGCCGCTACCGCTTCCTCCTACGAAGTGCCCATCGCGATCGTCGGAATCGGTCCCGAATGCTCCGCTGAAAAACTCGCACTTTTTTCCCGTGGAGCCACGGTTCGACCCGCCGAAGCCAACGGCTCAGTCGAGCTTGCCGCTACCGCCACCACGCCCGCCGAGACCGGCTACGAACTGCGCGGGTTGCGTTTTCGGCTCGGCCCCGCGACCGCGCTCCCGTTTGACGCTCCCGCCCACGGCGACGCGCCGGCCGTGCTGGCCAAACTCGTCTCAGGTCAAGGCGACGGCCGTCCCGCGTTGCTTCGCCTCGGTTCCGGCAACGACCGCCGCTATCTTGTTTCCCGCATCGCCGAACCGTCGAATCCGGCGCCCGCTCCGGGCTCTTATCCGCCCGACCGATTCGGAGCGGTCGCGCCCTTTTTCCTGCTCCTGCGCGACGCCGGCGGCGACCGCTGCTGGCTACCTCCGTGCGCATTGGCCAATCTCACCATCGACGATCCTTATCTCGTCGAGCCCTACGGCTGCCTCAGCTATGCCGGGCTGCTCGACGAGATGCACCGCGAGCGGTTCCACGCCACGATCGGCTTCATCCCGTGGAACTACGACCGCAACAACTCGAACGCCGTCGCCCTCGTCCGCGGAAATCCCGGGCACTTAAGCCTCGCTGTCCACGGCAACAATCACGACCGCTACGAGTTTTTCCGCTACGAGACGCGTCCTGGCGACAACCAGCGGGCCAAGCCCCTCAACGAACAGGTGTTTAATGTCCGCCAAGCTCTTGCCCGGCTTGATGCCATGCGCGAAACGACCGGCCTGCCCTTCGACCGGGTCATGGTATTTCCTCACGGGATCTGCCCCGCCGATACGCTGAAAGCACTCAAGAACGCAGGCTACTGGGCCACGTTTAACTATTCCAACGTTCCGCTTGGCGAGAGCCCGTCTCCTGATCCGGCGCGGGTTGCCCGAGCGGTAAACACCGACTGGCACGGCTTCCCCGCCGTTCGCCGGGCCTACCCGGAAAAATATCCCGAGGCCTCCGTCGCAATCGATCTCTTCCTTGGCAATCCCGTCTTGTTCATGGCGCATCAGGACAATTTTTTCAACGGCATCGACGCCTTCACTCCTCATGCGCACCGCGTCAACGTCCGCCAACCTGCCGTCCGTTGGACCAGCCTCGGCGAGATAAGTCGTCGGCTCCATCGTTTGCGCTGGCACGACGAGCGACAATGCGAAGTCCAAATGAACTCGCGCCACGCCCACGTGGAGAATCCTCGCGCCATCAACGCCGCGTTTCACTTCACCAAAGCCGAGCCCGAGCCCGCTGCGATCGTGCGGGTGACCCGCGACGGCGCGGATCTGCCCTGGAGCACCGATACCGACCGGGTTCTCTTCACCGCGAACCTCTCGCCGGGCGCCTCTTGCTTGATCGAGATTCATTACCGGTTCGCCGTTTTCGACGGCCCCATCGCCCTCAACCGCTCTGGTCTGCGCCGCCGTGCACTACGGATGATCGCAGATTTTCGCGATCTGCATCTACCCCGCTCAACGTTGGGCCGCCTCGTCACCCGCCGCTACTACCGCGGCGGCAAAAAGCGGCTTACCCTCGGCGGGCTCGCCACCCGTTTGCGCACCTTGATTCGGGGTCGCGATTCCTAAGCTCGTATCATGCACCTTGCTTCGCGAAATCACCCTTTGCTCCAGACCGATGGTCTACCATGTTCCGATATAGAACCGACCGATGGTCGGTGGCTGGAGACAAGAGCCCGACCACCGGTCGGGCCTACAGTCGCGAGCAACTACAAACTCGGGGTGCCTCGCTCGCTTTAGGACCCGCCCGATCCCGCCTCGCATCATGCCTTCATCTCGCATCAAGAACCTGATCGTTCCCCACGATTTCGAGACGAACTACGTGGTCGGATTCGCGCGTGGGCTCGCCGCCAACGGCGTCACGTTTACAGTAATCTCGTTTGACGGACTCGATAAGCTCCTCGTCGCGGCCGGCATTCCCCAACTCAATCTCCGAGGCAGTTTGGATCCGAGCCGTTCCTTCGGCCGAAAGACGCTGAATCTCGCGGCCTACTACGTCCGCCTCCTATGGACCGTCTTCCGCCATCGCGGCGGCACGCTCCATTTCAACGGCCTGCTCACGAGCCGCATCATCCTCTTCGATGCACTCGTGCTGCCGCTTTGGTTCCGGCTCTGGGCCAAAACCTACATTCACACCGCGCACAATCTTCTGCCCCACAGCCGCGAGAACAGCGCGTTGTTTCGCCGGGCCTACGCTTGGATTTACCGTTTCCCCCACCAAATCGTCGCCCACTCGGACCAAGTCGCACAACGCCTGGCGGCCGAGTTCGGGGTCGATCCCGCGCGGATCACCACCATCTCCATCGGCCTCAACGAAGAAATGCCCACCACGGCGTTGTCCGTCACAGAAGCCCGACAGCGACTCAAACTACCGGCCGACGTGCCCGTCATCCTCTTCTTTGGCAAAGTCGAACCTTACAAGGGCGTCGACCTTTTGGCCGAGGCTTGGGGTCTCACCCGAACTCCCCGCGCCCACGCCGTCGTCGCCGGCTGGTGCCCCGACGAGGATTACGCCCGCACGATTCGTGCCGCCATCGCGCGCTCACCCCGTAGCGTCACCCTTGAGTGGCGCGAGGGCTTTGTGCCCAACGACGAAGTCGCTCTTTGGCTGCGCGCCTGCGAAGCGGTCGTCATGCCCTACCGAAATATCTATCAAAGCGGCGTCATTTTCCTTTGTCTGCGCTTCGGCGTGCCGATCATCGCGACCCGCGTAGGCTCGCTGCCCCAATACATCGACGCCGACTCTGGCATCCTCACCGAAACCAACGACCCGGCGGGGATTGCCAAGGCGCTGGACGAATTCTTGGCTGCGCCCGCGAAGTTCGACCGCAACGCCATTTCCCACCGGGCCGCGCGCTACGGTTGGGACCGCCAATGTGCGGCGATAAAACACTTGTATCGCTGAATCCGGGAACGCAAAAACCTGATCTTCATGCGACGCGTGCTTCTGATTTCGAACAAGGTCTTTCACTACCGGGTTTCAAACTACAATTATTTCACGCAGCGCTTCCGTGAGCTCGGTTGGGATTTCTGCGTTCGCGCCAACGAATTGGAGCGCAGCAATCCCTACCCACCCCAATTTGATTTCAAGGAAATGCCCTTTGTTTTCGGGGACTACAAACGGGAGATCGAGCGGCTGAAACCCGATGTCGTGATCCTGTTCCTCCACCTCAAAAACACCATCATCTTCCCGCTGATTCACTGGCTAAAGCTGCGCGGAACCCCGGTGGTTTACTGGAACAAGGGGGTGAACCTTGAGGTGTCGCACCAGTGGCTGCGCAACCTGCCGTTTTACTACGTGCACTCGCTCTGCGATGCGATCGTGCTCTATTCGCAACACGAGGTGAAAGACATCCGCCCCGGCAACCGGCGCAAAGTTTTCGTCGCCAACAACACCGTGAATTTCGAGGCCTTCCCCGCCGTCAACGCGACGAAGGACGAACTCAAGCGCGAGTTCGGCATTCCGTTTAAGAAAGTGGTCCTCTTCGTCGGCCGAATGCGTGGGGTGAAAAAAGTCGAACATCTGATCGAAGCGTTCAACGGCATCGACGATCCGGACTGTGGCTGTGTCATCGTCGGCGACCCGATGGGCTACGACCTGCCCGCACTCATCAAGAAAAAGAACGTCATCCACCTCGGCGAAGTTCACGATCCCGACGGCCTCAAGATCAGCAAAATCTTCAAACTCTCCGACCTGTTTGTGATTCCCGGCGACGTCGGGCTCGGGATGAACCAAGCCTTTTTTTGGGGCCTGCCGGTGGTCACCGAAGCCGGCATGCAGCCGCCGGAGATCCACTATTTGACCGAGGGCCGGAGCGGCTTCGTCGTGCCGGAGAACGATACCCGCGCGCTGAAGGAAAAAATGCTGCTCTTGCTCCGCGACGACGCCCTCCGGGCGCAGTTCAGCGCGGCCGCCCGCGAGGACATCATGCGCGACGCCTCGATCGAGCGGATGTTTTCCGGCTTCCGCGACTGCGTCGCGGCGCTGACCACCCCGGGCTCGGCTCTCTGCGCCCGACGGTTTCGCTAAGTCTCTGGGCCCATGCACGCTCAAGCCGAGACTGATCTGCCCAAATGTAGGAGCCCGCTCGCGGGCGATTCAGGATTTCGCACGGTCATAGCAACACAACCGCCTTCCCCCAATCACGGACGGCTCGCAGAGCCGTCCCTACCTCAAGCCAAAATGGTAGGGACGCCTCTCCGAGGCGTCCGCCCGTAGTTGTTACCTACCGCCCCCTCCGCCGGCCCGAACTCTGCTTAACTACCGACTTCGAAATGCCCGTCCCGACCAATCCTACTCCGCTCCTTTCCGCCCTCGAACGCTTCGCCGCTTGGCTCGGCACCTACGGCGAGACCTCGCAAGACCATCAGGATTTTTACGCGAGCAAGCTCGGCCGCACGGCGAAGAACCTCTATTACCGCCGCCCTCTCTTGGGAAAAATCGCGGCGTTGCCGATGGTCGTTTGCGAGGCCTTTTTCCCGTGGACCCGCCGGTTTTATTTTCCGCGCATGAGGCTCCCGATCTCCGACGCGCACTTTGCGATGGGTTTTGCGAAGCTCTATCAAGTCACCGGGCAGAGAGCCTATCTCGACCGCGCGATCCACTTTCTCGAGGTGCTGGAATCGACGCGTTGCCCCGGCTTCACGCACCATGGCTGGGGATACCCTTTCGATTGGCAGACGCGCGGCGGCGTCTTGAAAATGGGCACGCCGCTCATCACTACGACGCCTTACTGCTACGAAGCCTTCGCCGATGTTTACGCCGTCGATCCCCAACCGCGTTGGCGGGAAACGATGCGTTCGATCGCCGACCACTGCCTGCTCGACTACCGCGACCACGACGCAGGGCCCGACGCCGCCACCTGCACGTATACGCCGACGGGCGGCGAGAAAGTCGTCAACGCCAGCGCCTACCGGGCCTTCACGCTTTTCAGCGCGTGGAAGGAATTCGGCGACGAGCGCTACCGCCGCCCAGCCGAACGCAACCTGAACTTCGTCCTGCAATGCCAACTGCCCGACGGCTCCTGGCCCTATGCCGTGGACGGAGCGCGCCCCTTCGTGGATCACTTTCATACCTGTTTTGTGATGAAGGCGCTGGCGAAGATCGAGCGGCTCACCGGCCACGCCGGCTGCACCGCCGCCCTGAAGCGGGGCGTCGCCTACTACCTGGACCACCTCTTTGATGAATCGGGATTGCCGCGGCCCTTCGCCCGCGCTCCGCGCCTCGTCGTCTATAAACGCGAGCTCTACGATTGCGCCGAATGCATCAACCTCGGCGTGCTGCTGCGCGGGCGTTTCCCCGCGCTCGATGCTGCCGTGGACCGCACCCTCGAGGAGATCGTGCAACGCTGGCAGTTGCCCGCCGGACATTTTCGCAGCCGGCTCCTCCTGCTGGGCTGGGACAACGTGCCGATGCACCGCTGGGGCCAATCCGAGATGTTCCGCGCGCTATGCCTGAGATTGCACGCGGAGGGCGCACGGTAGATGAGATTGGGGATGGAGCAGGGTTCTTGGTTTCTAGTTCTTAGTTCTTGGTTCTTGGTTTTTCGTCCGTCGTGCTTTGTGCTCGTTTCGTGGTGCTTTGCTATTCGTTCATTTTATGAAAATCGACCGATTCGAGGATATCGAAGGTTGGCAGCTCGCCCGTGAACTCACTCGGGGCGTCTATTCGGCGACGAAGATCGGCCCTTTTGCGGCTGACTACGGGTTAAAGGATCAGATTCAGCGCGCGTCCGGTTCGATCATGCACAACATCGCCGAAGGCTTCGACGGCGGCAGCAATGCCGAATTCAAACGCTTCTTACGTTACGCCCAACGCTCCTGCTCCGAGGTTCAAAGCCAACTCTACGTCGCACTCGACCAAG
>CALSBN010000051.1:0-25761 GCA_943373185.1 Opitutus sp. GAS368 | reverse complement strand
CGTGGTCCTGTCGGGACCACGGTTTACCATAACGCGGCTCCACCACATCTTTCGGGGTCTTGGGTGTTGGCCCGAAAAAAGTGCCGATCTGCAATGGCCGAACACGATGAGCACGTAGCAGTGGTTTCAAACGCCGGGCTTGCCGTACGGTTTCGGTCAATTGGTCCTTGAGTAATTCATTCCGTGGGTAGATCGCCAATGCGCGAGTCCATTGAGTTGAATCCTTCTCCAGCATGCCGACCAACCGGGTAAGCGCAGGCAAATAGAAGGCCCACGTCTTGCCGCTGCCCGTTCCTGCGCAAACCATGGTACCCGATGCAGTCTGATTTGCGCCTTCACTGAGTATACGCGTTGTCGCTCGCACTTGGAATCCCGCCAACGGTGCACCCTCTGTGTCTGGGCCCGCTCCAAGTAGAGCTTCCAGCGCGCATCGTTGTAGCACAGTCAACCGTATCGCTTCTGAAAACTGATGGCCTATTGCCGTCTTCGCCGGAATGTCACGACGAGGATATTCACGTGCACGTAGAAGAAAGCGGAAATCAGCAACTAATGTAGGGCTCCCCACCCAACCTCCCGGCGTGTTGAGATGTCGCGGAAACAACTGACGTAAGCGCGCCATGAGTCGCACGGCCTCGCCCATCCGACTGCGGTATTTGAACCCACCATCATACCACCGGAAGAGCAAGCGGCGGTCTACCAACTCGTCCAACAGTGCAATACCATCGGCGTAATCATCCCAAGCATTCGTGCGATCGAGAAAACGGATCGCTCGATCCTCGATTTCCGCCGCCGGGAAATGACCATCAACCAGACCCCAAGCGAGCAGAGTCGCCTCCGCTCGTTCGACCTCGCCCAGGAATTCGGTGAGTCTTGGGTCCATACGAGCCCTTAATGCTGGGCCGCAATGATGCGTAGGCCCGCCATGAATTCCTTGTTGTCGCGCAACCATGCCAGGACCTCGTCGGATAAGTCGCCGAGTGGAGTGCCGCTGGTCGCGGCATTCTTCAGCAGCGTCTCGACTGCCTTGGGCACACCGCTCAGCTTCATCTTGCCAATTTCCTCCTTGGCTTCGCGGCCGAGGACTGTCGCTTCTGCAATCTCCTTCTTGGTGGTCGGCAGAGCGAACGACTTCGACTTTAGCAACCCGTTGATTTCATCGACTTTCTTAAGTGGTCCCTTGCATGCCGGCACCTGCCGGAAAGTGCTGAGGCTAGCGGTATCGGTTACCTGGGTGTTGATGAAGCGGCGCCACGCCGATTCGAGATTCCCAGAGAGAGCCTTGGCGAGACCGTTGGCTTCGTTGTCACAGTTTGCCCAAGTATTTCCTTGGCGCAGGTCGCCTCGCCGTTCGTTCAATCGTTTTTTGAGCGTGTCGATTTTCTTTTGGAGCGATTCTACAGCCGGCCTGGTAATCAACGGACCCTCCAGCAATTCATCACTTCGCATGACCTTCAAATTGACCGCAAGGGCGCAGGCGCGAGTGGCATGGTTTACCACTGCATCCGCCACCACGTTCAGGCTTTGGGCGAGTTGGGCGTCGTTCTCATGGTTGGCGATCCGGTCGATGTCCACGCACAACTCCTTGCTCTGTTCCAACAGGGTTTTCATCGTCTGGTGTCCTCCAACATGTTGGTCCATTCTGCATCCAGCGAATCCAGATGGGTGACGATCGTTGCAGCTATCGTGTCTGGACTGGGTGGCGCGTCCTTAAGCTTTTCACGCACGTCCGTGCCGGTTTCCTTCAGAAACCGAGAATAGTTATCGATCAGATCCTTCGACTTGGTAACGACCTCTTCATCCAATTGGGCCAGCGCAGCCAACGTTGTTCCGAAGGGCGTGTCCGCTTTCGTTGCACGACTTGCTTGCGCCACAGCGTCGCTCAGCGCCCCGACATTCTTCACTTTCAAGCGCAGCGTCTCGTAGTTGCCATCCCTTAAACGAAAAACACCATTTTCGCGCGCTTTTAGGAGGGTGGTGCGCATCTGCTCCTGCACCTCGGTCAGCACAAATTCCTCACCGAAGGAACTGATCACCAAGGTGAGCCATTTCGTGACCTCCTCCTGGCGACGGCGCACGGCCTCCTCCAAATTATTCCGCAGACGGCGCAAAGGTTCCCGGATGCCGGAAGTGGCTTCGTTCAGCAACTCGGCCGGAAGATTGGCTAGCGACCAACTGGTCCGCGTGGCTTTTATCGCCCCGAGTAGCACCGCCCCATCTACGGCCTGGGGTTGGCCACCGCCTTGACGCGCCGCCAGTCGGCGGAGCAAGGGGGCGAGCAATGCTGCCCGTTCGGAATGCGCGCCTGCTTTCAGGCGACTCCAAGCGTCCGAATTGCCGGGTGGCTCATTGGCCGGGGCGGCAGCGAGCATAGCGCGCTGATTTTCAGCGTCGGTGATTGCGCTCGCACCGGGCAGATTCAATACGCGGGCGTCGATGAGCAGTGCTCGGCCGACGGATTCGACCAAAGCGGGACGCAAGTAGGGACCGCGTTGGTCAAGCCACAATGCGGTCTCAGCGCTTAAGCGAGAGATCAAATTGGCGTAGGCGGCCGCGTCGATTTCGCCGTCCTCGTAGTCCCAATTGCGGCGCAGATCGTAACGAACGACCGCCGCGATCGCGGTGAAGAATTCGTTGGTCGCCTTGACGTCGTGCATAACATCGTCGGTCGCGACCACCGCCATGGCCTTGTCGATGGAATTGGGATTACCGACCTTCACTTTTGGCAGCCAGATGTCCCCACCGTTCAGGGGAACCTCGACCAAGAGCAAAGCATCCCAGTCCATCCATTTGCCGATGCCATCCACCAGCATGTTGCGGATGGAATTTGCGTCCCTTTGGGCCAGGGTGCCTTTAGTGCGCCATTCGGTCAAAACGGGACCCCATCTACCTTCCACCGTAGCAGTCTGCGTTTCTAGTTTTTCCGCCGGGCCTGAAGTTGTCGCCGGAGAACGGGACTCGGGTTTGGCTTTCCAATCGATGATTTCGATCCCAAAGGCCTCAAAGATCTCGTTGGGCACGGCGGCGGCCTCGCCCGCTGTGCGCGGTGCGCCGCCCCAAAAGTACACCATGGCAGAGGCCCGATCTGCTTGGCCACCGGCGGTATTCTGGATCAACGAACTGACGCGGGTCTCCAAAAGGCGATTGCTGAAGCCGCCAAAATTCGACGGTGGAAATGATTTGGTGGCGAATGGAGTTCGGTTCGTGACCAACGTTTCGCGAATGATCCGGTGCATCAGGGTGCGGGGATCGAAGCGGTAGGTTTCGCCCTCCTTTACGTTGAGATTCGCGAGTTCGGTGATGGCTAGGCGATTGAGCGGGAATAGTGGGTGCTCGCCCCGCTTGCTGGTGCCAAAAGCCGTCAACAGTCGTTTGTCAGTGTCACTCAACTGCTCGCCTACTTCTTCGTAATAGGAGGGAACCCAATCGTTTTTGACACCCTTCTCATCGAAAGCGGCCCGCAATCGCTTCGTACCCAGACGGGCGGCATTGAGATACCCCCCCACGAAATCACAGAAGTTCTCGATCGCTTCATCCGCACTAGCGTATGGTTTGCTATCGATGCTCCAGACCGCCTGAGCGCGCGTCATCACAGTTTCTGGTAGCAAGCCAGAGGTGACGGCGAGCGCGGTTCGCATGATGCAAAGTTCCCGGCGGCCATCGCGAATGCCCTCCTTGATCATGGCATCCATCAGCGGGCGCTGAATACCTGCGAGGACGGCGAAGTCCTCGATCAACAAAACTAGTTCGAGTTTGTCCGCCCACAACTCACGGCGGAGATCGATGAAGATGTCCGTCAGGGACGCCCCACCCAATTCGACCATCTTGTTGAGTGCCGAATCGATAACCTCATTGAGGAAGCCGATCGCCTCGGCGCGAGTATCCGGACGCCGCAACTGGGCGGCATAGATCCGCGTGGCGCTTGAAAGGGCAGCAGTGGACTGATCATCCAGGAACGCAAGGTCGTCGACGTGGAAGGCGAACTTTTCAACGCCCGCATGTTGCTTATTTCCGTGCAGGAAACGCTCTGCGATCCGGGCAATCACTCCGAGTTCCTTATCGTGGGAGTCAAAATGCTTGCTGATCTCCGGATCCCGGAGAAGAGCGATCAGACCGCGCTCCGCGCAATGGGAGGTCCGAGCCCTGTCGCCCATTTTCTCCCTGCGGTCCTTGATACGTTGCTCGGCCTCTTTACCTAGAATTTCCAACGCGATGCGCAATTGCGTGTTCAGCAACTGGGTGGCGGCCAACAGTGTGGTTGGCATACGCGCACCGTCGAGTTGGTTCCGGATGGGATCGTATTTCTTCGGCAGGTTTTTAAGTATAAGGTCCAACACGCCTCGAAGGCTTGAACTCTTCGGAATTCGGACAACGTGACGTTTGTCACGGTCACGGCGTAGGTTCAGATGCGCGTCCAACCACCGAATCATATGGGACTTTCCCGCGCCGGAGGCCCCCGTTATCGGTAACACCAAGGTCCCGCTACTCGGTTCCGGCACAAGCAAGGCCGCGAGGACATCTTCCTCGACGACCAATTCTGCGGATTTGGCGGAATTGCCGTAGTATTGCCGCACCATCTTCATCGGTTGGTGTACAGCGAGAAACACCGCTTCGTCCGCTGCTTCCGCCTCGGTAAACAGACAATCGCGGCAATTGTCGGAGTCGGGCCAGAAATCGATGAGTTTGGTGGGCATCGAGTTCAGGGCTTGAAGCTGAAATGGCTGATCTGATCGATCACCCGCTGCTGCCGTCCGGTGAGAAACACCCGGTCCTTGGCATCTGCTTTTAACTCCAATCGGAGAACGCCGTCCTGCTTCAGGCGCAATAGCGCCCGAGTGAGACTGGTCGAAACGTGCTTGTCGGGCAGCGCCTTCCATGCGTCTGGACCGGAATGGTCCGCCAGCTTATCTTCGACTATGCGGCGATAGACGCCGTCGTCGAGTACCGGCACTGTTTCCGTTAAGCTCGCCATGAATTCCGAAGCAGCCAATGACTGTTTGCGACCGAAGATTCCGGGGATGGCATCGACCACAACCGGCGTGGGATCCAGAGTGAGTACTTCGTTGGGGTGGCGCCCTCGCCAAGCAAAGCCCAGCCAGACGCTCCACGCCTTCAAGCCGGCCCAGCGGGTGTCGTTTTGTATCAACCCGTGCTCGCGCCCGCCGCGGAGGTTGGCCGGCACTTGTTTCAGAAGCAGGTCTTCGGCGGAAGCCCAACCCGTCAGCGTGACCTCGTAAACATCCTGAGCTAGCAGCCAACTGATCGCCCGTGTGAAGTCGCTGGCTTTGGCCCCTTTGTTTTCCCAGAGGTCGGGATTGTTCTCTTCGCGAAGCACCAATTGGCGTGCAAGGCGAGGTAGATTGGCGAGGGTGTGCTCGGAACGAGGAACGCTTTTCGTCAGGTTGATCGTCTTGCCGGGACCTTCCTCGAAAAGACCAAAATCAAGCCAAGTGTTGAGGGTTTTGCCGACCATGTCGCTGTCAGTAGGCGCCGGGGGTGCACAAAGTCCGATGATGCGCTCCCGCGGCATCGCTCCTTCGGTCATAAGGAGCTTGTAGATGACGATCAGCACACTGTGGGTGCCGTCACTGGGGCGGTTAAGAAGACTCATTGGTGCAACAAACGATGAAACTCTTCCAAGCGAAGGTGGGGACCGCTTTCCACCGTTCGTCCGGTATGTTGGTGATCAATAGTTTCGCCCGGGACGACAATCAAATGCAAGGGACGATTTATGAGCAGGAGGTTGCCCGGCAATGGGCGGTCGGCAGCTTCAGGGCCGAGCAGGGTTACGCGAGGAACCGGCAGCAAACCGTGCAGCAGAGGTTCGGCATCGTGGATTTCGCGGATGATGATAAATCGCTCGGGGGAGCGTGCATTGAGCTTTTCTATGGGATTTCCGATATTCTGAAACCAGTGCGCCGCAGTCCTCCACCCAATGGGGACGGCAAACTCGCGAACCCCGAGGGCGGCGAGGCGAAGCATGACCTCCACAACTAGGCGGCCTTGTTCGCGGAGGTCCTTCGTCCGGTATGTTATCAGAGGAATAGAGGGCTGGCTGGCGATTGCCTTTAGCAGGATGTCTAGAACCGGCGTGGCTTGGGGAATGGGCGGCGTGCTCACTGCGTCAGTGTGGTCTATGCCCACCGAATAAATTCCCGCCGCCGGCACTTTGTACACGGCGCTGAGGATATCGGGAAGCGTCCCTTCGCCATCCAGAATTGCGGCCATCCGGCGCCAATTGGCCGAGGCTTCCTGGCGGGAACCCGCGCGATCCGGTTCCACCAAATCGTTCCACGACCCTTCGTTCAGAGGATTATTGTCGCCGAGAAGCTCGATCGAGCAACGGGCGAAATGTTCTTCGCGCAAGCGCGTACGGCGGTTGTTGAGTGCCTCGTCGGATTCATCAACCGTGCGTTCGACGTGAGGTAGCGGACGGTAGTGTATACGGAGGACACGAGCGCGAGCGAGCAGCAGGAGGGTCCGTAGGTTCCACTTGGCATTGTCATCACTGTCGAAAGTCAGGCCGGCCCGGACCGCGCGGAGATTCACCAAATAGGTGTCGTTGGAACCGAACTGCCGAGAAGCCCACATTGTCCGCCAGCGATCCAGGCCAAGTTCCGGACTGATGATCATCGCCTGGCTCATGCGTTGGCCAATTTCTCGATCCGCGATCGTCCAGATGACGGCCGAAATGCACGCGCGACCGTCGCGACCGGCCCTGCCCACCTCCTGATAGTAACGATCCACTGTTTCCGGCACGCAGGCATGAATGACGAGACGCACGTCGCCTTTGTCCATGCCCAATCCAAAAGCGGAGGTGGCGACCATTAGGTCTAGGTTGTCGTCTCGCCAGTCACGGATAGCCCGTTCCCGATCCTTGCTGCTCGTGTCGCCGTGAATCAGGCCGGTCCGAACATAACCGAGGCGAAGGCATTCGCTATGCCACCAGCGGGCATCTTCCTTGGTAGTGACATACAGGATCGCGGGGCGCGGACCGTGCCGTAGCAAGGCGATGACCCGGTCGATTTTTTCATGAACTGTGGCGCATTGCGCCTGATAGTAGTCCGGTTCCTGCCGCAATTGGACCGTGGCAAGAGTGTGCTCAGCCGTGAGCGGCCCGAAAAAATTGCTAAGGTCATCGAATGTTCCGGGCGTAAGTGTTGCCGTCATCAGAAGCGTCCGAAACCTTCGCTCCGCCGGGGCGGTTTCCCAAAGAAAACGCCAAAACGAACCCATAGACTGAAATTCTGGACGGAAGGATGCACCCCATTGGCCTATGAGGTGCGCCTCATCCACCACGAAGGCCCGCAATAAACCCCGTTCCGCAAGGGCCACGAGGTCCCTCGCCAAAGTAGCCACGATGCTCTCCGGAGCTGCGAAGAGCAATCGCTGCGAACCCGCTTGGATCCGCGCCCGGATCGCCGCGCGGTCATCAACTGACAAACCACTTTCCCACGCATCAATCGCATCGGTTGGACGAAAGCTGCGGGCCGACTGGACTTGGTCATGAGCCAGAGCGATAGTAGGAACGATAAAGACGGAGAGTCCCGAATCGCTAGAACCCAATAAAGCGGCAGAAAGTCCGACCATACTTTTACCGCCGCCGGTAGGAAGCACCACCACCCGGACGGATCCCGGAGGTGAGAGCATAACTGAACGAATCGTCTCCGCCTGAGCCAGTGACAGGTAGGAATCGATGCCGAAAAACTGGTGAAGTGCAGGATCGCTTGGCACCTTACGATTGCCTGCACTACGCAACATCTCGGCTTCAACCGCATGAAATGGCACATTGCCATTATCCTGCCGAAATACGGAACTAAGCCACGCCGGATTCCAATCGCTGGCCTCCACCTCAAAAGCGTTGGCTCCCAGCACCCGAACCGAGCACCCATGCTCCATCCATTGCTCGTAACCCGGGAACGGCGGAGCGGAGGGAACCGTCAATCGCACTGCGACTCCATGAACGACCGCTTCACGGCGTGCAGCCTGTCGGATGAGACAGGCAAGATCCCCCGCGCCTGGATTCCCGAGCAGCGCCCGACGAAGACGCTCGTAGGGAAGTTCGGGCAATGGTTCCGCCATGGTCGGTGGCTTCGGCCATTCGCGAAGGAGTGTTCGCAAATAGGCGAATGAACTCATGCTAGGGAACTCCTACTCAAAAAAGTCGCGGCAACCGAATCGAAACGGACGTGGGCCTGGCGGATACTCGCCTGCACGATTTCGTGCAGCGCGGTGGCCCGACGTATATCACGGTCGAGTAATTTCTGTTCGTCAGGTTGATCGGTTAACGCTTCCCGCCGACTGGTAAGTTGTGCAATGACTTCTGCGTGAGCCGTCTCCTGTTTTTGGAGGCTCGCAGCGGTGGCTTCAGTCACCTTTCCGTGCTCTACCATGGCCTGCTCCGCCAAACGGCGAGTTGCGTCGCAATGATTGAACCAGGATTCGGCATTGAGGCCGGCGACTTCTAGGGCTTTCGGCCAGCGATCGGCGGATAAATTGGCGTCGTTTGAACCCTTGTCGTATTCTCGCTGTAGAATTCGCGCCAACTCATCCTCCGGAGGTTGGAATTCTGGACCGACCCAGATCTCCATTTGGAGCGGCGGGAAGGCCGTATCGGCAATCCGAAGTACGGTGCGAGAATTGGCCCACAGATTGGCTTGGCACCAATCTTGAAGCAACTTGGTGTTGGCTTCCGCGATGGCGGTGAATCGGATGAAAACTTTAGGCGTTGAGCTGGCTTGGGGATGGGTGCGCCAAAAGGCAACCGCGGTGCCACGGTCGTCCCAACGCAAATGGGCAGCCACAGCGTCGATCCATGGGTGGCCGACGCGAGCAACCGCCACCCGGCGGCGCAGTGCCGTCTCCCGCCGCGCTGCCATAGACCAGGACAGCGGGCGGGAGAAAATTTTGTGTTCTGCTTTTTCGTCGAGGCCACGACGAAACCAGCGGAGAAAGTCAGTCTGCGAAATCAAGGTTTGGTGCCCTCCTCGACTGGCGGACCGGTAGTGATAGCGACCAACGGGATCATCGGGCTTTTCTTCCCCAACCCTTTGAAAGCCGAGCCCATCTATCAGCCACAGATTCATCGCCTGCGAGAATGATTCCGCGCTCCGCTCGTAGGATTCGATGCCTTCGAGCAACGCGTCCACCCTCCCTGTTTGCGCACAAAGCGCATCGAGTTCGTCCTGGTTACGAATTTGGCGAAGCTCGGTTTGAATTACGCCGTTATCCCCAGACACTCTCACTAGGTTCTGGCTGAAGGCGGAACTACCCTCGATCAACAATTGATGGCGCAGTTTGTTCATTTCGTCCTCCACCAAGTATTGGAGGGATGCAATAGAGCGGCTGAAGACGCCCCACCCTTTGTTCAGCAGTTCTAGCCAACCGGAAAAATACTTGGTGCCGTTAGATACGATCACCGCAGATTTGACCGGTCGGCCGATACCGATGCGGTCAAGGCGTCCGATCCGTTGCTCCAGACGGTTCGGAGAAAGCGGCAAATCTACGTGTAACAACGCGGTGCTGCCGCCCTGAAGGTTCAATCCTTCCTCGGCGGTCCCGTCGCATACGAGGAGACCTTTTTGAAGCCAAGTCTCTGGATGTGACCTGTCTGGGCGGCACCGAATGATTGGTGATGTGGAGCGAATATTGAGCCGGCGATAGATGGTGTCTGCAACGGTTGGATCAGTGCACATGATCACTAACCGTTCCACGCCATGCGCAAATTGGAGTGCCGCCGCGCATATCGCATCAAGCCGACGATCATCTGCTTGTTCGAGTTGCACACTTTGTTCGAGGATCGATTGGAGGAATTCCAGTTCCCCCTCGAAGGTAGGGGTGGCGGATGCGGTGTCACGCCGCCGCCGGTCGCAGGAACTAATCAACTCCTTCTTTCGAAGCTTAACCCAAGCGACAAATTTGTCAGCGGAGGTCCAAGCGGCCTGTAAAATCGAGGCGAAGCATTGTTCTACGCATTCCCAAGCGGGTCCGGATTCGTGACCGGCATCAACGCAGACTTGGACGATCCTTGCCCGCCAGAGATCTACGAAATTTTCCTGCAATGCGGTAGAGTCCTCGTTGATCAGCAACACGGTTAACCCAGCTCGACCAGGGAGCAGTCCCTCTATGTCCCCAGACCTTCGGTTACGAAGCAACCGCCGATCCAATCGGTAGGACTCAGCAAGGTGCGAACGGAGGCTAATTATCAGGCGTTTGCGCTCCTCCGGCTTAGACTCGGCGCCAGTTTGATTCTGCAAGCTGGCTAGGAGTTCCGCAGCGAGTGCCTGCAAGCGACTGTCTTGAGGAAAGAGGATTCCCGCACTGCTAACTGTCTGCTCCAGGAAATAATCGCTTTGATCGTCTGTCAGGGTAACGAATATATCTGCCAATTCCTGACGTTTTTCGACGCGGGCGCGGAATTCATCGCCCGCTTCAAGGCGATAGAAAGCCGGATCCAATAGGTGCAGGAGGCTAAGGAATCCGAGGGCGTTACCACGAATTGGGGTGGCGGATAACAGAAGGAGTTTGGCGCATCGACTTGGATGTGACACTTCGCGAATCCGATGGTAAAGCGCAGCACGCTCCGGTCGCGTAATTTGGTGCGCTTCATCGATAATGAGGAGGTCTGGCTGCAAATCAGTAGTTTCGAGGAACTGGTCGTAGGACAAAACTACCACATTATGACCGTAGTCGCCGCCTATATGGCAGCGCTCGATCAATTCGCGCCACCATTGAGTGGTCAGCGCTGTCGGAACAACAGCGACGACGTTGTGTTTTTCCGGGTGATCCAAGACATGCTGACGGGCTATCATCCCAGCTTCAATCGTTTTGCCCAAACCAACTTCGTCGGCGAGCAGGTATCGTTGAATCGGATCCGATAGCACCCGCGCCACCACCTCCAATTGGTGGCGTTCGAGGAAGACCGGCGCTGAAAGGAGCGCGATCAGACCCGAGGCGATTGACCGTTGCCGAACAAGATGGCCCACAAGCTCCTGACGCTTCCCGTGGAAGAAGGGCGTTTCAGTTAGCATCGCCTTGAGGTGGTCGATGGGGTCGGCAAGCGGCATTGCCCAACGCACGTAAACCGCCGCTTCCGAAAGTCTGGCTTGGGCCTTATTCGGCAGGCTTACAAAGCAAGTGTCGTCAATATGACCGCTGATCCGGCCCATTCGCCAATTTGCGGCCATGCTATCGTAGAAATAAACCCGGGTTTCAGGTCCAAGTTGGCCGACTGAAAGCAAGTCGGTGACTGGGCATCGCACGGTCGGACGCTCGATGGTCGTCGGCGAATCGAAATACTCGACGGTGGCTTCACGCCGAGCAATTTCCAAGCGCACCAGTTTTCCGGTGCCCCAGTTATTGGTCTTTACCGATACGAACGATCCAATTTTGGGCATGGCGCTATTGAGGCCGCTTTGCTTTGGGAGATGAAGCCACGGAGAATGTCGTTTGATTGTGGATACTCCCCTGATTATTAGCGCGCTCCATGTCTTACACAAAGCCTGTTTCGTCGGATGACTGCATGGTCACGGGACCTCTCCACGGTGCTCGTTCACCACTTCAAGAATACGGCTCATGTGAGCCCCCTTGAAAGGTGGGGTAGGCCAACCGAGAGGCTAAAGGTCCCCACCGAGTGCTGAGCCTTGTTGGCGCGATCCAAGGCGGTAAGGGGGTAACGAAGTTCACTTACGCAGACCCGGTCGACGGCGATACCGCGTGTATAAAGGGTCTTTTGAATACCTTTTTGGGCTTTAGGCATGGAATCAGTGACCAAGGGCGGGATTGCCGCCGAGGGGGATAGATGGGCGAGCACGGGTGTCGAGAGCATCGACGTTGTAAAGTCGGTGAAGCTGATAACCGGCGCGGAATGGGCCTGCATGGTCTTTGATCCAGCCAGATATGCTGCGGATCACGGCGGGATTGTCGCGTTGCGACCACTCGGGGTGCAGCCAGACATGGCGAGCGCGAACGGATGAGCCTATCTTGTCCCACCAACGGGCAATGCTCGTTTCATCCTCGATGATGAGCTTAAGTTCGTCGGCACGTTCGAGATTTTCAAGGAGTGGAAGCTTAGCCCACTTCGGACTCAGCGTTACCCAATCAAAGTTTCCACGAATGGGAAACGCTCCGGCCGTCTCTAGGTGGGCGGGAAGACCGGCTTGGTGGAGAGCCGAAGTGAGGGGGCCGAGATCGTGGATGGTAGGTTCTCCGCCGGTTACTACGACGAAATCGGCGCGAGTGCTGCGAGCAGCCTCGACCAAGGTATCGACAGCTAGACGATCAATGGTGGATGGAATCCAGTCCGGATGCCAGGTGCCGGCGGAGTCGCACCATGGACACTGGATGGGACAACCGAAGGAGCGGATGAAAAAGGCGGCGCGGCCCATGTGCACCCCTTCGCCCTGCCAAGTGTAAAAGGTCTCGTAAATCGGGACGGTGCTCATCGGGTTGGAGTCGGCAGCTTGGGAGCAACGTAGGTTGCGGAGTTCTTTGAATCCTCCACCACCTCGACGGAAACCACAAAGGCGCGCTCCTGCGTGTGCTCACGCACCAGATGGTCAAACACCTTGAATAAATGATGGGCGAGTCCTTCGCAGGAGCAACTCGGCACGAGGTAGATCTTCCATGCCCCAGGACAGGAGGCGACGATCTGTTCGCGAAGCGGGTCGGACTCGTTGAACACGCAAGCGTGGTCGAGGTTATCGTCGATCCACTTCTTGATGAACTTCAGCTTGCCGAAATCGACAACGAAACCGTTAGGGTCCGCTTCGCGGCATCCAAAAGTAAGAGTGAAGGACCAGTTGTGTCCATGGATGAGTGCGCAGTGCCCATCGTGGTGGTGCTGACGATGAGCAAAGGGTATGTCGGAATAGGTCTTTCTGCAGGTGATCATGACACGAACTTCCAATTTGCTTGAACTAAAGCCTCAACAGATGGCGCACCGTTGGCATACGGAGTCGGATCAGAAACTCCTGACAGGTGGAACGCTTCCCTCCTTTCAATGCAGGTCCCACAACGACCGCAATGAAGCGACTCACCCTTGTAGCACGACCACGTATCGGCAAACGGCACATTCAACTCCGCACCCAAAAGAACAATATCGGCCTTCGTTTTTGTTACAAAGGGACGGATCAGATCTACTTTATGCCAATCAGCGATACTGATTGCATGACGCATGGCATCAGCGAATTCAGTGCGACAATCAGGATAGATCGCATGGTCGCCACTATGCGCGGCATAAGCGATTGCGTCCGCTTTTTGAGAGATTGCCCAACCAGCGGCAATCGAAAGCAGGATCATGTTACGATTAGGCACCACAGTAGACTTCATGTTATCCTCCGCATAGTGCCCCTCGGGAATTGGAATTTCGGGAGAGGTTAAACTGCTTCCCGCAAGCAATGGCGCGATAGCACTCAAATCCGCTACTTCATGGGGAACACCCAGGCCGCTAGCGATCACTGCAGCACATTGCAATTCCTTCACATGTCGTTGGCCGTAATTCACGGAAAGCGAACTGACCGTATGTCCAGCATCCACTAGGTGGTAGAGAAGCACCGATGAATCGAGGCCACCCGAATGAATGACGATGGTTTTGGTAGACGGCATGTTAAGAATTGAGCGAAGAAGCTGATCCGGTTGGACTCTTGCCGCTGTGTCGGAATCTGTCTCCTAAAAACTCCCTCAGACCCAATTATAAAACGAGAGACGCGTGGTACCACTCTGCACACACTTGGTTGCCCGTTTTACAAATTCACCCGCGGTGACTCTAGGTTGCCGATAGTGTCGTAATCCAACTATGGTGCCCGGAGCCGGACTCGAACCGGCACGGCCTTACGGCCAATGGATTTTAAGTCCAGTGCGTCTACCATTTCGCCATCCGGGCAATTCGATGCGCATTGGTGAGAATCTTGTTCCGGAATGCGAGCGTTAGATGAAGTGCACCTCATGCACCCCTTCTCGCATTTTGACAGAAAAAGTGGCCAAGAAATGGCCAAATAGGTTCACGAGTCGCTACCCTATGGAACCTGAATCTCGCCTTTGACTATAGGGTCAAATGGATTACAAAAGTTAACAACCGCACCCACTTATTATCCTTTGCGGATTTTAAGTCCCATGCGTCTACCATTTCGCCACCCGGGCGGGTGAACAGACGGCGAGCCAAGCGCCCCGCGCCGTCCCGCGCCAGAAAATCCTTTGGCTTCCGCTCCGCCCACCATCACCCGGGCCCCGCGCCCCGCCGATCAGGCTCTCAGCTCTCAACTCTTAACTCTCAGCCAACTTTTCCCTTCAATACCCCAGCTCGATCATCTGGTGCCCGGTGAATTCCCGCACGGTGAACGCCACCGTGTCGCCCGTCTGCGTAAACTCGACCGCCTCGCCCTCCGGCACGAGCCGCGCCGTCTTGATCGGCCGCGGCACCCGCAGCGCCACGCGCACATCCCGCAGCGGCACCAGCTCCTCGATGATCTCCACGCCGGGTGCGATTCCGTGGCTCGTCGGCACCGCGCCCCCGCGCAGGGACTTCGGAGCATACAACAGGTGCGCCACATAGCGCCGCGCCGCCGGTTGTTCCTGCACGTTGAAGCGCCCGTCCGTCGGCAGGCTCGTCCGGCTCGGCAACGCCCCGTCGAGCAACAGCCGGATCGTTTCGATCACAAAGTCCCGGTAGAGCGGCTGACCGTGTTGCCGATACTGCGTGAACACATCGTGCGCGAACCACGCCACATTGCCCGCCGCGCTCAACACCGCCCCCGGCCCGACCGCGCCCGGCGCATCCGGCGCGTGCTGATGCGAACAAAAGTGCTCCCACGTCCGATTGAAATACGGCGCGCGCCGGCCGATCAGTTCGCGCCCGCCCGCAAGTTCCACGTCCCAAGCCCCGCCGGCGATCACGATCGGTGACCGCACCGGCACCCCCGGCGTCAATGCCGTCGCGACGAGATAATCCGGCGCGAGCGCGGCGCGTCCCACGAGACGCGCCCCCGGATCGAGCGCGAATCCCGTGCGCGCCGCATCCAACAGCGCGCCGCCCGCCGCGAGAATCTTTCCGCCGCGCCGCAAGAACTCGGCCACACGTTTCGATTGCCCCGAGGTCAGCCCCGCCGACTCCGGCAACACCACGAGTTCGAATTCGTCCCACGCCGACTCCTCGTCGAGCACGAGAAACGGCAGGTGCGCCTCCAGCAGCATGCGCCCCGCGCCTTCGTCTGCCTTACTGATCGTATCGGTCCAACGCGCCGCCGGCTGATTCCGCTCCGCGCTCACCAGCGCGATCCGCGCCACCGGCCGCACGTCGTCGCACCACGCTTCCTTCTTCGCCACCTCCGCGTAAGCCGTGCCGATCAGCCGATACGTGTCGGCATTCATCGTCCCGTCGGGATGGAGCTGGTCGCCGATGCTGCACTTCGCGCCGTAGGCCAGCATCGCCGCGCATTCATACCGCAGCGCCGCCGGCCGCTTGAAGCCGCCAAACTCGCCCCACGTGGTGTGAAACTTCCCCGTCATCCCGAGAAAATCCCGCGGTTGCGTCGCCGCATACCGCGCCGACATCGCGAAGTGATCGTAGCCCCACCCGCCCGTCGGCAACGACTCGAGTTCGAAGTGCGAATTGAACCCGTTGAACTTCCGCGCGCCCACCGGCACATGCCCGCCGTTGTGAAACACCGGCGTATCCCGCCGCACCCGGCGCACCGCCGCATTCGTGCGTTTGTAGTAGTTCAACAGCACCCGCTGCGCATACGTCTCCACCTCCGCCGGCACCTCCGGGTTCAACCCGAGGCGCTTCATCTCCCGCAACGCCGGCTCCGCGTAGTCGTGCCGCGCGCCCACGATGTCCAAAAAAATCCCGTCATTGTCGGGCCACCGCCGCACCACTTCCTCGATCTGCGCGCACAGCACGTCGAGGTAGGGCGAATTGAACCGCAAGAGCTTGAACCAACCCGCCTGCAACGGATCGTAGCTCACGCCGTTGCGCTGCTTCACGACCCACTCCGGATGCTCCAGCGCCAGGCGCTCGTCGACGCCCGCACTCAGATAAATCGGGCAACGCACACCGATCTCCCGGCACGCGTCGATCTGCCGCGCCAACAAATCCGTCTTCAACTGCGGATGCCGCCGTCCCGCTTTCGTCGGATGGTAACTCCACCCGTGATGGCATTTCGAAAACAGCGTGATCGAGTCGACATGCCCGATCTTCAGCGCCTCCTGAAAATCCTTTTTTGAAAACTTCGCGCCCACCCCCGGGATCAGCCCGCTGGTATGGTAGTCGAGGTGAACTTGGCGGAAGTTGAGTCGATGCATGACGGGGAAAAAATCGTTACGACGCGCCCCACGTCCTAGCTCCACCCGCCTCCATCGCCACTGCAATCGTCGGCCACCTTGGCATGCCCCCCCTTTTTCCAGACTACTTCGCCGCTGCCCGCCAGTTGCCGATGACCTCCGAAACCATCAGCGCTCGGTCGTAGATGCGGACTTGTCGCATCTCGCCGCGGATTCTGGGGGCTATGGTAACCCGATCCGTGGCGGTGATCGTGCGCAGTTCACGCGGGAATCGGGCCCAGCCGAACTGGCGGCGCTCGCCGCCGTCGTTGAGCTTTCCGTCGACGATAAACGAAATGGTCTTGGGCCCGCCGGCCACGACGACGGCGAAATCACCGACCACCGCATCGACAGCATCGGCTACACCGTGAGGCGGCGCGGTTAGGCTGGGCCAGCGTGTGCGACGATCTCAAGGACAACTTGTTTTTCTCCGATCTCACCCGCTTCCCCGTGATGGTCGAAGACGCCCCGCGCACCGTTTATCTCTGCAACGAAAACCCCACCGCGACCACAGCTTCGCAATAGCCCCATGAAGCCCATGAGCCCGAGCCCGGCAGCGGGTTCGCCCAAACCCACTCCCGCCCGCTTCGGCGTCGTCGGCGTTTGCGTGGCACTCGCGGTGCGCGCCTACCGCTCGAACAGTCGGTCGTCCGTCAGCAGCCAGACTCGGTGAAAACTTTCCTGACCTTGCAACCTCCCGACCGCGTCTCGCAGTCGCGCCAGCAAGGCGACGCGGTTGGGCTGGGCCAGCGTGATGGCAATCACCCCCGCATGGTGGTGGTGCAACCAAGGAACCGTGTGAAAAAAGTCGCGATCCGTCGTGACGAAGATGGCGCCCAATTCCTGAGCCTTGGCGAAAAGATCGTCGTCCGGGGCGCCAGCCGGAAAATGTTCCAAGGCCCGGCTGCACTCGTGTCCCGCCGCAGTAAGTTCATTTACCGCTGCGCGCGGAAAATTTTCGTCGAGGAAGAAACGCACGACCTTGGTTCAGGCCACGCTCATTTCGAACTGCGCCAATCGGCTGGCGAACGCGAGGCAGGCTTGGACATCGGCCTCAGTCAGGGTGGGATAATCCTCGAGCACGGAAGCCGTGCTCTGCCCGGCCGAAAGGGCGCCCACGACGTTGCCGACAGGCACCCGGGTGCCCGTCACCACCGGCTTGCCGTGGCAAATCCGGGGATCGATCGAGATGCGCTCCGAGACCGTCGTTTTCATCGCGGAAACCTAGCGCCCCCCAACTCCACCGCAAGCCTGAGCTCGGCTGGCATCCCGCTGTCGCAATGGCCTCCGGCGCTCGCTGGGCGAGGTGCATCGAAATCAGCTCACAGCAACCCGGCTTGATGAGCGCGACCGTGACTACGGTGGGGCAGGTCGGCGGCATGCTCTCGCCGATCGTGCTGGCTTGGTTGGTCGAACGTTCCGGCACCGCCGGGAAGTGGCTTTCGCCGCTGCAATTGATCGGGAGTATTTACGCCGTCGCGGCTCTTTGCTGGTTCTTCATCGACCCCCGCCGCCGCCTGTCTCCCTGACCGCACTCGCCGATTGCCCGCGGCGAAATTCCTTGCTTGGTGTTCGGGATGCTCCCCCGCCTCTGCGCCCTACTCCTCGCGGTCACCCTCACCGCCCGCGCCGCCACTCCCGCGCCCGTTGAAACCGACATCTGCGTCTACGGCGGCACCGCCGGCGGCGTCATCGCGGCCGTCCAAGCCGCCCGCCTCGGCCACTCCGTGGTTCTCGTCAGCCCCGACTCCCGCCTCGGCGGCCTCAGCAGCGGCGGCCTCGGCCAGACCGACATCGGCAACAAGCGCGCCATCGGCGGCCTCGCCCGCCAATTCTACGAGCGCGTCGCCCAACACTACGCGCGCCCCGAGGCCTGGACCCGCCAGCCGCTCGGCTCTTATCGCAGCATCGGCCAGTCCGCCACCGACCCCGGCGAACCCGCCATGTGGACCTTCGAGCCGCACGTCGCGGAAAAAATCTTCGAGGATTTCGTGCGCGAGAACAACTTCAACGTCCTCCGCCGCGAGCGCCTCGATCTCGCCCGCGCCGTCGAGAAAACCGGCTCCCGCCTGACCGCGATCCGCCTCGAATCCGGCCGCGTCGTCCGCGCCAAAGTGTTCATCGATGCCACCTACGAGGGCGATCTCATGGCCAAGACCGGCGTCGCCTACCGCGTCGGCCGCGAGGCCAACGCCGAGTTCGGCGAGACCCTCAACGGCGTCCAGATAGAGCGCGCCATCGCCCACCAGTTTCTCCGCGGCATCTCGCCTTATGTCATCCCCGGCGATCCCGCGAGCGGCCTGCTCCCCGGCGTCGCCGCCACCGGCCCCGGCGTCGAGGGCGCCGGCGACGCCCGCGTGCAGGCCTACAATTTCCGGATGTGTCTCACTGACGACCCCGCCAACCGCATCCCGTTCACCAAGCCCGCCGGTTACGACGAACGCGCCTACGAACTTCTCCTGCGCAACTTCGAGGCCGGCCTCAAAATTCTCCCGTTGCACAACGCGTCGATGCCCAACCGCAAGACCGACACCAACAACAACACCGGTTTCTCCACCGACTTCATCGGCGAAAACTACGCCTACCCCGACGCCGACTACGCCACCCGCGACCGCATCCGTGCCGCCCATCTCTCCTATCAGCAGGGCCTCATGTGGACGCTCGCCAACCACCCGCGCGTCCCGGAAAAAATCCGCACCGAGGCTGCCCGCTGGGGCGTGAGCCGCGACGAATTCACCGCCACCAGCGGTTGGTCCGACCAACTCTACGTGCGCGAAGCCCGCCGCATGACCGGCGCCGCCGTCATGACGGAGCACCACTGCCGGGGCCGCGACATCGCCGCCGATCCCGTGGGCCTCGGCGCCTATAACATGGATTCCCACCACACCCAGCGCTACGTGAACGCCGCCGGCCACGTCGTAAACGAGGGCGACGTGCAGGTGAAAGTCCCCAAGCCCTACGGCATTGCCTACGACGCGATCACACCGCGCGCCGCCGAGTGCGAAAACCTCCTCGTGCCCGTCGCGCTCTCCGCCACCCACATCGCCTACGGCTCGATCCGCATGGAGCCCGTCTTTATGGTCCTCGGCCAGAGCGCCGCGACCGCCGCCGCCCACGCCATCGCGCAGAAAACCTCCGTCCAAACCATCGACCGCGCCCGCCTTCGCGAGAAACTCCTCGCCGACAAGCAAGTCCTCGTCTGGACCCCGCCGCCCGCGGCCCCAAAAAAGTAACTCCGCCATGCGCTCGTCCGCCCTTTTGTTCGCCGCTCTCGTTCTGATGCTTGCCCCCGCCGCCCTTTCCGCCGGCACCGTTTCCACCTTCGCCGGCAACGGCCAAAAAGGGTTCTCCGGCGACGGCGGTCCCGCCAAATCCGCCACGGTGAACAACGTCTTCGCCGTCGCCCGCGGACCCGACGGCGCGCTCTACTTTTGCGACACTGACAACCACCGCATCCGCCGCGTCCTCGCCGACGGCCGCATCGAGACCGTCGCCGGCAGCGGCACCCGCGGCTACGCCGGCGACGGCGGTCCCGCCACCGCCGCCGCCCTCAACGAGCCCTACGAACTCGCCTGGGACCGCGCCGGCCATCTCTTTTTCGTCGAGCGGCTCAACCACCTAGTCCGCCGCGTCGATGCCCGCACCGGCCTCATCTCCACCGTCGCCGGCACCGGCGCCCTTGGTTTCTCCGGTGACGGCGGCCCGGCCCTTGCCGCGCAGTTCAACCAGCCGCACAGCCTCGCCTTCGACGCCGCCGGCGCGCTCTATGTGTGCGACGTCCTCAACCACCGCGTCCGCCGCCTCGACCTCGCCGCCGGCACGATCACGACTTGGTCCGGCACCGGCGAGAAACGCACCGCGCCCGACGGCGCGCCGATCACCGGCTCGCCTCTCCACGGGCCGCGCGCCCTCGCCTTCGCGCCCGACGGCACCTGCTGGCTCGCGCTCCGCGAGGGCAACGCGCTGCTTCGCCTCGATCCAAAAACCGCCACGCTCCGCCGCGTGGCCGGCACCGGCAAATCCGGCTTCACCGGCAACGGCGGTCCCGCCCTCGCCGCCACGCTCGCCGGGCCCAAGGGCGTCGCCCTCGACGCCGCCGGCAACGTCTACCTCGCCGACACCGAATCACACTCGATCCGATATCTGGACATCGCGAAAAACACGATCGAGGTCCTCGTCGGCGACGGCAAAAAAGGCGACGGCCCCGACGGCGACGACCCGCTGAAGGCCCGGCTCGCCCGTCCGCACGGAGTCTTCGTGGACCGCGACGGCGCCGTCTTCATCGGCGACAGTGAAAATCACCGCGTCCGCGTCTGGCGGAAGTGAGCGCCGTCCAAGGTAGGGCGGGGTCTTCGACCCGCCCTTCACGCCGCGCCACGCTGTGCCCGCGCTCCGAAGATCGGACTCTCCGCTCTCAACTCTCAGCTCTCAACTTCCCTTCCTCTCACGCCGTGCCCTTCGCGATCTTCGTGTAGCCTTTGCCTTCGTTCTGGTCGATGCGCTCGGGGCGGCCTTGGTGCGGATAGATCACCTTCGTGTGGTCCATCCCGAGCAGGTGGAGAATCGTCGCGTGCAGGTCGTGGACGTGGAGCTTGTCCTTGATCGCGTAGAGCCCGAGGTCGTCGGTCTGCCCGATCACTTGCCCGCCGCGCACGCCGCCGCCTGCCATCCACATCGTGAAGCCGCCGGGGTTGTGGTCGCGGCCGCCTTTTTGCTCGCTCATCGGCGTGCGGCCGAATTCGCCGCCCCAGATCACGAGCGTCTCGTCGAGCAGTCCGCGCGCTTTCAGATCGGTCAACAATCCGGCGATGGGCTTGTCCACCGAGCGGCAGAGTTTCGAGTGCTTCGGCTCCAGCTCGGTGTGGCTGTCCCAGGCGCTGCCGGCGCCGCTGTAAAGTTGCACGAAACGCACGCCGTTCTCCACGAGGCGGCGTGCGAGCAGACAGTTGCGGCCGAAGACGGCGGTGTCGCGCTCGCCGAGGCCGTAAAGGGTCTTCGTCGCCTCGGTCTCCTTCGAGAGATCGACCACGCCCGGTGCTTCGGCCTGCATCTGGTAGGCGAGCTCGTAGCTGCGGATGCGCGCTTCGAGTTCGGTATTGTCGGCGCGGCTCGCGGCGTGGCGGGTGTTGAGCTGGCCGAGAAAATCCAACTTGTCGCGCTGGCGTGCGCTCGAGAGCCCGCGCGGGGCGTCGAGGTGGCGGATCGGCACACCGTCGGGGCTGAACTCCACGCCTTGGTGGACCGCCGGCATGAAACCCGTGCCCCAATTGCGCGAGCCGTTGATCACTTCTTTCTCGCTGTCCTTGATGACGACGAAGCCGGGCAGATTCCGGTTCTCGGTGCCGATGCCGTAGGAAACCCACGCGCCGAGCGACGGACGTCCGCCGAAGATCGAGCCGGTGTTCATCTGGCAAACGCCGCCCGCGTGATTGATGCCGTCGGAGACGCACGAGTTGATCACTGCGAGATCGTCGGCATGACCGGCGACGTGCGGGAACCAATCCGAGACCCACAGCCCGCTCTGGCCGTGGCGTTGCCAGGTGCGCTTCGAGCCGAGGATGGGATTTCCGGATTCGCCCATCGCAAGGATCGGCTCTTTGAAACTCGCGGGGAGCTTCTGGCCGTGGAGTTCGTTGAGAAGCGGCTTGTAGTCGAAGGTGTCGAGGTGGCTGGGTCCGCCTTCCATGAAGAGGAAGATCACGTTCTTCGCCTTGCCGACGCGCTGCGGGAGTGCGGCGGCCGAGCTTGGAATGGCACCCGTCGTCCCGAAGACGGGTTGGCGGAGGAGCGCGGCGAGCGCCACCGCGCCGAAACCGCAACCGGCGGTGCGCAAAAAATCGCGGCGAGACGAGGGGTTGACGAAATTATTGCAGGCCATGGGGAATTTTTTCGGGGCGGAGACGCGCGAATCAGTGGAGGTAGAGAAACTCGTTCGAGTTCAGCAGCACATGGGCGAGATCGCCCATCGCGCGACGACGCGGATCGGGACTGTCGGGCGTGCCAACATCGGTCGCCCACGCAAAGTTCGCGCCGTTCTTCCGCGCCGCGACCCAGGTCAGATCGTCGGCCGACCAGCGGGCGGGATCGGCGGAAAACGCCGTGTCCGGCAACAGCCCCGCGGCGATGCGCACCGCGACGATCTCGCCGTCGAACTGATGGGCGCTGCGGCGGGACAATCCGCCGATCACCGGCGCGCCCTGACCGCGGCTGAGTTTCGACACGATTCCGTGCCGCACGACCGCGACGCGCGGCTCGGCTCCCGGTTGCGCGAGGTCGGTCACGCGAAATGTGACGGTGTGCTCGGCGCACGAGACTTTGGCGGCGACGTGATACGGCGTGCCCGGGGTGAGCACGATGCCGGACGACAGATTCTCATAGGAGGTGTTCTGGTTATCGTCCTCACCCACGAGTTGCATCGTCAGCCCGAGCGGCGCGAGCGGGGCCTGTCGGCCGTTGATGCCGAGCGCCCAGCCGTGGCCTTCTTCCGAGCCGCGGGCGCCGTTCCAGCGCGAGACAATGGTGCGCAGGGCGATGCCATCGTCCGGCGTATCGAGCGTGAACACGGCCTCGACAGAAAATTCGTCGCCCTCGCGCGGAGCCCCGCGCACCTGGATGCGCTCCTGCGGCGTGTTCTCGCGAAACGTGCCGGGCCCGGCCGCGCGCATCGGAGCCGACGCGGCGACCGGAGGCGGCGAGGCCGCGACGCGCTTCGCGATGAAGGCCTCGGCCAGCTGCGCTTCATCCGGCGACGGCGGCCGGCCCAGAGCCGCGCGCCACGCGGACTCCACGTCGGGCGCGTTTTGGGCGAGTTTCCGCGCGCGGGCGAGCACCCAATCGCCGTTCATGAAGAGCAACGCTTGGGTGGCCGTGGAGGTGTTCTGCCGCTCGGCGATCCCGGTGAATCCCGGCGGCGCGTCGAGGCTGCGGAGCAGGTCGTTCTGATTGTTGCGTTTCTTTTCCGTGTAGATCGACCGGCGCGGCTGAAGCGTGCCGTCGACCGCCGGCCCGCCGACCGCCGTCAGGTTGAGCTCGCCGCTGGCCGCCAGCATCGCGTCACGCGCCTGTTCCGCGTCGAGCCGGCGCGGGCTGAAGCGCCAGAGAAACTTATTGGACGGATCCACGAGCGCCGCCGTTTCGGAAACGCCGCCGCGCGCGGTCTGGCGATAGGTCGCCGAGAGCAAAATCTCACGGTGCAACCGTTTCAGGCTCCAGCCTTCGGCGACGAAACGGCGCGCGAGCCAGTCGAGCAGCTCGGGATGCGTGGGCCGTTCGCCGAGGTGGCCGAGGTCGTTCGGCGTGCCCGCGATTCCGCGGCCGAAGTGGTATTGCCAGACGCGGTTGACGATCACGCGCGTGCTCAGGCGGTTGTCCGGCCGCGTGATCCATTCGGCGAGCGCCGAGCGCCGGCCGGTCGAATCCGGTCGCGGCGTGATCGCGGGCTCCGTGCGGTCGATGAGCGTGAGGTAGGCGGGCGACACCTCGGTCTCGCCCCGCTTGTTTTTCAACACCGTCACCGGCGCCTTCGGGCCGGCGTCGGTCGCGACGAACGCGGCGGGCAACGGCTTCGGTTTGATCGCGTCGAACTGCTTGAGCTCGGCGTCGAGTTTCTTGTAGAGCGCGCGGTCGGCAGCCGTCTTGAGGGCCTTCTGCAGGTCGAAGTTCACCCGCTCGTGCTCCAGTTGGCGCTCGGCCATCGTGGCGAGAATCTGTTCGGCGGCGGTCCGCTCGGCGGGGGCCTTGTCCATCATCGCGCGGATGTCGTCGGTGAAGCGCTTGTAGGCTATCGTGACGAGTTTCTCGCGGGCGGGGCCGATCAATTCCTCGATCCGCGCGCGCACGTCGGCGGTGGCTTCCTCCCAGGCGCGTTGCTTGCGGGCGAACTCGGCCTGCGCATCGGGCGACGCGAGCTTCAGATCGGTGCGCCAGAGCACGGGCTCGAAAAACGCGCGCAACGCAAAGTAGTCCTTTTGGAGAATCGGGTCGAACTTGTGATCGTGGCAGCGCGCGCAGCCCATGCTGAGCCCGAGGAAAACCTCGCCGGCATTGTCGGTGAGGTCCGTCACGATCAGCTCGGCCTGCCCGCGCACGTCGCGCTGGTTCCACTCGTAAATCGGCGCGCGCAGGTAGGACGTCGCGACCAGCACCTCGGGGTCGTGGGGCGCGAGTTCGTCACCGGCGAGTTGCTCGCGCACGAAGCGGTCGTAGGGCTTGTCGGCGTTGAAACTCTTGATGACGTAGTCGCGGTAGGGCCACGCGCCGGAACGTGCGCCGTCGGCTCGGTAGCCGTCGCTCTCGGCGTAGCGCACGAGATCGAGCCAATGCTGCGCCCAACGTTCGCCGTAGCGCGGGCTGGCAAGGAGCGTGTCGACGAGTTTCTCGTAGGCGTCGGGCGCGGCATCTGCGACGAAGGCTTCGAGCTGGGCCCGCGTCGGCGGCAGGCCGTGCAGGCCGAAGTAAACCCGGCGGGCAAGCTCGGCGCGGTCCGCCGGGGCCGCAGGCGTGAGGCCGTGTTGGGCGTGCTTGGCCGCAATGAAGCGATCGATGTCGCCGCGCACCCACCCCGCCGCCGCCGGCGTGGCGGGCGCAGGCGGCTGCGGATCGGCCAGCGGTTGGAAATACCAAAACCCGCGCGCTTCCGCCGTGAAGCCGTGCTCGTCCGTCTCGGCCGTTTTGCGCGCCACTTCGCCCGCCGGCCACGGCGCACCGAGCGCGACCCATTTCTCCAGCAGCGCCACCTCGCGCGGGGAGATCGCCGCTTTCGGCGGCATCTGAAAATCCTCGTCGAGATAGCGGACGGCCTTGATGAGGAGCGATTTTTCCGGGTCCCCGCGTTCGAGCGCCGGACCCGAGTCGCCGCCTTCGAGGATACTGGAAATATGGTCCAGCCGCAGCGCGCCCTTTTGTTTCTTCTCCCCGTGGCATTCGTAGCAGTGCTTGGCCAGCAGCGGCCGAATTTCCTGCTCGAAGAACTTCACGTTCTCACGCGCCAAGTCGGGTTCGACGGCGGCCGACGCCAAACCGGCGGCAAAAAAGAGGAGGAACGGCAATTTAGGAATCATTGGGGTAATCGAGGCGGAAAAAGTTCAACGCACGCGCAGGGTCGGCGGCCGCGCCGAGGGATGCCCCCGCGAGGCGAAGGCGTGGACGAGCCCCGAGGGATCGGTTTCCCCGGTCTCGCGCACGAGGACCAACGTGACGAGGCCGTTGGTGTCGCCCCGCACAAAGTCAGCCAGCGCCCCGCCGCTGACGGTGAGCGGCTGGCCCGAGGCGCCGCGCGGCAGGGCGAAACTCGCCAGCCGCCGCACTTGCGCCGGATTCGGCCCGGCATCGTCGCACGCGGGCATCGTGCCCCAGCGGAGCGCCTTGTCGTCCCAGGCGTCGAGCGTCTCGTCGGTCACGCCGTAAACGGCGAAGGTCGCGTCGAGCACCATCGCGGAAAAACCCAGC
>CALSBN010000050.1:0-25939 GCA_943373185.1 Opitutus sp. GAS368 | reverse complement strand
ATCGCGATCGGTCTCGCCGGTCCGTATCTGCTGCTCTCGATCTTCCCCGCCGCTGTGAAGGTCCTGCCCCGCCCCGGCGCATGGATGGAAACGTTCAAGCAGTTCATGGCGTTCCCGCTCTACGCCACCGTCGCCTACCTTGCCTGGGTGCTCGCCGGCCAGACCACGGAGAACGGCTCGCTCATGGCGCTCTTCGGTCTCGTCCTCATCGCGCTCGGTGTGTGGTTCTACGGCCGCTACAATCTCCCCGGCACCAAGCCCGGCAAGGTCCGCTTCGGCACGGTCACCGGCGCGCTCGTCCTCGCCCTCGGCGTCTGGACCGGCTGGCCCGAAGATACCGCCGCCAAGACCGCCGCCGCCCAAGCCGCCGGCGCCCCCGAAGTCGTCTGGGAAAAATGGAGCCCCGCCGCCGTGGAGAAACTCCGAGCCGAAGGCCGCATGATCTACGTCGACTTCACCGCCCGTTGGTGCGCCACCTGCCAGACCAACAAGAAATTCGTCTTCGCCTCCGATACCGTCCTGCGCGAATTCGCCGCCAAAAAGATCGTCACCCTCCGCGCCGACTGGACCAACAAAGACCCCGCCATCACCGCCGAGCTCGCGAAGTATCAGCGCAGCGCCGTCCCGTTTAACGTGATCTGGAAACCCGGCAAACCCGAGCCGCTCCTCCTCCCCGAGCTGCTCACCCCCGGCATCGTCCTCGACGCGATCAAGGGCTGAGCCGCCGCAGGTGTGATTCAGCACGACCGGCTTCCCCGCCGCCTCGAGCAACGATTCCGATGAAACTCAGGTGGATCGGCTTTCTGATCTGGGGAACCGCTCTCGTTGCCGCCGAGCCCGGCGCGACTCTGGACGCCCGCCAAAAACCCGCCGCGGAAAATCCAAACCTGCCGCGCGTCATGATCATCGGCGACTCGATCAGTGTCGGCTACACCGACGGCGTGCGTGAGGCGTTGACGGGCAGGGCGAATGTTTACCGCGTCCAAGGCAACGCCGGACCCAGCAGCAGCGGCGTCCAGCAGGTCGACAAATGGATCGCCTCCGGCACCGGCCACTGGGACGTGATTCACTTCAATTTCGGGCTGCACGACGTGAAGCTCGGCACCGGCGGCAAAGACAACCGACCGTATCCGACCACCGACGGACACCAAGTGCCCGCGGCTGACTACGAGCGCAACTTGCGAGAGATCGTCGCGAAATTGAAGCGGACGGGGGCAACGCTGATTTGGGGCTCAACCACACCTATCCCCCAAGGAAAACTCGATCCACCGCGCCGACCGGGCGACGAGGTGACTTACAACCAAATCGCCCAAAAAGTGATGGTCGAAAACGGCGTTGTGATCAACGACCTCCACGCCGCCGCGCTTGCGCAGCGGCCCGGGATCCAACAGCTCGCCAACGTCCATTTCACCAAGGAAGGCTCGGCGGTTCTGGCCAAACACGTCGCGGCCAGCATCAAAGCCGCCCTGCAAAACCGCGCGCATTGAAGGTCGCCGCTGCCTCTTGAAATAGCGGCGTCCTCCGTGGACCGGGACTTGCCGCTGTCCCCGCAAACCACCGGCGATTCACTAAAAACGCAGGTCGCATTCATCCTGGCGCGTGGCTCCTCCGCGGCCTCCGCGCGCAGCAGCGCCTCGCCCCAACCGGCACCCCGAATCAGAAACCATAAGTCACCCGCACCTTCAGATTCAGCGGCGTGCCCGGCCACACGATCCCGCGCCCAAGGCTGGCGGCGAGATAGTCTTCGTTGAGCAGATTCTCGACGTTGAGTTGCAGCGTCCAACTGCGGTTCATCCGGTAAGCAGCATGGACCGCCGTGAGCGTGCGGGCCGGCAGGTAGAACGTGGGCTTGCGCGCGACTCCCGCCGGCGTGAAGCCCGACGCGTCGTCACCGGGGCGGCGGGCCAGATAGTCCAGCCCAAGGCCGCCGGACAAACCCGCCAGCGGGCTCGCGGCCGGGAACGTATAGTTCAACAGGGCCGACCACGCGCGCTCGGCGTTGCCGCGAAATTCCTGACCGAAGGGATTCCGGTTCTTGTAGGCCGTGTAGCCGCCGGCCACCGAGAGATTTTTGGTCAGCGAACCTTGAAGCTCGACCTCGAAGCCGTTGGATTCGCGATTGGAAAGGAGACCGGGCAACGTCGGCACCGGCGGCGGGAACGCAAAGTTACCCGGATTGGCGACCGAGAAATTGTTCTGCTGCACGTCAAAGTAGCTCACGGTCAGACGCAGCCGCTGCTCCATGAAATGGGCCCGGGCGCCGACTTCATCCTGTTTGCCCGTCTGGGTGGAAGGTCCGCCGGCCGCGATGGTCGCAGAGCCGAGCGGCGCGGCATTTTCCGAATAGTTGTAGAAGATCGCCACCGACGGCACCGGCTTCAGCACGAGCCCGTAGTTGCGGAGATTGGCCGTGGGCTCGGCGGTGGTGACGATGGAGGTGCGATAGTCATTGGTCTCCAGATCGAAGCGGTTCCAGGAGTAGCCCGCGTTCGCGATCACGCGGTTGCCGAAAAACGAAACCTTCTCGTTCGCGTAGAACTGGGTGCTCCGGTTGGCGGTCTCCTGATTCGTGGAGACCGCACCCACGACGTCGGGCGCATAGACGAAGTTTTCCAGCGTCACACTCGGCGCGGTGAGGGCGTTGCGACGATTGTAGGTTTGATTGCGGCCGTAAGCCTCGCCCACGACGCTTTCGATTCGGACCCAAGAATTCTCCCACGCATGGTAAAGATCGGCCTGCTGGTCGTAGCGCACTTGGCCTTGGTCCGCGCGCTGGCCACTGCGGTTGAACGTGCGGGAAATCACCACGGGGCTTGCCGCATACGGCGGCGTCGTGGCGTAGACCGTGCCCGGGGTGTAGTTGCCCGTGAGCGGCTCAAACGAGTTGGCGTTCGTCCCGGCGGCCGAAGCGCCCCCGGCCAAGTTGGTGGCGGCGAAATCGAATTTGTAGACATTCGTGTGCCGGGCCTGCACGCGCAGGAACAGGCGTTCGCTCAGCTGGGTGGTGAAGAGCAGGGAATTTTCGACGCGCCCGTCGTTGCGGTAGCTATCTTTGCCGTAGATGTTCAAATCGCGCGGCACGCCCGGGTAGAGCCGCGCCCGGCTCGTCGTGCCCACGGTGGGATCGACCGAGATGCCGTTGTAGTTCTGGATTTCCCAATCGTTCACGTGCGTCTGCCAGGTGAGCTGCGTGGTCGGAGATAACCGCACCGAGATCATCGGCGCGATCGAGCGCGCCTTCTTGGGCAGGCCCCAATAGTCGTCGGAATCTTGCCACACCCCGAGCAGGCGGATGGCCACATTCTGCGACGAGCCCAGGACCCGGTTCACGTCAAACTCGACCCGCTGGGAATCATACCGACCCGCCTCGACGGAGAGGCTGCCCCGGTCACGGAAGACGGGCTTCTTCGACACGTAATTGATCGTGCCGCCGGGAATGCCCGCGGGGGACAAAATCGCGTTGGGGCCCTTCACCACTTCGATGCGATCCACCAAGAACGGATCAAAATTGCTCTGCGCCGACGAGGTGATGCCGTCAAAGGTGCGGCTGTCGGTCTGGAAGCCGCGAATCGTGATCCGGTCGAGTCCGTTGGGGATGGTCGACTCGGTGATCCCGGGCACATACTTCACCGCGTCGAGCACCCGGCCGGCCCCGACATCGCCGATGAGTTCGCTGCCGATGACGGAGATATTTTGCGAGGAGTCGAAGATGTTGACCCGCGCCCGGCCGCCCGAGATCGAGTCGGTGGGCTGGTAACGGTCCTCCTCCCGTCTGGCCGTCGCCGCGAAGGGCGACATCACGATCCGCTCGTCGGCGGTGGCGGTTTTCACCGGCGGATTGGCCGCCGGAGGAGACGCGGGCTTGGCCGCGGGAGCGATCACCCATTTGCCCGGCGCCCGCTGCGAAGCCACGAGGCCGGTCTCAGCCAGCAATCGCGCCAGCGCTTCACCGGGCTCCAGCGCGCCCGTCACGGCGTTGGCGCGGATGCCTTCCACTTTGTCGGCCGCGAAGAGCACTTCCGCGCCCGTCAATTTTGAAAACGTCACCAACGCACTGCTGGCCGGCTGGGCCGGAATGTCGAAGGTGACCGGCGCGGCTTGCGCCGTCGTAGCCACCAGCGCGAGCAGGCCGGCGACCCACATGCATTGGCTGAAACGTGACCGGAGGAAAGGAGAAGAGAGTTGATTCATAGTAGAGTTCACCCCTGACGACACAGCTCCCCGAAATTTCCGCCTCACCCCGCCGCACAAATCTCGCGCCGGCTGATTTGTCACCTCGCCGTAACCGAAATCACGCCCTCGCCGGTCTGGACGATGCGCACCGGCAGAGCCTCCTCCACCGATTCAAGAAAGCCCTTCAGGTCGTCGAGACTGAAGCGGCCGCCCAACCGCAAAGGCGCCACCGCGGGCGCGATGACCACACTGCGACCGTGAAACGCCGCGAATCGCCGCACGGCTTCGTCCAACCGCGTGGCGGCAAACACCACGCGCCCTTCGCGCCACGCCCCGGCATCGGCCGCAACGTCCGCCGTGAGTTGCTGACGCGTGACGTCCGCCGCGATGACTTGGACCCGATCGCCGATCCGGAGCCGGAGCACGTCTGCGCCGGCGCGCTGCGGCCGCACCTCGACGGTGCCCTCGATCACCGTGACTTCCAGTCGATCCAGGCCGTCGGCCCGCACATTAAAGGTCGTTCCGGTTACCCGAATGCTCCCCGCCGGAGTTTCGACCACGAACGGGCGCTCCGGATTCTTGGCCACCGCAAAAAACGCCTCGCCGCCCGACAACTTCACCCGGCGCTCCGCCGCTCGAAATTCGACGGCGAGACTGGTCTGCGCGTTAAGGTCGGCCCGGGTGCCGTCCGCGAGTTGCACCGACTGCCGCTCGGCGATGCGGGTGGTGATAACCCGCGACGGTTCGCCTTCCGCTCCGCTGTGCCACCAACCCAAAACCGCCACCACCAACGCCACCGCCGAAAATGAAAACCACAGGACACCCCACGCGGAGCGCGATCGCATCGGTCGCGCGGGCGCCTCGATGTGACCGGCGGCGGCGAGCGTCGGGAGCGCCACATCAAGCTCCGCCGAGACATGCTGATAGTGGGCAAACCGCCACCGATGCGCGGGATTCTCCTCGAGCCAGGCCCGGAGTTCTTCGCGATCCGCTCCCGAGAGCGTGCCGCCTTCCATGCGGGCCGCCCAGCGGGCCGCCGCCCGGTCGATGGCGCGGAAATCGGGTTCGTCTGCGGCCGACTTCATGGCACTTCCTCCATCCGACCGGCCGCCGCCGACGCCTCTGAATTCTGCTCGGTTGCGACGATGTCACGGAGGTGGCGGAGCGCCCGGATATGCCGCTTCTCCACGGTGCTGACCGAAATTCCCAACCGGGTCGCGATCTCCGCGTGCGACAGCCGCTCCAGTTTGCAGAGCAGCAACACGTCGCGCGAACCCGGCGGCATCAGCGCGAGTTCCCGCTCGATGCGCGCCCATTCCTCCCTTGCGACCAAGATCCGTTCGGCCGAAGGCGCCCCGCTGGCGGCGCCCTCGGTATCACGCGAAGTCATTTCGTCCAACGGCGTCGCCCGTCGGCGCCGCAGTTGATTGAAGGCGAGGCGCCGGGCCGTCGTGAACAAAAATGCCCGCGGCCGCGCGATCATCTGCCCCCGCATCGCGGCGTAGACGCGCGCGTAGGCATCGTGGGCCACGTCCTCCGCGTCCGGCCGGCTGCTGAGCACCCGCGCCAAATAGCCGCGCAGCGACGCCACGGTAGCGCGGTAAAAGGAGCTGAACTCCACCGGATTGGGCTCGGGATCGGGCATTGAGATGACGGCGACGGAGAATCGGAACCCTCCGTAGGGGTGGACACGCGAGCCAGCCAAAACCGCCACACTTCTCTGTAACAACTCGGCGACCGGCCGGAAAACCGCACGAATTCTCCGACTCATCCGATCCAACCTGTCGTCGGCCAACCCCGACGATCAGAATCCCGCCATCGCGGCGCCATGTTACATGTGTGTGAACAGGTCGCGAGTGCTCGCCCTCCGGGGCCCGAGACGCCAAAGGTCGGGACCGGAAACAGGCCATCGCCTGCCCGCTGCGCTTGGCAGCGACCCGCCCGCCCGGGATTCCACCGGCTCCTTCCAACCTCCTCCATCCAGTGAATACTTATCTCGAAGCGCTTCGGATTCAGCGGTGGGACGACCATCGCTACTACCACCACAGCCGTATCAACCAGTCGCTGCACTTTGTCAGCGCCTGCTTCTTCATCGCTTCCTATGCGATTCTCTTCACCGATCCGGCGTTGGCCGGCCTGCTCGCCTGGGGCATTTCGATGACCACCCGGCAGTCCGGGCACTTCTTCTTCGAGCCCCGCGACTACGACCACGTCAATCACGCCACCCACGATCACAAGGAAGACATCAAGATCGGCTACAACCTCCGCCGCAAAGTCGTCCTCATGTCCATCTGGGCGGTCTCGCCGCTCGTGTTGTTCCTCAGCCCGTCGCTCTTCGGCCTGATCGAGCCCGCCGTCGGTCTGAACGGTTACCTGCACGATGTCGGCCTCGCGTGGCTCTACATCGGCATCGGCGGACTGCTGTTCCGCACGATCCATCTCTTCTTCATCAAGGACGTGATGACCGGTCTGGTCTGGATGTTCAAAATCGCGACCGATCCTTTCCACGACTTCATGCTCTATCGCAAATCACCGCTGGCCCTGCTCCGGGGCGAGCTGATCGACCCGATGGATCACGTCAACGTGCACGGCGAAGAGATCACTTCCGAGGACGGGACCGAGGCCAAAACGCTTCCTTGAGCAGGCTGCGCCGGATCAGGCGGTTGGTCGCTCCGGGGTTCTCCCACCACCAACCGTCCGCCCGCATCGCTTGAGCCGCCCGGACAAACCTCGCGGCCACTTCCTCGAAATCCGCCTCGGTGTAATTCAGGCTGAAAATCAGCCGCCCCGTGCCGATCCAGCTCAACGCCAGCCCCTCCGCCCGCAGATAAAACTGGAACATCCAGTGGTAGCGGGACGGCATCGTATAAAAGACGGTCCACACCGTGGAAAGATTGGCCACCTGCACGGGCACTTGGGCCGACCGCAGGCGTTCGTTGAGCCGCGCCGCGCGGCCGTTCCAACGTTCGTCGATCCCGGCGTAGAGCGCTTTGACTTCGTCCGTTTCCAGGCGCTCCAGAAAAACCTGCATCGCCGCCATCACGTGCGGATGCGAGTTGAAGGTGCCGCGCGCGAAACAGATGTCCGCCGGCCGCTCTTCGCGGAACCGCCGCATCAGGTCCTTCCGCCCGCAGATCACGCCGACCGGGAAACCTCCGCCCAGCGTTTTTCCGTAGGTCACGAGATCCGCACGGATGCCGAAATACTCCTGCGCGCCGCCCCGGGCCAACCGGAAGCCCAGAAACACTTCGTCAAAAATCAGCACGATGCCGCGCGCCGTGCAGACTTCACGCAGCTGTCTCAACCAAGCCGTGTAAGCCGCCCGGTCGAAGGCCGCCCGCCGGCTGCCGTCCACGAGCGACGTGTCTCCCGGCGCGGCGAAGTTGGGGTGCAGCGCCTGGATGGGATTCACCAGCACGCAGGCGATGTCGTTCCGCGTGCGCAGCACCAGCAGCGTCGCCTCGTCCATTTCCTTGAGCGTATAAACTTTTCCCGGCGGCTGGGGATTCCCCGGGCCCGGCTGCACATCGTCCCACCAACCATGGTAAGCACCGCAGAACCGCACGATCTGCTTTCGGCGTGTATGGTAGCGCGCCAGTCGCACCGCCTGCATCACCGCCTCGGTGCCCGACATGTGGAACGACACTTCGTCCAACCCGGAAATCTGGCAAAGCCGCTCCGCATTCCACGCCACGCACGGATGGAAACTGCCGAGCACCGGCCCGAGCGCCTTCACCCGCTCGGTCCCTTCGGCCATGCAGGATTTGTAGAAATCGTAACCCATCAGGTTCACCCCATACGAGCCCGCCAGATCGTAGAATCGCCGGCCGTCGAGATCGGTCACCATCACGCCGTCGCTCGACGCCAGGAATCCGCCGAGCTTCAATTGTTCGCGGAAGTAACGGCTGAACGGAAACGGCACCCGGTAGGTTCGCGTGAACTGGATATCGGAAATCCGTTCGCCGGCCGCGACGGATTGCGCGATCGATCGGGGATGCTGTTCGGCGAATTGCCGCGCCAACCGGCCGAACCCTTCCCGCCGTTGCGCCACCACGTCCACCTGTGCGTCGTCCGCCGAGAAAAACCGGTCCTCGCCGTAGGAGAATCCGGGCAGCAGCCCCGCCACGCGCTTGGCCATCCGAGAATGCCCCGCAAGCGAGCGATGCTTCGCGAGCGAAAGTTGGAGCCGGCGGCGGACCCGGTGAAAAATAAACGCCGCAACGGCGAAACCTCCCGCATACTTCAGCACTAGAACGACCATGGAAGAGCACACTTTGCCCGCCAAATCTGCCGTTGCCAAACCGGCATCGTCATCGCGATTGAAACAATTGCGCGACAAACTCCTCCTGCAGGAGGACCTGAACTTTCTCCTCACCAACCGCCTCCCCCGCGTGTTTCTCACGCGGATGATGGGCCGCTTCAGCCAGATCCGGCATCCGCTGGTCGCCCGCGGCTCCATCGCCGCTTGGCGCCTGTTCACCGACCTCGATCTCGGCGAAGCCAAGCAGATTAAATTCGCCAGCCTCCACGAGTGCTTTACCCGCGAACTCCGCCCCGGCGCCCGCCCGATCAACCCCGACCCAGCCGTCATGGTGAGTCCCTGCGACGGGATCATCGGTGCCTGCGGTGCCGTCGAAGGCACGCGGATTTTTCAAGCCAAAGGCTTTCCCTACTTGCTCGCCGACCTCTTCGGCAGCGAGGCCGCCGCCGAGCCGTTTCGCGACGGCTGCTACGTCACGCTACGGCTGACCTCGACGATGTATCACCGTTTCCACGCGCCGACCGACGCGCTCATCGAGCACGTCACCTACATCAGCGGCGACACGTGGAACGTGAACCCCATCGCGCTGAAACGCGTCGAACGGCTTTTCTGCCGCAACGAACGCGCCGTCGTCCGTCTGCGCCGCGACGACGGCCGGCCCTTTGCGCTCGTCGCCGTGGCCGCGATCCTCGTCGCGGCGATCCGCCTGCATTTCTTGAACGTGCTGCTCCACCTCCGCTGGCCGGGGCCAAATGAAATCCCCTGCTCCGCCCGCGTGACCCGGGGCCAAGAACTCGGCTGGTTCGAGCACGGCTCGACGATCATCATGTTCGCGCCGAAAGGCTTCGCGCTCTGCGACTCGCTTCAAACCGGCGACCGCATTCAAATGGGCCAACCCCTACTGCGGGTTCCGAACGTTTCCACCGAGGAATCCGGCAACTCCTGATACCCGGCAGAGGACCGGCACCCGCCGCGCCGAGGGGATGAACCACGCCCCGCGCATCATCGCCGGGCTCCCCAAGTGTCGGCGTCTCAAAGTTTTTTCCCGTCGCACCTTGCTCGAATCCCCGAACTTCGGCCCCGGCGCGCCCCACCCGTTTCCACACCCGGGCCGGCCGCTCAACTCGCTCCACACCCGATCACGTGGCACTGTCTTGGAATTCCGCCGCCCGCACCGTTTCGCCCTCGACCCAAGAACTCTCGATCAACAGCCGCTGCGGCACTTTCGGCACGCCGCGCTCGTTGCGCTGGATCATGCCCGAGAGATAATCGATCGCCGCCGCGCCCACCTCCCGCGGATTCTCATAGACTCCCGCCCGCTCACCGCCGGGCTCCGTGCAGGTCAGATAGACCGCGCCGGTCTCCCGCCCCCCCGCCCGCTCCCATCGGCGCAACGCGGCCTGCACTTCGGGAAATTTCGTCACGACCACGTCCGGTTTCACGCGGCGCAACCACGCGGTGAATTCCGCCTCGTCCCACTCGTCCTGAAACAACGGCTCCAACCGGTCCCTCGCCGCCAGCGTCTGCTGCTCGACCCGGAAACCGGCGCTCCAGTTTTGGTCCACCCGTTCGTCGCTCGCCTTCAGCATCACCAGCCCGGGCCGCCGGTATCCGCGCCGCGCCAGTTCCTGCATGGCCAGCCGGGCCGCCCGGTATTGGTGCGGGCACACCAGATGGAGGCGGGGCGAGATCAAAGAAAATCCGATGCTCACCGCCGAGAACTGCGCCCAGTCCAGTTCGATCTGCGTGCCCGGCGCCGGCTGCGGCGCGAAGAGCAACCCCGTGATTTTCCGCGCCCGCAAAATCTGCGTCGCCCGCATCGGCGTCATCCCGCGCTCGCGCAGCCAAAACTCTTCCAGCTTGTAGCCCAATCCGGTCGCGCGCTCGCTGGCGCCCGAAAAGTAATCCTCAAAAATCGGCGCCGCCCTCCAGCCGGTCTGGGTCGGATAATTGGTCACCCAGGCCAGTGTCGCCTGATACCCCACCGGCCGCAGCCCGTTGCGGTAGTTCGCCAGCGAGGTCAGCATCGGGTCGGGCACATAACCCAGCTCCCGCGCGATCGCCTGCACCCGTTCACACGTCGCACGCGGCAGCCGCGGATGGTTCCTCAGCGCGAGCGACACCGTTGAAAAGTGACAGCCCGCGGCCTCCGCGATGTCTCTTAAGTTAATTCGGCGATGGGGGGCGGTGGGCACGGCGACCCCGACGAAAACTCGCGCCCGCCCCGCAGGCAATCGCTTTGGTCAACAGATTGACCGTCGCCGCGTTTTACCGCCGTTTCCGCCGCCGTTGTCCTCGGGCGGTCAACAACCCCGGTCAAACCCGACCCCATCCCCATGAACTCATCCCTCCCTTCCGCTCCGCGCACCCTCCCGGCACCCTTGCGCCTGCTCGGCTGTCTCGGCGCGCTCGCGCTCACCTGCGCCACCGTGTTCGCCCAGTCCGTCGGCTCCGTCTCCGGCATCGTGACCAATCCGCAGGGCGCGTTGGTTCAGGGTGCCGAGGTCCGCGTCGCCGGCTCCGAACTCACCGCGACCACCGATCGCTCCGGCCGCTATCGGCTCGATAACGTCCCCGCCGGCCCGCAACGCGTCACCGCCAGTTTCCTCGGGCTGCCCGATGTGGCGTCGCCCCTCACCGTCGCCGCCGGCCGCGACACCGCCCTCGACCTCGCGTTCAAACCCGACGGCACGATCGTCATGCAGACGTTTGTCGTCGAATCGATCGCCGAGGGCCAAGCCCGCGCCGTCAACCGCCAGCGCGCTTCAGATACGTTGCAAAACATCATCGCCTCCGACGCCCTCGGCCGCCTCCCCGATGCCTCCGTCGGCGAGGCCCTCGCCCGTCTCCCCGGCATCTCCGTGCAGGTTGACCGCGGCGAGCCCGACAAAATCGCCATCCGCGGTCTCGCCCCCAAATACAACTCCGTCGCCCTGAACGGAGAGCGCATTCCCGCCGTCTTCGATTCGACCGAGGTTTACGACAACCGCTCCGCCTCCCTCAACACCGTCCCCACCGATATGATCTCCAGCATCGAGGTCACCAAGGCCCTCACGCCCGACCTCGAGGCCGATTCCCTCGGCGGCGCCGTGAATCTCATCAGCAAGAGCCCCCTCGATCTCCGTCGCCGCGTCATCTCCGGCAAAGCCGAGCTCGGCTACAACGACGTCACCAAAAAAGAGCAATACTCCGGCAACTTCACGTTCGGCGACCGCTTCGCCAACGGAAAAATCGGGCTGCTCCTCACCGGCGCCTACCAGTTCAACAACCGCGGCATCGAGGGCATCAATCTCGTCTACCTCAACCCCACCACCGTCGCCGGCACCGTCTACGACAGTGTGCTCAGCGAGTTCGACATCCGCTTCCGCCACCTCGACCGCGTCCGCCAAGGAGCCAGCGGCCAGCTCGATTTCCAGACCGGCCCCGACTCGCGCCACTGGGTCCGCGGTTTCTTCAACCGCTTCGAAGACCGCGAGCAACGCCGCCGCCTCATCGTCCGCCTCGGCAACGGCGGCACGATTCTTCCCGGCACCACGAACGCCGTCGGCAACATCGACGGCGGCCGCGTCCTCCGCCGCGACCGCACCGGCCGGAAACAGACCGACCTCGCCAGCCTCGCCGCCGGCGGCGTCTGGGACAAATCCGCCTACAAGCTCGACTACTCGATCAGTTACGCCCTTTCGGCCTTCAAGGTCCGCCGCACCGAGGCCCAGCTCGAATACCGCATGGCCGACTACCGCAACGCCAACAACGTGCTCCTCAGCACCGACGGCATCCCCGACTTCACCTACAACCGCACCGACTTCGACTATCCCACCCTCGTCGATCCCCTCGGCCACATCACCAACTACGCCCGCCAGGAGATCGGCAACCGCGGCGGCTACAACGTCCGCGACGACGACAACACCGAGGAAGACCTCACCGCCAACGCCAACCTTTCGATCCCCGCCACCCTCGCCGGCCACGCCGGCACGTGGAAGTTCGGCGTCAAACACCGCACCAAGGACAAAGACGTGCGCCCTCAAAGCTTCTCCTACACCCGCACCGGTCCCGTCGAACTCTACCTGAGCGACTACCTCGACCGCGCCATCTCCATGCCGATCCTCGACGGCCGCTACCGCATCGGGCCCTCCAGCGAAATGGTCGCCCTCCGCGATCACTTTTACGCCAACCCCGCCCTCTTCGCCGTCAACCAAGCCGCCGCCATCACCGACAATCTCCCCGGCACCTACCTCGCCACCGAAGACATCTCCGCCGCCTACGCCATGGGCACTTTCAACGTCGGCAAACTCCGCCTCGTCGGCGGCGTCCGCTACGAGCAGACCAAAATCGACTACACCGCCAACGTCCTCTCCTTCGGGCCCACCGGCGCCTACCTCGGCGCCACCCGCGTCAGCTCCGGCTCCGATTCCGGCAACGCGTTCCCTTCCCTCGTCGCCACCTATCGCTTCACCGATCGCAAGCTCCTCCGCGCCGCCATCACCCGCACCATCGCCCGTCCCGACTACGGTGACCTCAACCCCCGCCGCTCCATCAACGACGACGTCGACCGCATCACCGAGGGCAACCCCGACCTTCAGCCCCTCCTGTCCACCAACTTCGACGTCTCGTTCGAGTGGTATCTCAAATCCGCGGGCAGCTTCACCGTCGGCGCGTTCTACAAGGACATCACCGATTTCTCCTTCACTTCCAACACCCTCATCCCGACCGGCACCTACGCCGGCTGGCGGCTCACCCGCCCCGAAAACGGCCCTTCCGGCAAACTCCACGGCGTCGAGCTCGGCTGGACCCAGGCCTTCAAGTTCCTGCCCGCTCCCTTCGACAGCTTCGGCGTCCAGGCCAACTACACGTGGGTCGACGGCGAAGCGGAAATCCCCGGCCGCGGCACGCTCGACCGCCTGCCCGAGCAAGTGGACCAGGTTTCCAACCTCCAGCTCTACTACGAGAAATTCCCTTTCTCCGCGCGGCTCGCCTACAATTTCAACGGGAAATACATCCGCACCGTCGGCGCCAACGCGCTCAACGACGAATGGTTCGACGCGATCAACACCGTCGACGCCTCGTTCAGCTACACGCTCCGCAAAGGGTGGAATCTCTACGTCGAAGGCAAAAACATCACCGACGAAGTCACCCGCCGCATCTACCTCGGCCGCACCGACCGGCCCACCGAGCACGAGTTTCCCGGCTGGAGCGCCGTCGCCGGCGTGAAGTTCGAGTTCTGAGAATCGAAGTGGCACGGGCGTCCCGCCCGTGTTTCCCTCTCCGGCGTTCCCCTTTCCGCTCCCCGATCACCGATGCCTTCCACCCGCCGCCATTTCCTCGGCAGCGCCGCCGCCCTCACGGCCGCCGCGCTCGCACCACGCCTCGGAGCCGCCGCTCCCGCCCGCGACGCCCTTGCCGATACCTACGCCCGCCTCGATGCCTACGCCCGCCTCGATGCCGCCGCCGCGAAGCCCGTCCTCGAGGTCGCCCACCTCCGCGAACCGCTCCTCATCGCCTCGATCGAGTTTCTCCGCCAGGGCGAGTTCTACCTCGTCCGCGTGCGCGCGAAAAACGGCGCGGTCGGCGTCGCCGTTTCCAACGAGCGCGACATGGGCTACCTCGTCCCCGCCGCCCAACAGCTCATGGTCCCGCCCCTGCTCGGGAAGGACGCCCGCGATTGGGAAAATCTGATCGAGGACGTCTACCTCCACGCCTCCAACTACAAACGACAGGGCCTGCTCTTCTGGCTGCCGTTCGCCTCGATCGAGTTCGCCGTCCTCGATCTGCTCGCGCGCGCCGACGCCCGCTCCGTCACGACGCTCCTCGGCGGCAAGCCGGGGAATCTCATCGATCTCTATCACGCGCACGACGACCGCCACCGCCCCGCCGCCGAGAGCGTCGAGCGTATGCTCCGCGCCCGCGAGCGTTACCGCACCCGCGCCGCCAAATTCAAAGTCGGCGGCCGCATGAGGAAAAATGAAGAGCTCGTCGAGGGCCGCAGCGAGGCGCTGATCGCCCTCACCCGCGAAAAATTCGGCGCCGACTTCACCCTCTACGCCGATGCCAACGGCTCCTACGACGTGCCCAACGGCACCCGCATCGGCCACCTCTGCGCCGAGCACAAGATCGCGATCTTCGAAGAACCCGTGCCGCACGACATGTATGAAGAGACCCAGCGCGTCGCCGACGCCGTGAGCGTGCCCATCGCCGGCGGCGAGCAGGAGAGCAGCCACAATCGTTTCCGCTGGATGATCGCGCACCGCGCCGTCGATGTCGTGCAACCCGATCTGTTTTACTACGGCGGCTTCGTGCGCTCGATCCGCGTCGCGCGCATGGCCCACGCCGTCGGGCTGAAGTGCGACACGCACATCTCCGGCAACGGCCTCGGCTTCCTTTACATGGCGCACTTCGTCGCGAGCATCCCCAATGCCGGCGCGTTTCAGGAATACAAAAGCTTCGACGGCAAAATCCCGCTGGAAGCCCCCGCCCAGACGTTGCGCCCCGTCGACGGTCGCCTGCTCTGCCCCACCGGTCCCGGCTTCGGCATCGAGCTCGATCCGGTCTGGCTCGCCGCCGCGAAGGTGGTCTGAACGTTTTTCCCCCATTCCCCATGCTCCCCACGCCCGCCTCCTCCCGCCGCAATTTTCTCAAATCCGCCGCGCTGCTCGGCTCGGCCGCTCTCGCCGCCCCGGCTTTCGCCGCCCAACCCGCCGCGCCGGCTCCCGTGCCCAAGCCCGCCGGGCGCTCCCCGCTCTCCGACGTCAAGATCACCGCGGTCCGCTGCTACACCATCAACAAGATCGCCCTCGTCGAACTCAGCACCGACGCCGGCGTCACCGGCTGGGGCGAGTGCGCCTGGGACGGCGAGGGCCTCATGAAACACTTTGTCGAAAGCGTTCTCCGCAAGGAGTGCATCGGCAAAAACATTCACGACGTCCGCAAGCTCTGGGATTGGATGTTTTATGAGAACCACGACCTCGGCCCCGGCGGCGCCCTGCCCAACGCCATCGCGGGTATCGATATCGCCCTTTGGGATGTGAAGGGCCGCCTCCTCGGATTGCCCGTTTACCAACTCCTCGGCGGTTCCTACCGCGACAAGATCCAGGCCTACGGTTCCGTGCCCGTGCGCCGCGGCCGCGTCAGCATCGACGACTGCGTGAAGCAGTGCCTGAAGTTCGTGGAACAGGGCTACTCCTGCGTGAAGGTCCGGATGCAAATCCGCGAACACCACCTCAACCCCGAACCAGATCCCACCTTCGGTTACATCGCCGCCGTCCGCAAAGCCATCGGCGACAAGATCGAGCTCATGGTCGACGCCAACAACGGCTACTCCGCCTCCCGCGCGATCCTCACCGCCCGCAAGCTCCACGAGAACTGGGGCGTCACCTACTTCGAAGACCCCGTCTCCGACCAAAATCACCTCGAGATGGCCCAGGTCACCGCCGCCCTCGACGACGTCGAGATCGTCGCCGGCGAAAAATGTTACACCCGCTGGCAGATCAAGGACCTCATCACCCAGGGCAACGTCGACATCATCAACCCCGATGTCGTCAAAGTCGGCGGCCTCACCGAGCTCGACCGCATCCATCACCTCGCGACGTGTTATCAAAAGCCGATCCAGCTCCACAACACGCGCCCCACCATCTCGACCGCCGCCTCGCTGCACGCGATGGCGACCTTCAGCCACGTCGCGCGCTACCTGGAATTCCCGATCATGGACGCCACGCTGGAGGCTCAGGCGAAATTCTTCCACAACGACATCCGCCCTCGCGACGGTTGGCTGCACGTCCCCCAAGGCCCCGGCCTCGGACTTGAGCCGAACCTCGAGGTCATCCGCGCCGCCATCGCGAAATCGTAGTTCGACACCCGCAGCGGCCCCGGCCTCAACTCCCTGAGCCGAGCCAGCCCGCCCGGCACCCGTAGCCCTTTCACCCCACCCATGAATATCTTGATCTCACCGTCTTCCCGCAGGTTCGCCTCGCTCGCCTTCGCGGCGCTCGCCCTCTTTCTCCCCGCGGTCGCGTTCGCCAATGGCGCCATTTCCGGTGCGCTCTCGCGCGCCAACCAAGGCACACCTTTGCAGGGCGCGTCCGTCAAACTCACCCCGGGCGACCGCACCACCGTCACCGATCGCAGCGGCGCGTTCTCCTTCGAGCAGGTGCCCGCCGGCGGCTACAACCTCGAACTGAGCTTCCTCGGGCTAGAGCCAAAAACCATCCCCGTGCGGGTCGTCGATGGCCAGATCGTCCGGGCCGATGCCCAACTCGGCGGCGATGCGATCCTGATGCAGGAATTCACCGTCGAGTCCGTCCGCGAGGGCCAGTCCCGCGCCATCAACCAACAGCGCACCTCGACCCGCATCTCCAACATCATCTCCTCCGACGCCATCGGCAATCTTCCCGACCGCACGGTCGGCGAGGCCCTCGCCCGCCTGCCCGGCGTCAACGTCGTCGACGACCAGTTCGCCAACATCCGCGGCACTCCGGCCGAGTTCAACGCGGTCACCCTCGACGGCGACCGACTCTCGACCGCCGGCCCCAGCGTGGACTCCACTTCCGTCAACACCGATACCCGCGCCGTCGATCTCTCCCTCATCCCCGCCGAGATGGTCGGCGGCATCGAGGTCATCAAGACCCTCACCCCCGACATGGACGCCGATGCCTTCGGCGGCACGATCAACCTGGTTTCGCGCAGCGCCTTCGACCTCAAGGAGCGCAGCATCAACGGCAAATTCGAATTCCTCCAAAACACCTTCCGCAAGCAGCCCGGTTACGCCGGCACCCTCACCTTCATGGACGTGCTCGACAAGGAGCGCACCCTCGGCCTGAGCGCCACGCTCACCTGGCGTCGCGAGGACCGGATGACCAATTCCTACGAACTTGCTTACTTCGATGCGGGCGCAATTCCCGTCGGCACCGCCGGCAGCGGCACGCTCGGCGCCATCGCCGCCGTCGGCGACCAAGGCCTCGAGGCCTACGACACCCGCCTGAATTTCTCCGACACCACCAAACTGGGCGCGACCGTGAATCTGGACTGGAAATTGTCCGACGCCACGGAGCTGCACTTCCGCACATTCTACGAAAACTCCGAGAACGAGGGCGGCCGCTTCCGCAACCGCATCCGCGCGCTCTCGCGCTGGGACGCGACCTCCACCGCGCTGCTGCAAACCGGCCGTCAGGCGCGTCTCCAAAATTATCTGGAAGACGGCGTCCGCGAGTCCGACCTCCTCCGTCTCGGCGTCGACGGCAAGACGCGGCTCTCCGGCGGCGGCACGCTCTCCTACGGCGTCCGTTACGGGGACTCCAGCGCCTCGATCAAACGCGACCGCTACATTTTCGATTTCCCCAGCAACACCGAACGCCGCGCCTACTCCTGGTCCGTCGATCGTCGCAACGCCCAGCTTCCCGTCGTTGCCCTCACCCATATCGCCACCGGCCAGAATGGACTCTTCGGCCCGCTCGCGGACCGCAAGCTCAGCAACGTCCGCTTCCAGACCGGTGCCGAAGACGAGACTGATCTCACCACCAATCTCGACTACGCGTTCACGCTGCCCGTCGCCGGCCGCTCCGTTGACTGGAAAGCGGGCGCCAAGCTCCGCACCAAGGACCGCAAATCCCGCCCGCGGATCTTCGATGCTGCCGCGCCCACCGTGAACCAACCGACGTTTGCGCAGTTCCCGGTTTTCACCGAGCCCCGCAACCTCCTCGGCGGTTCCCAGGCCACCATGGGACCGGTCGTCTCGCTCGACAGCGTCCTCAACTTTTACCGCACCAATACCGCCTCGTTCACCCCGCTCGGCGGCGACGAGATCACCCGCCTCGAGGCCCGCAAATACGATGTCGAGGAAGACGTGCTCTCCGCCTACGGCATGGGCACGACCAAATTCGGCCGGCTTGAAGTGATCGCCGGCGTGCGCTGGGAAAACACCAAGACCGGCTACCACTGGCTCGCCGATCCCGCCGGCGCTTCCCGCGGCTCCCGGAGCTACGACACGTTCCACCCGAGCCTCCTGCTCAACTACCGCTTTGACCGCAACCTCGTCGCCCGCCTCGCCTACACGCGCACCTTGGCCCGTCCGTCCTACGGCGACCTCGTGCCCTACCGCTCGATTGCCGATACCGCCGACGAATCCGGCACCGGCGGCCTCGATCCCGGCGACTTTCCCGAGACGCAAAAAATCTTCCTCGGCAACGCCAACCTCAAGGCCCAGCAGTCCGAGAATTTCGACCTCTCCGTGGAATACTATCTCGCCCGGAGCGGCGTAATCTCGGCGGCCCTCTTTAGAAAAGACCTCAAGGACGTGGTTTTCCGCAGCCAGTTCAAACTGCCCGGCCAGCCCAACACCATTTACTTCCAAGAACGCAACGGCTCCACCGGCAAAGCCACCGGCCTCGAGCTCTCCTGGCAGCAGTCGCTCTCGTTTCTGCCGAAGCCGTTCGACGGTTTCGGGCTGAACCTCAACGCCACCTTCATCGAAGGTTCCTCCGTGCTCGAAGAACTCGTCCCCGGCACGACCGGCACCTATCGGTCCTTCAAGGTCGGCTTCCTCCCCGAGCAACCCGAGAAAGTTTACAACGCCCAACTCTACTGGGAAAACTTCGGCTTCACCGCCCGCGTCGCGGTCAACCTGATCGACGAGTTCGTCCGGACTTCGGGCGGGCTCACCTCATTCTCGATCAACAACCAGGCGACCCGCTGGGACGCGTCGGTGAGCTACAAGGTGACCAAACGCTTCTCCATTTTCGTCGAGGGCCGCAACCTCACCGAAGAAGTCAGCTCGTGGTATGCCACGACACCGAACCGGCCCGAAGACTACACGTTTACCGGCGCGATCTACTCCGGCGGCATCAAGTTCCGCTTCTAACCCCATGCGCACCCGGCGAAGGACTCGGTTTTTCACCGGTGCGTTCGGCTTTTGCTCGGCGGTCTTGATCGGCCTCGCCGGTCCGCTCGACGGCCCCAGCTACCTCGATCTCTCGCCGGCCGGCGCCGCGAGCCGCGCCGGCACTCTGCCGCTCGCACCGGCAGACCACTACGACCCCGCCCGCGGCTACGGTTGGTCGCAGGCACCTTCGGCCGCCTTTCCCGGCGACGCCTCGTGGACCGGCGTGCGCTCGCCCGCTCTGTGCGACGGGGTGAGCGGCGAGCGCTTCGCCCTCCGGCTCGATCTCGCGCCCGGGCGTTGGACCGCGCTCGTGTTCCTCGACGACGGCTACCGCGACGCGCACACCGTCAAGATCTCCATCAACGGCCGTCCCCACCCGCACAACCCGCGCGAGTTCGGCCTTGAGGAAGAGCCCAGCCCGCCGCCGATCAACCGCTACCGCGTCGCCGCCCTCGCGTTCGAAGCGACCGGCGGCACCGCCACGCTCGAGTTCGCCCACCCTGCGCCGCACGGAGCGCGTTTGCTCGCGCTGCATCTGCTGCCGACTCCCGACGCTCCCTCCGATCGCGCGAAATGGTTTCTCCGCCAGTTCGCCGAAGCGGGGCAGCACGGCTCGCGCGCGTCGCTCGAGATTTTGCAGGTCGAACTCGGCAGCCAGGAAAACTCACCCGAGTTTCGCGACTTCGCGGCGTATTGGTCGGCGCACCTCGCGCTCGTGGCCGAAGCCGAGCGCTGGCACCGCGCGGGCGGTTGGGACTGGTTCAGCCTCCAGACGCGCAGCAGCATGTTTACCCGCTACAAAATCGCGCTCAGCCTGCTCGACCCGTTGGTCGAGCACCCCGATGCGGCGTTCCCCTTCCGCGACCGGGCGCACTGGCTCCGCACGCGGCTTCTTTACTGGATCTGGGTCGAGCAACATCTCGCCCCCGACCAAGCGGCTTTCAACCGCGACATCGCCGAGATTCGCCGCCGCCAGCCGCACGACGAGCTCGTCGCGATGTATGCCGGCGAAAAAATCCCCGACCGCACCGATGCCGCGCGCTTCACCCCGCTCGCCGGCGCACCCGTCTGGTCCGCCGCGCAGTTTGAAGCGCTGCAACGACTCCGCGCCGTCGCGCACTACTGGATCGACGAGCGGCAGGCGCCCAACGGCGAGCTCGGCGGGAAGCCCGATGACGACGTCGAAGCCCTGCGCTGGTGGCCGCCGCTGATGTTCTCCGGCGACCGGGAAGTCACCGCCGCCTTTGGCCGCATGGCGGAGGGCCTGTGGTTCAGCCGCCACATCCACCGCGGCTACTCGCGCGAGGCGCGCGACGTCGAGCATTCCGCGGAATTTGTCTCCGACACGATGCCGCTCATGGCCTTTTTTCGCCGCGACGAAGAATGGATCGGCCGCCTCGCCTGGTCCCACGGACACATGCGCGACCTCTGGACCGGCCGCAACGCCGCCGGCAGTCTTCAGTTCAAGTCCGCTTGGATCGGAGCGACCTCGATCCTCTCCGATCCGCCGCGCAACCGCGACCTCGCGATGAACACCCGCGCCGCCAAAGCCGTGCGCTACTACGCCGCACTCCACCCCGACCCCGCCGTCGACACGCTCCTGCTCGACTGGAGCCGCACGTGGGCCGCCGCCGCCGCCCGCACCGACAAGGGCAAGCCCCCCGGAGTTTTTCCCGCGTCGCTCCGCTGGCCCGACGCCGCTTTCAACGGCGACGAACCCACGTGGCAGCGCGCCAACATGTTTTGGCGCTACTTCGACTGGCGCGGCGACGGTATGCTTTACGACCAGCTCCTCCACACGTGGACCCGCTCCGGCGACGACACGTTGCTCGAGCCCATGCGTGCGACGCTTCGGCTGCTTCAATCTTTCCCCGACCCCGTCGCACGCGCCGCCGCACCCGAAGGCTCCGCCGGCTGGGCTGCCGAGCTGCTGTTTAAACGCGCCGACTTTTGGAGTGTTGTCTCGCAGTGGCGCCTCGAGACCGGCGATGCCTCCTTCGACTCCTTTCTCCGCCAACACGGCCCGCCCTACTTGCGCTACCGCCTCACCGGTGAAACCGAGCCGCTGGCCGCCGGCATCACGCGCGGGATGCTCGAGCATCTCCGTTTCAACACCCCGCTACGAACGACCGAAGTCCTCTTTACCGATCGCATCCACGTCGCCCGCGACCTCGGCAACTGCGACCCCACCGACCTCATCGTCGCGATGCTCACCGGCAACCACGCCCCGGAAAACATGTCGCCCTACTACCACGTGGCATGGGACGAAACGCCCCGGAGCTTCACCGCGCTGGTCGTCGGTGCCGGCGCCCGCGAGTTCACCGCCGAGATTTTTCTCCACCAAGCCGAAACCGCCGGAGTTTCCGCCCGACTCTTCCGCCTCGAGCCCGGTCGTTACCGGCTCCGCCTAAAGTCCGGCGATCACACCTTGGTTGACCGCGAGGAAGAAATCACCGCCCGCCCGCACCTGCTGCGCCTCGAAGTCCCCGGCGGCACCGCAGTGCGGCTGGAGCTGACCTCCGGTCGGTAGTCTGCCCGGGCCCGCCGCGACTCTGGAGACGCGACGCCCCCTGTAAGGGCCGGAGACAAGGGTAACGGGTGAACGGAGACATGGGTAACACCCGCGGACAGGTTAAAGAGAGAGTGAGCAAAGAGGGGAGAAGGGAACGGGCAGGAGAGGACGCAACTGGTGTTTAGGTTGAGCCGGGGAGGAAAGATCGAGGCAACCTAGACAGTGATTGGAGAAGAACACAGTCCAGTGTCCGTCCGCCTGCGCGCGCGGGCGCAGGCCGACGGACAATCCTGCAAAGCCGCCGCCAATGAGCCAGGTCTGAGTGCCGAAGACGACGATGCCGGAGGAGCGCACGATACGCACCGTATCGGTGGCCGGATAAACGATCTCGGGCAGCGCGGCCGGCAGACTGCGGGGACTGGGGCGGTAACGGGAAACCGGCGTAGCCCCGGCCAGAGCATCGTGCGGACGCTCGCAGTTGTAACCGTCACGAAAAGCAGGGAAGGCCGCAGCGCAGTGCGCGAGATCGCGCCAAGTATGTTGGCCGAGCAGTTCCTCCCGCAGGGTGCGGTGGAAGCGCTCTTCCTTGCCTTGGGTTTGCGGGTGGTAGGGACGGCCGTGGAGCACGCGCACGCCCAGCCGCAACAGCCACACCGTCAGGGCAGTGTGTGCGGGTCCGCGGGGTGCATCGGAACGACCCCACGGCGGACCGTTGTCGCAGAGCAGTGCCTCCGGCAATCCGTAGCGGTCAAACGCCGCCGTGAGCGCGGTCTGCACCGTCGCGCCGGTCTCGTCGCCGCACGCGGCCAAGACCAGATTGAAGCGGCTATGATCGTCGAGGACGGTGAGCGGATGGCAGCGCGGACCGGCCTGCGTCGGGATGTGCCCCTTAAAGTCCATCTGCCAGAGTTCGTTCGGCTGCGCCCGCTCGAAGCGTTGCACCGCCGTGTGCGCAACCCCGGCTCCCGGCACCAGCAGGTGCGCCCGCCGCAAGATCTCCGTGCAGGTGCTCGCCGCCGGCACCGTCGCGCAGTGCAGATCGCGCAAACGCCGGTGCAACTTGCGCCCGCCCCACGTCGGGTGCGCCTGCCGCACCGCGATTACCTCCGCGCTCGCCGCCGCAGTGCTCAACTGCGGCGAAGTCTTCGGCCGGCGCGAGCGGTCAGCCAACCCCTCGGCGCCTTCGGCCCGGAAGCGTCGCCGCCATTTATAGCCGGTCTTCGGGCTGATCCCGAACCGCCGGCATAACTGCCGGAAGTTGATCCCGGCTTCGCCGGCCATTTGCACAAATTCGTGACGTTGCGACATGGTTGTTTGGGTTATCCAGGACATCCCCAAGTGTTACCCATGTCTCCGAACACTGTTACCCATGTCTCCAGTCCATACAGCCCCCGTCGCGTTCCACGCCAAGCTGCCGCCTGCGCTCAAATTGACAGGCTTTAGCAAAGTTTGCAGGGTGCGCCCATGAACATTTCGCTCACTCCGGAGTTGGAAAAATTGGTCCAAGCCAAAGTGGAATCGGGCCTTTATAACAATGCCAGCGAGGTCATCCGTGAGGCGCTACGGGACTCGTTGCGACGCGAGAGCGGCAACGATTGGCTCCAAGCCCAAGCCGCCATCGGCTACGCCCAACTCGAGGCGGGCGAGAGCATCCCCGTGAAATCAAAAAGGGACTTTGTCGCTCTCGTGCGCGGGGGAAAATGAAGCTCGAACTCACCCCGGCCGCCTTGGCCGATCTCCGCGCCATCCGCGCTTACACGCTGGAGCGCTGGGGTCCCACGCAGGAAATGGCCTACTTGGATCAGATGTGGGAAAAGTTCGAAGCCCTCGTCGCCGATTCCGCCCCGTATCGTTTTCGCCCCGAACTTTTTCCCGGCTGCCAAGTCGCCGCAGAGGGGAAGCACGTGATTCTGTTTCGGGTGAACAAATCGACTCTTCAAATTGTGCGCGTGCTCCACAGCGCGATGGATTTCAAGCGGCACATGCCCAAGTCACCCTAGCCGCGCGGATTTCGCGCCGCCCCTGCCACTTGCTTAAATTGCTCTAACCTGGAGACGCGACGCCCCCGTCGCGTTCCACGCCAAGCCGGACGACCGATCACCGCCCGCCCTCACTTCCCCTCCGACCAGCCGCCGATCATCTTACATCAATGGCTGTTGAGTTTCAGACTTCGGGTTCCGCGGTGGCACGGGCATCTTGCCCGTGGGTTTGAGTCAAAAACTCAGCAGATACCGGTATAAGTCGTCGCTCGTCGCGGTTAACCGGCCTCCGGCGTCAAATGCGATGAGGTTGGCAACTCGGGGGAGGGTTCGGTGGTGGTGGCGCCGGGCACCAAAACACGGCCAGACCCTCTGGGTAGAACGCCGCTGGCTAGAACGACCCTCTGCTAGGCCCCTTTGGCTAGGCCCCGCCCCGTTGCTAGGCCGGACCCTTCGACAAGGCCGCTGACCCTTTTTCGGCCCTTTTTCTGGCCTCTATCTCTTCAGGACCGAATGAACCGATAATTGAAGTTGAAGCTGAGGAGACTCATTCGAGTCCGGAACAAAACCGATTAATTCATAGGTCCACCCGGCGCTTTCGCCAAGCTGCTCCCATGCTTTGTGAATCTCCGACATAGCTATATTGTCATAATAGCTATGTGGAGTGAAAAAGCCTGAAATCTTTAGCGTTGCCGTCGGGAAAACATCTAGTGGAAGCATGAGTCGCTTAGTTACGACTAGAGCTTTCTCCTTCGTATTTATAACGCTGTAGTCAATGATCGCAGAACGAATTTTCTCCTTCGAGCGATTAGCTATCATTCCCGAAAAATTTATACCTTTAAGTTTCTTTGAGTCTTGTTCGGGCATGGATGTCTCGAGTTTGAACTCCGTCCCTGAACCCGAGGTGCTCAACCACTGCGAAACACGGTCCAGTTCATGTTGAGCAGCTAGAGCCTCGGTCCGTTCTCGGATCACACCAGCCGAAGCAGATAGCAAGGCGCTTGAAAAAGTGGCGATTCCCACCGAAACCCATGCTGCCTTTGATCGTGATTTTGCTGTAAACACTATAGCAAGAGCTCCTCCAACGAGCGCGAAGAGGCCGTTAAATCCCAGCAGCATTCCAAGAATCGTTGGCCATCTGGCATTAGATAAAGATGCTCTAACGTCGGGATGTAAGAAACCAACAAGGATGGGCAGAACGACGCTACAGACTATGGGAAGTGCTTTCATTTTGTGTTCCGCCCAGCGATCAAGAGTCACCAAGCTTTATTCGGGCTGTTGCCTGTGTTGGGGTTCGATCTCTCTTCAACGGTGGAGAAAACTGACATAGCAAAAAAGAAGAAAGAAACCGACTGCGAATACGAGAATCGCGAGTGCGGAACGTTCGCGAATCATAACTGGGTTCGGAGCGTTGATAACGCGCTGCGCTTCTTCTAGTTTCCCCTCCAAGGTCATCTGATCGAGAGCAGCGAGCTTCGAAATCAGCCCGATGTATTCTTGTTTCTGTGCGCGAAAGCAGCTAACGATCGCAGCAATCCCAAGGAAGCAGGTAAGTAAAACAAGGAAGAGAAGCTCCACGGGGATGTCTTTTCCGACGGCTGCTATCACTGAGGCCGCGCTCACTACGAAACCAAATACATTGCCGATGGCAGACCACATTGCCATCTGCGACTGGCGGCTCTTGTCAACGTAGCTCAAGAACAAATCTAGGGTCGTATTGCTCATCCCGATCTTTGCGGCACAGCACTATACGGGTCTGCCCGATTGCCCCTCTTCTGTGGTCGTCATGAATAAAGATCGTGCGATAGTTTTTTATTGCGCAACGACTAAAAGCTTTCGCGACGGCGTCGGAGTTGGGGCGACAGATCAGTCGGGCCGATTGAGTCTTATTCTGGCCGTCAGAGTCTGGCTGTGGTCTGTTGGTTTTGCGGGGCAGGGGTAAACAAGGGGGGCCAAAACGGGTCGAACTTTGCAATTTGTCATCTGGTCGAGGTGGCCTTGGGGAGATCAAAACGGGTTTCGCCTGCCTGCACGGCGCGCCGCCCTCACTTCCCCGCCGACCAGCCGCCGTCGATCATGAAATTGCTGCCCGTGACCATCGCGGACTCGTCGGCCGCGAGGTAAAGCGCCGCCGCCGCGATCTCGTC
>CALSBN010000049.1:0-25941 GCA_943373185.1 Opitutus sp. GAS368 | reverse complement strand
TCGGTTGTCTGGTGCTGTTCTACGGTGTCCACACCGAAAACTGGTGGGGCCTCCTCGGGCTGGTGCCGATCATGAGCGCCGCGTTTGAATTCTGTCCGCTCTATCTGCCGTTTCACTTCGAAACGCTGCACTTCGACGAACCGCACCCGCATCAAGGACGCGACAGTTCGAAGAAGGTATAACGGAAATTCGCGTCGGCACCCTCGCATCGGGACGTTTCCCGCCAAGCGAGGTGCCGCCAATCGGGGAAGAACGTGTCGCCCACGACCTCGGCGTGGATCAGCGTGAGGGAGAGGCGCAACGGCCGGGGGGACGCGAGGGCCTCGGTGTAGATGCGTTCACCGCCGCAGATCATGATTTCGCCGGGAAGGGTGTCCGCGATGGTGAGTGCGGCGTCGAGCGAAGCGGCCACGCGGACACCGGGCTGGGCGAGCGCGGTGTTGCGCGAGATGACCACGGGCTGGCGGCCATCGGACCGCGCGTGAGGCCAAGTTTCGTAGCAGACGCGCCCGAGGACGACGATCTGCCCGGCGGTGGCGCGGTGGAAGTGCGCGGTGTCCTCGGCGATGCGCCACGGGAGCTGGCCGGCGCGACCGATGACGCGGTTCTCCGCGCAGGCAACGATAAGGTGGAGAGGCTTGGGCGCGGACACAGGCCGAGAAAAGGGAAACAGGCGGAAGTTACACGCCAAAGAAGCGGTGGCGGCGTCGATTCTGGGCGTGTCTTCCGCCCGTTTTTTCATTCGCTGGCGTCATGAAAATCGGTGTCCCCAAGGAAATTAAGATCGGTGAAACCCGGGTTTCGATGACCCCCAGCCTGTGTCGGCGCTGCGTTGCGCTTGGCGGCGAAGTGTTGGTGCAAAAATCGGCCGGCATCACGGCGGGATTCACCGACGCCGAGTATCGGGCGGCCGGCGCAACGGTGGTCGCTTCGGCGGCGGCGGTCTGGGCGGCGGCCGATCTCATTTTGAAGGTGAAGGAGCCGTTGCCACCTGAGTATGGTCGGCTGCGGACGGGTCAGATGTTGTTCACGTATCTGCATCTCGCCGCGGGCCCGGAGTTGGCGAAGGTGCTTTTGAAGAAAAAAATCCTGGGCATTTCGTATGAGACGGTTGAAGGGAATGACGGCTCGTTTCCGTTGCTCAAACCGATGTCGCAGATCGCGGGGCGGCTCGCGATTCAGGTGGGCGCGTATTTTCTCCAGTCGCAACATGGTGGCTCGGGCGTGTTGCTCGGCGGCATCCCCGGCACGATGCCGGGGCATGTGGTTGTCGTGGGCGCGGGCAACTCGGGCGCGCACGCGGTGCAGATGGCGGCGGGCATGGGTGCGCGCGTGACGGTGCTCGACCTCGATACGCGCAAACTCGAGGCGCTCGATTCCGAGTATCGCGGGCGGGTGGTCACGCTGATGTCGAATCCGGCGAATCTTGAAGCGAGTGTGGCCGATGCGGATTTACTGATCGGCGCGGTGCTGATCCCGGCCGCAAAGGCGCCGATCGTAGTTTCCAAGAGTATGGTAGCGCAGATGCGGCCGGGTAGCGTGATCGTGGACATCGCGATCGACCAAGGCGGATGCGTGGAGACGATCCGGCCGACCTCGCACGAGGAGCCGGTTTACGAGCAGCACGGGGTGATTCACTACGCGGTGCCAAACATGCCGGCGTTGGTGGGGCGCACCTCGACGCTCGGGCTGACGCAGGCGACGGAGCCGTTTGTGGCGACGCTAGTGCAGAAAGGCGTGGAGCGCGCTTTGGCCGAGCATCCTGGGCTCGCGAAGGGCGTAAACACCCGCGACGGCAAGATCACCTACGGCGCGGTGGCGAAAGCGCTGGGCTACGAGTGAGGGGACAGACTTTCTATGAGCATAATGGGACTGATTTTTTTGGTTTTGCTTGGATCAGGATTCGGATGGCTCGTTTTTTCGATCTCACGCCATCAGAAAAAGCACCCGCCGCCCGGGAAGGACGAGTTTCGGTCGAAATACGGTGATGGCTTCTCACCCACCAGTGGTCCACCTGATGGCGCAAACGAATGATAACGCAAAAACTGAAGTTTCTTTGTCCGTTTCTATTCTTATTCGGCGGTCTTTGCGCCCAACCGATCCCGGCCGGGCCGGCGCAGTTTATCGCGCCGAACGAGGGCGAACCGATCACGGTCTTCACTTACAAGCCGCCGACTTACCGGAGCGGGCCGCTCTTTGTGATCTGCCACGGCGTCGGTCGGAACGCGGAAGAGTATAGGAACTTTGCGATCACGCTCGCGGAGCGTTTTGGGGCGATCGTGGCGGCGCCGCTGTTCGACCGGGAGCGTTACCCGTCGGCGCGGTATCAACGCGGGGGGCTTCTAAACGCCGAGGGCGTCGTGCAGCCGCGCGAAGCTTGGACCTACGCGGCGATTCCCCGGATCGTGGCGGAGGTGCGGGCGAAAGAAGGCGCGGCGTTGCCATATTTCTTGATCGGTCATTCGGCGGGCGGGCAATTTCTCGTGCGACTGGCGGCGTTTCTGCCGGGCGAGGCGACGCGGATCGTGGCCGCGAATCCGGGGTCGCACCTGTTTCCCGTGCGGGACCAGAACTTTGGCTACGGTTTCGGCGGGCTGCCGCCCGAGCTGAGCAACGACGAGGTGATCCGGCGCTACTTGGCGGCTTCGCTGACGATTTATCTGGGGACGGCGGACAACACGCCGGAAAACAGTTTCGACGACAGCCCGGCGGGAATGAGGCAGGGGCCGAACCGTTTGGCGCGCGGGCGGGCGTGTTTCGCGGAGGCGGAGCGGCTCGCGCGGGAGAAAGGCTGGGCATTTAACTGGCGGAAAGTGGAGACACCAGGGATCGGCCACCAGGCGGCTTTTATGTTCGCGGCGAAGGAAGCCGAGGACGCGATCTTCGGGGCGGCCAAAAAATAAGGCCGGTCCGCGGGGACCGGCCGAATGAAACGAGTGCGGCCGGGGGAGGCCGGGTTGTCGAAGCGATCAGGCCGCGACGATCTTGATGCTCTCGACGCCAACGCGCTCGATGGGCGTGCTCTTCTCGCCGCCGCCGCCGGATTTGGTGGGGACGGTCGCAAGTTTTTCGAGGACGTCGTCGCCGGCGATCACCGTGCCGAACGCGGTGTATTGGCGGTCGAGGAACTTCGCGTCACCGTGGCAGATGAAAAATTGGGAGCCGGCGGAATCCGGGCTGGAGGAGCGGGCCATCGAAAGGACGCCGCGCACGTGGGGCTTGGCGTTGAACTCGGCCTTGATCTGCCAGCCGGGACCGCCGGTGCCGGGCATGCCTTTCTCGCCGACCTTGGTGTTGGGGCAACCGCCTTGGATCATGAAGCCCTTGATAATGCGGTGAAACGCGGTGCCGTCGTAAAAACCGGCGCGGGCGAGTTTCTTGAAATTCTCAACCGTCTTGGGAGCGACGTCGGGCCAGAAGGCGACGGTCAGTTCGCCGTAGGCGGTCTTGATGATGGCGTTTTCCTGGGCGGGAGTGGTGGTGCTCATTTGGATAAAGGCGGAGCGAACCGGGAGCGTTTCTGAGCGGCAAGAACCAATTTGCCCGTGGCTCGCGACCTGCTCTCGTTGCGGCATGATTCCTCTCATTCGTGCGATTTTGGTGATCGGCTGGGCAATGATTTCGCTATCGGCGGCCGAGCCGATCCGGCCGAAAGTGGTCGTGGTGGCGATGTTTGAGGCGGGAGCGGACACCGGAGACCGGCCGGGTGAGTTTCAATACTGGGTCGAGCGCGAAAAGCTGACGCAGGTGCTGCCCTTTCCGCAGGGTTTTCGGGACCTTCGCACGAACGCGGACGGCAGCGTTTTAGGCGTCGTGACCGGCGTCGGCACGGCGAAGAGCGCGGCAACGATCATGGCGCTGGGACTCGATCCGCGGTTTGATCTTTCGAAAAGCTACTGGCTCGTCGCAGGGATCGCGGGCATCGATCCGGCGGACGGTCCGCTGGGCTCGGCGGTGTGGGCGGAGTGGGTGGTTGACGGTGATCTCGGGCATGAGATCGACGCGCGCGAAATCCCGGCCGGCTGGACGACGGGATACATCCCATTGCGGAAAAAGGAGCCTTATCAACTGCCCGCGGATCGCAGCGAGGGTGAGGCGTATCGGCTGCAACCGGGCCTGGTGGAGTGGGCCTATCGCCTCACGAAGGACGTCAAACTCGGCGATACGGAGCCGATGCAGAAGCGCCGCGCGCTCTATACGGGGTTTCCCAACGCCCAACGTCCGCCGGTCGTGATGAAGGGCGACACGCTCTCCTCGATGACCTACTGGCACGGGAAGCACCTCAACCGTTGGGCCAATGATTGGGTGAAATATTTTAGCGACGGGACGGGCAACTACGTGACGACGGCGATGGAGGATACCGGGACGTTGCAATCGCTCACGTTTTTGGACCGGGCGAAACGGGTCGATGTGAAGCGGGTGCTGGTGCTGCGCACGGCGAGCAATTTTGATATGCAACCTCCGGGCGGCGACGCGGCGGAGAGCTTGAGCGGGGAAAAACTCGGGCCGGGCTACTCGGCTTATTTGCCGTCGCTCGAAGCGGCGCATCGCGTGGGCAGCGTGGTTGTCCACGAACTCGTGCGTGACTGGGCGAAGTATGAGTCCACTTTGCCGGTGGCGAAGTGAACGGGGCGCGAGGGTGTTCCTACAGGGGGGCGGAGGTGAAGTCAGCGGTTGAAGAAGTGGCATGGGCGTCTCGCCCATGGGATCGGAAGCAACCGGGCAAGATGCCCGCTCGTTCACGGGCGGGACGCCCGTGCCACGTGAGCAACGAATTTGATGACTTCGCTTCCAGCTATGCTTCTTACGGGGTATAGTCGTAGTCGAAGCGCGGGCCCATCGCCAAGACGGCGTTGGAGGGCAACTGGCGGGCGGCATCGAAAGCGAGTTGGTAGCGGGAGAGAACGCGGCGGATCGCGGCGGTTTCGGCGGGAGTGGGGCGGGCGGGATTGGCGGCGGCGGGCGGAGCGCCGAAACGGATCAGGCAATCGGCGAGAAGTTTCTCAACGACCAGGGCGGGCTGGGCGGCGGCTTCGACAAAAAGGTCGTTGGTCACACCGAGTGGCTTGGTGGCACCGACGATGCGGACGACGGTGACCCCCATAAAGACCGCGCGGGTGAGGGCGTCTTGGGTGGCGGGTTGGAGCAGGCCGTCGGCGTTTCCGACGGCGACGATTCCGGCGCGCCGGTGCGCTTGGCGAAGTTGGGCAACGTTGAGCAACACCGCGAACTCGGCGGCGCCGTCCCGGGACGCATCACCGGGCGACCAAGGCGCGTCGAAAAGAATCGTGGTGCCGGGCGCTTCGGCCCGCACGGAGGTGGTGGTGGTCGCGAGGGCAAGCAGGACCAGCGTGGCGGCGGTGGTGAGGCGGCGGAACGAAGTCATGCCGTCCGTGTTGCATGGGGCGTGCCAGCTTCGAAGGGTCCTTGGGGTTCATGGATGGACGCAAAAAAGCCAGCCCGTTTCGGGGCTGGCTGAGGGAGGAGCGGACCCGTTCGCCGTCAGATCGTGGGCTTCTTGGCCTCGACGGATTGCACGGTGGCTTGAAGCACGTTGCGGATCGCGGCGGGTTGGCGGTCGAGCTGGTCGCGGCAGATGGCGAGCACGCGCGGGTGGGCGGCGGCGTGTTCGGCGAGGGCGTAGCGGGTGGCCTCGGTCAGGCCACGCTCACCACGGCCGAGGGCGGCCAAGATGCTCGTCACATGTTGCTCGGCGCCGGTGGCGAGGAAGGCACCCCATTGGAGGTTCATCGAGGAGGACGAACGGACGGGGGTCTGGGCCAGACTGGTCGCGGGCTGATTGGCGAGGCGGGTAACTTCCGTGCGGAGGCTGGAATCGGCGCTGAGGCGGACGAGTTGTTCGCGGCCTTTGGGGTTACCGGATTGCCAGAGAGCGGAGGCGAGCAGGCGCTGATCCGAAGTCGGGAGGTCGCGGAAGGCGGCGAACCATTGGTCGACCTTGGCGGGGTTCTGGGCGAACACGGCGGCGAAGAAGCCGATCGCGATCGCGGGTTGGCCGGAGGTCGTGAAATAGCCTTCTTCGCTCAACTCGTAGACGTTGGCGACAAGTTGGGCGGGCTGGGGGTTTTTGTAGTAGTTCTCAAGCCATGCTTGAGCGGAACTGTTCGCCTGCAGAGCGGCGGAAGAAGCGAGCGCGAGGCCCGCAACGAGGAGGGATTTGACGAATTTCATCGGTAGACACCTTGACTGGGTTGGCGTTGGCAAAATCGGCCCGGGAGGGGTTGGGCCGAGATTCAACAGTGATAAGCTAGCTCACTGCGCCCGGCTGTAAAGTCGCAGCAAGGTGAAACTTATTCATGAGTAGCGCGGCATGAGAGGCGCTTATCACATGGATCGAACGCGGATCACGTGAACTCGGCGTCGATGAACTCGCAGAAATAGTGGATCAAAAAAAGATGTGCTTCCTGGGTGGAAGGGCCGTGGTTGCCGGGGACGATGAGATCGATGGTGGCGAGTCCCCGGGCTTTGCCGCCGCCGCGGCCGAGGAAGGCGATGCTAGCCAAGCCAAGGCGCTTTGCTTCGGTGAGGGCGGCGAGAATGTTGGCGGAGTTGCCGCTCGTGGTGAGCACGATGAGCAAGTCGCCTGGACGGGCGAAGCCGGCGACTTGGCGCGAGAAGGCATGTTCGTAGCCGTAATCGTTGACGACGCAGGTGAGCAGAGAGCCGTCGGCGGAAAGGGCGATCGCGGGGAGGGCGCGGCGATCCTTGGCGTAGCGGCCGACGAGCTCGGTGGAAAAGTGGGCGGCCTCGGCGGCGCTGCCGCCGTTGCCGCAGATGAGCAGCTTTCCGCCGCTGCGGAGGGTATGGAGAATGAGGCCGGCCGCCGCGTCGATCTCGGCTTGGATCGCCGGAAGCGAGTTGAGCGTGGCGTTGGTTTGCGCGAGGGCGGTGGCCAAATTCATGAGGGCAAAGTTGCGTGCAGCGCGCGGCGGGTAGCGAGTAGAAAAACGGCGCAAACGAGGCTCGCTACCCGTTGCCCGGCATCCACTACTTTTGCTCCCATGCGCCTGCGCACGCTCACTCTCCGGCATTTTCGCAATGTGGCGTTTGCGCGGATCGAGTGTGAGGGTCGGCGGCAGTTTTTTGTGGGCGCGAATGGGCAGGGAAAAACGAATTTGCTGGAAGCGGCGGGGTTCCTGACGGCGGCGCGGTCGTTTCGGACGACGGAGAGCGCGACGCTGCTCATGCATGGTCAAACGACCGCGGCGGTGGCCTGCACGGTGGAACATCCGCAGCTCGGCGAGACGCAGGTCACGATCAAGGTTCACCGGCACAGCAAAGAGATCTGGTGCGATCAGGCGCGGGTGATGCGACTGGCGGACTATCTCGGGAAGTTTCCGACGGTGGTGTTTTCGTCGCAGGATTTGCAGTTGGTGCGCGGGGCTCCGGCGGCCCGGCGACGTTGGCTGGACCTCACGCTGGCCGCCATGAACGGAGCGTATCTGCACGCCTTACAAACCTACACGCGGGCGCTGGCGGAGCGGAATGCGTTGCTCAAGAGAGGCGGCGCAGTGGGGGCGCAATTGGAGGCCTTTGAAAAGGTGCTGGCTCCGGCGGCGGCGGAGTTGATCGCGCAACGCACGGCGGGTTTGAACCAACTGGGGGCAAGCGTGGCCGAGGCTTACGCACGGCTCTGCGATGCCGGGGAAAAGGCGGCGCTGATCTATGAGCCCGACTTCGCCGAGGCCTCGGTAGAGGCGTTGCTGGCGCGGTGGGAGTCGGGTCGAGCGAGAGATCTTCAACTGCGCTCGACGAACACGGGGCCGCACCGCGATGATTTTGCGCTGAAAGTGGCGGGCCAAGTCGCGAAAGATTTTGGTTCGGAGGGACAGCAGCGGTCGCTGGTGCTGGCGTTGCGCCTGGCGCAGGCGGCGTGGTTTCACGCGAAGAGCGGGGTGAGGCCGGTGTTGCTGGCGGACGATGTTTTGGGGGAACTTGATCCGGGGCGGCGCCGTAAGTTTTGGGCCACGATCGATGAGGATTCTCAGGTGCTGGCGACCGGCACGAGCCTGCCGGATGCGGAGCTGGGGACGTGGCAGATTTTTCGGGTCAAGGACGGGGATTTCCAATCGGAGGCACAAGTTTGAGCCTCACTCCCGAACAATGGGTGCTCGCGGTGGTGGCGGCGCTGCTGGTGGGCGTGGCGAAGACGGGGATCGCGGGGATCGGGATGTTGTTTGTGGTGATTTTTGCACAGATTTTGCCCGCGAAGCAGGCGACCGGGCTGGTGCTGCCGCTGCTGTGTTTCGGGGATCTGGTCGCGGTCGCGGCTTACCGGCAACATGCCGCGTGGCGGCACCTGTGGCGGCTGTTTCCCTGGACGGCGTTGGGTGTGGTGGTGGGCTATCTTGTCCTAAGCCGGATCGGCGATCAGGACATGCGGCAACTGATCGGCGGCATCGTCGTGACGTTGGTGGCGGTGCATCTCTTCCGGCGGTGGCGGGCGCGCGGCAAACCTGCGACGGCGCGGGAAGCGGAGGCGGCGCACCCGATCTGGTTTGCGCCGGTGATCGGAATTTTGGCGGGGTTTACGACGCTGGTGGCGAATGCGGCGGGGCCGTTGATGGCGGTCTATCTGTTGGCGATGCGGCTGCCGAAGTTGGAATACGTGGGAACGGCGGCGGTGTTTTTTCTCCTGCTCAATCTCTTTAAGGTGCCGTTCATGGTGAGTCTCGGGCTGATCACGCAGCCGAGTTTTGCCCTTAACCTCTGGCTGGCGCCGGCGGTGGTGGTCGGGGCGCTGGCGGGGCGAAAGATTCTCCCGCTGATCAACCAAAAGATGTTTGAGAATCTGGCGCTGTTTTTCTCGGCGGCGGCGGGTTTGCGGCTTTTGTTCTGACCATGGCGCGCATGACGGTGAGGGAAATGTGGGCGGCGAAATTGGCCGGGAAAGCCGTGCCCGCGACGGCGCACTCCGGGGTCAACGAAGCGCAGGTGGGCGCCGGGTTTGGGCGCAAGGTGCCCTTCGTCGGGGTGGTATTGGGGATCGATCCCTCGCTGCGCGGCACCGGGCTTGCGTTGATGGAGTTCACGGCGGGGCGGGGGCCGCTGTTGCTCAGGTGTCAGACGGTCACGGTGCATGCGAAGCGTCCCATGGCGGAGGCGCTGGCCGAGATTCATCGGGCGGTGACCGCGATGATCACGGGCGCGGGCGTGCGGCATGTGGCGATGGAGCAGACGATCTTTGTGCAGAATTTCCAGACGGCGCAGATCCTGGGCGCGGCGCGCGGGGCCGCGATGGCGGCGGCGGCGTTGCATGAATTGCCGATTTTCGAATATGCGCCGTTGCGCGTGAAACAGGCGGTGGTGGGGGCGGGCCGCGCGAGCAAGGAGCAGATGGCGCGCACGGTCATGGCGATGCTCGGTCATGGGCGCGCCTTGGCCTTTGACGAAGCGGATGCGGCGGGCGTGGCGTTGTGCCACGCGTTCACCTGGCGCGAGTGACCGGGCCCCGTGCGGGCGTAGCTGGAAGTGAGTCAGTGATTGGAGTGGCGTGGGCGTCCCGCCCATGGGATCGGAAACGAGCGGGCAAGATGCCCGCTCGTTCACGGGCGGGACGCCCGTGCCACGCAAGCAACGAACCCGACGACTTCACTTCCAGTTACGCGCGCGGGGAAGCCTCAGCCGACCACGGTCTTGATGACGCGACCCAGATCGGTGACGCGGTAAGGTTTGGTCAGATAGCCGCAGAAGCCCATGTCGAGGTAGCGCTGGGCCATCTCGTCGTTGTCATAGCCGCTGGAGACGATGGCGCGGACTTCGGGGTCGAGCTTCTTGAGTTCGCGGAAACAGTCTTCGCCGCCCATGCCCCCGATGATGGTGAGATCCATGACGACCGCATCGTAGGGGCGGCCGATGTTGAGGTAGCGCTTGTAGAGGGTGATCGCTTCGTCGCCGTTTTTCGCGAGGTCGAACTTGTATTCGAGGCTGGTCAACATCGTGGCGGTCAACGCGGAGATTTTCTCGTCGTCGTCCATGAACAGGATGCGACCGGTGCCAAAACGCAGAGACGCCGCCTTGCGGGCCTGGAGTTCGACGGGGCGGTTGGCGCGGGGCAGGTAAATCGTAAAGACGGTGCCGACGCCGAGGCTGGAATCGACGCCGATGACGCCGCCGTGCTTCTGGACAATCGAACGAACGGTCGCGAGGCCAAGACCGGTCCCGTGTTTTTTGGTGGTGAAAAACGGGTCCCAGATTTTCTCAAGATACTCGGGCTTGATGCCGGAGCCGTTGTCGCGGGATTCGAACTCGACGTAGTCACCGGCGGGGAGTCCGGGGATTTGGTCGGCCGCCACGGGGACGTTGCGGGCGCAAAGTTTGACCCGGGCGGCGTGGGGCGCGGGCGGCATCGCCTGCAGGGCGTTGACGACGAGGTTTTGAAACACCTGAAGCATCTGGGCGCGATCGACCAGAATCGGGTCGGTCGAGGGAGCGACTTCGACGGAGACGACCGCGACGGAGCCGGCGCTGGCGATTTTGACGGTGTCCTCGAGAATCTCTTTGACGGCGACGACGGCCTGGACGCCGGTGCCGCCTTTGGAGAAGAGCAGGAGTTGCTTGGTGAGGCCCTTGGCGGTGAGGCAGGCCTTTTCGGAATCGCCGAGGGCGGAATTGTCGCGGTTGTCTTTTGCGAGAGACACGCCGCCGAGGATCGTGGTGAGGAGATTGTTGAAATCGTGGGCAATACCGCCGGCGAGCAGGCCGAGCGATTCGAAGCGGTTGGCTTTGACGAGTTCGTCGGGCGTGAGGGTGAGCTCGTCGGGGTCGCGGAACACCACGATGGCGCCGCGGGGCTTGTTGTCGGCGCCGTAGGAGGCGCGGGCGGTCCAGACAATGGGCACGGCCGCGGCGGAAGCGTCGGAGAACGTGAGCGAATGTTCGGCGATGAGCGGCAGCGGATTTTCGGCCGCGAGGGCGCGCTCGATCGGGTCATCGCCGGGTCGGCCGCTCAAGCGGTTCACCAAGCGGAACCCCTCGGCGAGCGGTGTGCCGATCAGGGTCGGGGCAGTCCGGCGAAGGAGACGGGCGGCGGCGGGGTTGGCGAAAAGGATCTTACCCTGAGCGTCGGTGACGAGAATCGCCTCGGCCATGGTGGCGAACGCCTCGGTGACCAAGGCTTCGTCCAAAGCGGTTTCGGAGCGGGCTGCTGTCGGAGCCAAGAGGGCGCCGGGCAGGGCGAGGGCTGCGTCTTCGGAGAGTTCACAGATGAATCCGATGATCCGGACGAGGTCGCGCTTGCGGCTGAGGATGCGATGGGCGCCCAAAAGAACCGGCACAGATCGGCCGTCGGCGGCGCGCAGCGTGGCGGGTTCGACAAAGGTGGTGCGTCCGGGAGCGCGATTCAGGAACCACGTCTCGAGGCCGGCGGCGGCCTCGCCGGCCGGCAGACTCTGACCGAAGCTTGCGACGGGATTTGCCTGGGCGGTCGCGGCGTTGTGGCCCAGCAGGCGGCACCACGCTTCGGAGAGCCAGTAGCTCTCGTTGGCGAAATCGAACTCGAAGGCGCCGAGCGGTCCGGTGGCGCCCGCGAGGTCTTGAAGCCGGGCGTCGTTGGCCAAACTGGCTTCCTCTAGTTCGCGGCGTTCGGTGACGTCGAGGCAGAAACCGGTGACGCGTTCGAATTCGCCGGTGGCGCCGACTTGTTGGAGGCCGGTGCATTGCAGCCACACGTAATGTCCGCGGCGATGTTGCATGCGGAATTCGACGTTGATGCGCCGGATGCCGGCGGGGTGTTTGCGACCGAGGAAAAACGGAGCCGCGTCGGAATCCTCGGGGTGGATGGCTTTGCCCCAGGTTTCCTGATGGTTGGGCAATTCGGCATCGACGTAGCCCAAAAGCTTTTTCCAAGCGGCCGAGTAGAAGATGCGATCTGCCTTGAAATTCAGGTCGAAGAAACCGGCGACGTTGTGCTCAAGCAGCAGGCTGAGCCCGTCGTCGCGGGTGGCGGGGCCGGCCGAGGTGACCGGGGGATTTTGGACAACGGCAATGTAACCGGATGCGGTGCCCAATGCGGACTCGAGCCTCACGAGTTGGTCGATGGGGGCTCTCTCGCGGGGTTGAATGCTCAGGGTGGCGCCGCGATCGAGTGTGGTGGCGAGCACGACTTCCCACTGGGCTTCGAGCCAGTCGGCCTCCTCGGATACGACTTCGAAGTAGAAGAGTGACGAAAAGGCTTCCCCGATCAGCTCAGATTCGGAGACCTGCCAGAGAGCTCGGGCCGTAGCGTTGGCGGCGGTTATGAGGCCCTTTGGGTCAACCAGCAGCACCGCCGTTGCCGACGGTTTCCCGGCGTTTGCCGCGGCGGCGAGTTGGGTGTTTGGGATGACGCTCACGGCTAAGGTTTTTCCTTATTCGACCAGTTGTAACGGAGTTTGGCGAGCAAATCGAAAGCGACCGTGGAATCGCGTCAGAGTTTTAACCAACGGCTCGAAGTTTAAGGTGTCAAATCGCGGGGCAGAACGGGGGCGATTATTTATAGGTATGAGCCTACCTCCGAAAACTTCCGGTGGTTTTGCATTGCCGCCTGAATGGCGGCGCGGCGGTGTTTGGACTCTTTATTTTTCCATGAATTCACCGCGCAAACCCGTCTTGTTGATCATCCGTGATGGTTGGGGAAAGAATCCCCACTCCGAGCAGAATCCGTCCAACGCGGTCTACCTGGCGAAGAAGGCCTGTGATGACGCGTTGCAGACGAAGTATCCGCATACCCTCGTCTCGGCGAGCGGTCTCGATGTGGGGCTGCCCGACGGGCAGATGGGCAACTCCGAGGTGGGGCACGAAAACATCGGCGCCGGCCGAATCGTGGATCAGGAACTCGTGCGGTTGAACAAGCTGTTTTCGGAGAAACAGCTCGCGGGCAACCCGGTGTGGCAGGCGGCGGTCGCGCGGGTGAAGGCGTCGCCGACGGCGAAGTTGCACGTGATGGGCATCGTGTCAGACGGCGGGGTTCACGGCATGCTCGAGCATCTTTATGGGATTCTGCAGCAGGCGAAGGACGACGGGCTGACGAAGGCGCAGGTCTTTATCCATGGCTTCACGGACGGCCGTGATACGGCGCCGCAGAGTGGGTTGGCGTTCGTCGAGCAAGTGGAGGCGAAGTGCCGCCAGATCGGGGTCGGCACGATCGCGACGATTTGCGGCCGTTTTTGGGCGATGGACCGCGACAACCGTTGGGATCGCGTGCAAAAGGCCTATGATATGTTGACGGGCAAGCGGGCGCTGGCGACGGCGACAAGTGCGGCCGACGCCATCCGGAGTTATTATGCGAACCCGCTGAGCCCGACGCAAAACGGGGATGAGTTTGTGCCGGCAACCTGGATCGTGGGCGCGGACGGCAAATCGCTGGCGACCTTCGCGAACGGCGACGCGGTGTTGTTCTACAACTACCGGGGCGATCGTCCGCGAGAAATCACCCGGGCGTTTGTGATGGATGACTTCAAGGACTTCGACCGCGGGGCGAAGCTCGATCTCTACTTCGCGACGATGACGGAGTATGAAAAAGGCCTGCCGGTCCACATCATCTCGGGCAAACCGGCAAAGTTGAAGAACATCCTCGGCGAAGTCGTGAGCGCGGCCGGCATCGCGCAGTTTCGCTGCGCCGAGACGGAGAAGAATCCGCACGTCACTTTTTTCTTCAACAACTATCGGGGCGAGCCGTTTCCCGGCGAAGACCGCGCCTGCCCTGCGAGTCCGAAGGTGGCGACTTACGATTTGCAGCCGGAGATGTCGGCAGCCCAAGTGACGGCCGAAGCGAAGGCGGCGATTTTGTCCGGAAACTACGGCTTCATCGCGGTGAACTATGCCAACCCCGACATGGTGGGGCACACCGGCTCTTTGCCCGCGACGATCAAGGCCGTCGAGGCCACCGATGCCGGGGTGGGCGAATTGCTCGAGGCGATAGCGCACGTCGGCGGCAAGGCGGTCGTGTGTGCGGACCACGGTAATGCCGAGCAGATGTGGGACCCGGTCACAAACGGGCCGCACACGGCGCACACGCTGAATCTCGTCGAGGTGTTTGCGGTGGGCGAGGGCTTGGTCGCGGGCAAAACCAAGATGCGAACCGGTGGCCGGCTCGGCGACATCGCGCCGACGGTTCTGCACCTGATGGGGCTGCCGAAGCCGTCGGAGATGACCGGGGAGAGTTTGGTGCTCGGGTGAGCGTTTAACTCGGTCGCTGCGACTCAAAATCTGTTTGCCCCGTCGTTCGCGGCGAGGCTCTCTCTATTTTTTGCACGCCCAACACACGCTTATGAAACGCTCTCACCACTGTGCCCAGCTTACCACGGCCGATCTCGGCGCGACAGTCTCGTTGCTGGGCTGGGTGGACTCGATCCGCGACCACGGAGGCATCCTTTTTATCGACCTGCGCGACCGCAAAGGCATCACGCAGGTGATGTTCGACCCGAAGGCCAACGCGGCCGTCGGCGAGCAGGCGGCGCATCTCAAGCCGGAGTCCGTGATCGGTATTTCCGGCAAGGTCGTCGCCCGGCCGGAAGGCACCGTAAACGCGGCATTGCCCACCGGCGGGATTGAAGTCGAGGCCACCGAGCTCACGATTCACAACGTCGCGGAGACGCCGCCGTTTCCCCTCGACGATGTCGGTGGCGACAAGGTGAACGAAGATCTGCGCCTGACATATCGGTATCTTGACCTGCGCCGGCCGAAAATGCGGAAGAACCTCCAGGTGCGCCACAAGGCGGCCAAGTCCATCCGCGATTATTTCGACTCGCAGGAGTTCATCGAGGTCGAGACTCCGGCACTGTTCAAAAGCACGCCGGAAGGCGCGCGCGAATATCTCGTGCCCTCGCGCATCCATGCCGGGCAGTTTTACGCGCTGTCGCAGTCACCCCAGCAGTTTAAGCAGATTCTGATGGTGGCCGGAGTGGAGAGGTATTTCCAAATCGCCCGTTGTTTCCGCGACGAGGACTTGCGGGCGGACCGCCAGATGGAGTTCACGCAGGTGGACGTCGAGGCGTCGTTCGTGACGCGCGAGGACATCTATGCGCTGTTCGAGGGGATGTTGACGAAGCTCTGGAAAGATGTGCTCGGGACCGAAATTCAGACGCCGTTTCTGCGCATGCCGTTCCACGAGGCGATGAACCGATTCGGCGTGGACAAGCCCGATGTGCGCTTCGGCCTCGAGCTGATGGATTTCACCGAGCTCTTCAGAACCTCCGGATTCAAAGTCTTCGCCTCGACGGCGGCCGGCGGTGGCGCGATCAAGGCGATCAACGCGAAAGGGCTCGCGGATCTCACGCAGGGTGAACTGAAGGCCTTGGAAGAGATCGCCAAATCGCTCGGCGCGAAAGGTCTCGCCTTCATCAAAGTCGAGGGCGGCGAATGGAAATCTCCGATCGTAAAGTTCTTCTCGGAAGCCGAGAAGGCGGCTCTGACGGCGCAACTTGAGGTGGGCGAAGGCGACATGATTTTCTTCGCGGCCGCGCCATGGGAAAAAGCGTGTGCGATTCTGGGGCGGATCCGACTTGAGGCGGCGCAGTTGCTGGTGAAGCGCGGCAAGATGACCATTCGCCACGATGACTGGAAATTTTTGTGGGTGATCGATTTCCCGCTGATGAGTCATGACGAGGCGGAGAATCGTTACGTGGCGACGCACCATCCGTTCACCGCGCCGGTGCCGGAGGATGCCGCTTACCTCGACAGCGATCCGAAGAAGGTCCGCGGGCAGCACTACGATGTGGTTCTGAACGGCATGGAACTGGGCGGCGGCTCCATCCGCATCCACAACCCGGCGATGCAGAAGAAGATTTTCGAGGACGTGCTCAAAATCCCGGCCGATGTGGTGGAGAGCCGGTTTGGCTACATGTTGAAGGCGTTTACCTACGGCGCCCCGCCCCATGGCGGTATCGCCTTCGGGCTCGACCGCATGTGCGCGCTGCTTTGCGGCACGACGAGCATTCGCGATGTGATCGCTTTCCCGAAGACTCAGAAAGGGCAGGACCTCATGGCCCAGAGCCCGACGCCGGTGACCGCCAAGCAATTGAAGGAACTGCATATCTCAACCGTGATGCCCGAGTGAGGCTCCGGCGGGATATTCGGTTTCATTGGCATACCCTCTGCTTAGGGGAGAACCGAGCTGCGCTCGAAAGCGCGCGCGGCGAAGTCACGATGTCACCTGCGTCAGCCATCCGTCCACACCATCACTTCGGCGACCAGTTCGCGGTTAACGCGGGCTTGCGCTGAAATCACCTCAGCCCTAAGCACAGTCGATCTCGAACAACACCTGCATGAAACTCATCATCGCCATCATCAAGCCGTTCAAACTGGAAGAGGTAAAGGAAGCCCTCGCCGAGGCCGGCATCGAGGGAATGACCGTGACCGAAGTCAAAGGCTTCGGCCGCCAGAAAGGGCACACCGAAATTTATCGCGGCAGCGAATACACCGTGGACTTTCTCCCGAAGGTGAAGATCGAGATCGCAGTGTCGGACGACATGGCGGCCAAGGCCGTCGATGCGGTGGTAAAGTCGGCGAAGACCGGGAAAATCGGCGACGGCAAGGTCTTCGTCCTCCCGCTTGAAGATGTGGTTCGGATCCGGACCGACGAGCGCGGCGAGTCGGCGGTTTGATTCGCGCTTCGATTCATTTTTGGCCGGCCTCCCTCGGAAGGCCGGCTTTTTTGCGGGGTGAAATTGATGTGGTTCTAAACGGCAAAGGAGATCTTGGCGAGGGAAGCGGCGGCACTGCAACCGACGGAAGTGGGTCTGCTCTTTTTTGCGATCATCGCTCCGTCGAAAAAGAGTGGCGTTGCGACGTGGACGCCGGGCACCGTCTCGGATAACGATGGACTATCTCCCGCTGATTGACCGGAGCCGCACGCTCTACAAACGCTCGGATGTGACGCCGATTTTTGCGCACCCGGCGGCGTTTGCGCGGTTGGTCGAGGATCTCGTGCGACCGTTTGAGCGGGAGCAGGTGCAACTCGTGGCGGGCCTTGATGCGCTGGGGTTTATTTTGGGCACGGCGATGGCGTTGAAACTGGACGCGGGATTTTTGCCGATTCGGAAAGGTGGAAAATTGCCCGTGCTGCATGACCGCGAATCGGCGGTGGATTACCAGGGCAAAGAGAAGATTCTTGAGCTGCGTTTGAATCCCTTTCCCGCGGGCACCCGGGTGCTGTTGGCCGACGATTGGATCGAGACCGGAGCGCAGTCACGGGCGGCGATTGCTTTGATTGAACGGGCGGGCGGCGTGATCGTGGGAATCGCGGCGGTGGGGCTCAGGCGGAACGAGCGGACGGCGGGATTGTGGGCGAACTACCGCTGTCATGGAGTGTGGCCGGAGCAGGTGTGACGTGTCCGGCGCGAGTGAGGATCGCTAGGAGCGTGGCGAGGGCGCGGCGTCCGGCGGGTTTTACAAAAGTCTCGTTCGGGCCGTGGGTAAACCGGGGCGGCATCGCACTGCGTTGGGAGCGGGTTCCCGGGCCGCAGACCAGCGGTAGCAAAATCTCCCGATAGGCGGGGGTGAGCGCTGAGGTGATGATGGTGGCATCGGATGCGCCGGGGTTGCGATCAAAGCCGACCGAGCCGGTGTCGGCCGCAACGAGAAAGGCCGCGCCGACGGGAGAGGAGGCGCAGCGCGCGGTGACGTCAAAGCCCACGGACTGGGCGAGGGGCTTCACCGGGGTGTAATCGTGGGATGCGAGCTCGGCGAGGGTTGCGGCGAGCGGAAAGTTGCCGCGTTTGGTGAGCGTGAGTCGATGGGCCGCGTCGGGCGTGGAGCTTTGGGCGCGGCCGATGGACGAGGGCACGGTGCCGTGGGAGCGTTCGTCGCCGGCGCTGAGGAGGGTGGAACCGTCCGCGGCGAGCAGGGCGGCGAGGAGAGGATTTTTTTCGGGCGGTGCGGTGCAGACGTGGCCCTGTGGCTGATGATCGGTCCACACAAATTCGGAGAGCGGTGCAGTGATGGGCGTGATCGCCACCGGGCGCCAATCGGCCAAGGCGAATTGTGCGGCGCGAAGGACGACAAGTGGGCCCGTAAGACGGATCGTATAGCTGCTGTTTTCGGCGGCGTAGACCAACGGCAGGTAGGGCGAGTCCGAGCGAATCGTGTTCTCCAAGACCAGTAGCGTGCTTCCAAGAGCGGGCGCGGGCAGGGCGGAGCCAAAGGCCTCGCCCAAGGCAGTGCCCGTTTTGGGACCAGAGCCCTCTTCTTTGAAGGTAAAGGTGAAGACGACGTTCTGAAGGTCCAAGGCGTCGGACGCGGCGAGTTCAGCGAGCCAGAGTTGGGTGGCGACGCCGGCTTTGCAGTCGTTGACGCCTTGAGCGACGAGTTGGTCTTCGTCTTCGAAGGCCGGGTGGGGGGCAAACGGGCTGGTCCAGATCGAGGGGTTGGCGGGAACGGTGTCGACGTGCGCGCTCAGGTAGAGAATCGGCGCGGACGGGATGATCTCGGCCGGGATGCAGATCAGGTTGCCGGCGGCGTCTCGGTCATGGTGGTAGTTGGGCAGCGAGCGGGTCATGCGACGATGGACCTCGTCCATGATCGCGGTTACCGTGGCGGGCTCGGTGAACGGCGAGGGGTGATCCACCAAGTGGCGGAGTCCGGCAAGGTAGCGTTCAAAATCAGCCGGGGAAACCTCAGGGATAAGAAAGGGGGAAGACCGAGTCATGGTGTAAAGCACTGCGGGCGTGGAACGCTCCGTCGCGACCGAAGCGGCGTCAACCCAGAGCCGGAACTAGGCGCGGTGCCCGAGTTAGTTCTGGATTCGGGGCGGGCATCGGGCGTAGTTGTGATTTCTCAAAAATGATCAAACGCGGCCTCTTGAATCCCCAACTCTTGGCGCTCTTGGCGCGGGTGCGGCACACGAACACCTTGGTGATTGCGGACCGTGGTTTTCCCTCTTGGCCCGGAATTGAAACGGTCGATCTTTCGCTGGTGGACGGCGTGCCGACGGTCTTGCAGGTTTTGGCCGCGCTGCGCGAGAACCACCATTTCACCGAGGTGTATATGGCGAAGGAGTTCGCTCGTGGGAATACGGGGGCCACGCGCACGGCGTTCCAAGCAGCCTTGGCCGGACTCAAAGTGAAGCCGGAGCCGCACGTTGAGTTTAAGCGCCGGGTGCCGGGCGCGATCGGTATCATTCGCACGGGAGATACGACTCAGTATTCCAATCTCGTGCTCGTTTCCGGCTGACCTGCGAAACGGTGGAGGCGGCGGGGTTTGCCGTTGATCTCGGAAAGTGCCCGGCGTTTTTATGGCGATCCCATGAATACGCCTCCGGATTTCCTTAACTCGCTTTTTTCTCTTCGCGGCAAAGTCGCGGTCGTCATCGGAGGCACGGGTGAACTGTGCGGCGCGATGGGCGAAGGTCTTGCGGCCGCAGGTGCCGAAGTGGTGCTCGTGGGCCGAAACGAGGAGAAGGCCAAGCCGAAGCTGGAGCGCATCCACGCGGCCGGGGGTAAGGGCTATTTCGTTTCGGCCGAGGCCAGCGAAAAAGCCGCGTTGGAACAATTGCTCGCGACGGTTTTGCAGCGATCGGGCCAGGTTGATATAGTGGTGAACGGCGCTGGCGTGAACTCCGCGACGCCCTTTCTTGAAATCGCCGAGGACGAGTTCGACCGGATCGTGCGGATCAATATGAAGGGTGTATTTTTGGGCTGCCAGATATTCGGCAAGTATCTCGTCGCGCGGGGCCAAGGCGGTTCGATTATCAATCTCGGTTCGATGTCGGGCGTGGTGCCGCTGTCGCGGGTGTTTACCTATTCGGCGACCAAGGCGGCGGTGCACAATCTATCGAAGAATCTGGCCCGCGAGTGGGCGACCCAAAGGGTCCGCGTAAACACGATTGTGCCCGGGTTTTTCCCGGCGGAGCAGAACCGGAAGATTTTGTCGCCCGAGCGGGTGACTTCGATCATGGGCCACACCCCGATGAAGCGTTTCGGTGAGGCGCGAGAGCTTGTTGGTGCCACTCTATTGTTGGCCGGCGATGCCGCGGGCAGCTTTATTACCGGATCGGAGATTATTGTGGATGGGGGCTATCACGCCATGACCATATAAGTTTGGTCGCATGATATAGAGGCTTGCCCGCATCGTATAGGAACGCTTTATAGGGACCAATGATCACCGATAAAATTAAGGAACTTGAAGCGACCAAAGCCAAAGTCGCTTCATTGGAAGAATCGATCGCAAGCCAGTTGGATAAAGAGTTGTCCGAGCTGCCGGCAAAGTATGGTTTCGAGTCCGCCCAAGCCTTCATCAAGGCGGTCGCCGCGGCGACGGGTGGCCGGAAGAAGAAACGTGGCGGCAAGGCGGCGAAATCCGAAGGCGGCAAGCGGCGCAAGCGCGCCAAGATCACCGACGAAACCCGCGCCGAGCTCAAGAAACTCGCCGAGGCCGGCAAGTCCGGGTCGGAGATCGCGGCGGCCTTGGGGATCTCGTTACCGAGCGTGCAAAACATCAAGAAAGCACTCGGGCTGGTGAAATCGCGGAGCTAAGCGCGACCAATAGGCTGATTGCTCAGGCCCTCGCCGGAATGCGGGGGCTTTTTTATGGCCGTAGTGCGGACCTCCCGGAAAGGAGGCCGCGCTGTGATTGGGCCGGCCTTATCAGAGATCGGCGTGGGCGGGCTCGGCGCTGAGGTTACGCCACCGGGCGAGCACCCGCCGATGGATGTCGTCCGGAGCGAGACCGTAGGATGCGCGGAGCACGCCATTGCTCGAACCGTGTTCAACAAATTTGTCGGGCCAACCAATCCGTTCAACTGCGGTGGGGCACTCCGCGTCCTGCAACGCTTCGAGCACGGCGCTGCCGAAGCCGCCGGCGAGGACGTGGTCTTCCATCGTCACGATGAGAGGCACGACGGTCGCTTGGCTGAGCAGGAGTGTGCGGTCGAGCGGCTTGATGAAGCGGGGATTGACCACTCCGACGGAGAGTTGCTCCTCGCGAGCAAAGCGTTCGGCGAGCGCGAGCGCGTCGGCGATCATGGGGCCAAGGGCCCAGATCACGATGTTGGAGCCTTCGCGTAGGACTTCGGCGTGGCCTACGGGCAGCACCACCGGCTGGGCTTTGATCTTAGCGCCCGTGCCGGCTCCGCGGGGATATCGGATAAAGCCGGGGCCGGGGAGTTGCAGGCTCGTGTGGAGCATGTCCACGAGTTCGTCCTCGTCTTTGGGCTGCATGATGGTCGCACCCGGGACACAGCGGAGGTAGGAAATGTCAAAAAGGCCGTGGTGGGTCGGGCCGTCGGCGGGTGAAAGTCCGGCGCGGTCCATGCAAAAGGTGACCGGGAGATTCTGGAGAGCTACGTCGTGGATCACCTGGTCGTAAGCGCGCTGGAGAAAGGTCGAGTAGATGGCGCAGACGGGGCGGAAGCCTTTGGTGGCGAGGCCGGCGGCAAAGAGCACGGCGTGTTCCTCAGCGATACCGACGTCAAAAAACTGCTTCGGGACTTCCTTGGCGAGATGGATAAGGCCGGTGCCGCTGGGCATTGCACCGGTGATGCCGATGACCTTCGGATCGGCCTTCGCAAACCTAACGAGGGCGTGGCCGAAAACGTCTTGGAGATTGGGCGGCGCGCCCGGGACGGAGCGGCTTTCACCGGTGACGGGATCGAAGGAGCCCAAGCCGTGAAACTTCTCGGGCTGGGCGAGGGCGGCTTCAAGGCCGCGGCCCTTTTTCGTGAGCACGTGAATGAGGACGGGCACGTCGGCGTGACGGGCGAATTCCAGGTTTTTCTGCAGCGCCTCAAAGTCGTGTCCATCCACCGGTCCTAGATAGCGGAGGCCGAACTTTTCAAACAGGGACGACTCGACAAAGAAGTCCTTCGTCTCGCGTTTCCACTTATGATAAACGCGGTTCATGCTTTCACCGGCGGGGAAGCTCTTAAAGAAGCCCTCGATGTCGTGGTGCAGCTTGTTGTAAGTGGAACTGGTGCTGAGGCGGTTAAGGTAGGTGGCGATGGCACCGACGTTCTTGGCGATGGACCACTCGTTGTCATTTAGGACGACGATCAGGCGCTTGGTGGAGCCGACGATATTGTTGAGCGCCTCAAGGGTGACACCGCAGGTGAAGGCAGCATCGCCGCAGACCGCCACCACATGCTCGGAGCTTCCGCGCAAATCGCGGGCCGTGGCCATCCCGAGGGCGGCGCTGAGGGCGGTGCCGGCGTGACCGGCGCCGAAGCTGTCGTGCGGGCTCTCGGCGCGGTAGAGGAAACCGCTCGTGCCGCCCGATTGGCGGAGACCGCGGAAAAATGCGCCTTGGCGGCCGGTGAGGAGCTTGTGCACGTAGCCTTGGTGGGCAACGTCGAAGACAAACTGGTCGGTGGGGGTATCGAAGACCCGATGCAGGGCGATGCTCAGCTCGACGACGCCGAGGTTGGGGCCGACGTGGCCGCCGTTTTTGGCGGTGACGGTGATGATTTCATCACGGATCTCCTGCGCGAGCTGCGGGAGTTGCCCGGCCGCAAGGGCTTTGACGTCGGCGGGGCCGTGAATGGTTTCGAGAAGTCGGGCGGGAGGAACGTTCATCAGGTCTAAGGCGGAAAATCTTAAAAAATCAGGACTCGGCGGTCGTCTCAAACTTCGTAAACGAGACGCCGTCCTTCTGTTTCTTGAGCTGTTCGATCTTGAGCTCCGCGTCTTTCAAACGGGACTCACAGACCTTGAGCAGCTTGGTGCCGTGTTCGAATTTGGCGAGCAGGTCGGCCAAAGGAACATCGCCGGATTCCATCGTCTCAACGGTCGCTTCGAGCTGCGTAAGGGCCGCCTCGAATGAGAGTTTAGATTCCTTGGTTTCCACCGAAACAACATGGGTGGGGCGGCGACGGATTCAAACAATCTTTAGGGCTGGCCCCGCAAAAACTCCGGCGGCAGGGGTTTATTTTTCCGGGGCTAAGCGGAGGTTGCGCTTGCGGGCCGCATCGGCAGGGTCGGATGCAGCGGAAACGTTTCCGCGCCACCGCATGTTTTTTAAATTTCTCCAGCGTTGTAGTGTCGGCCTATGCTCCGCTGGGCGGCGGGCGATGGGACGTGGTCGGACGTGGTTGCGCGCGCGGCCGGCGTTGGCGGCGTGGATTTTTCCGGCCGACGATGACTCGCCGGAGGCGCGGTTTCGGGAGTTCAACGGCTGGTATTTCGCCAATTTTCACGAGCAGGAAAAGATGTTGGCCGACCGGCCGCGGATGAATTTTTACCACGCGGCGATCGCGCGGCACATCCAGCCCGGGGACCGGGTGATCGATCTGGGGACGGGCACGGGGATCTTGGCGGCGTTCGCCGCACGGCGAGGGGCGGCCCAGGTTTACGCGGTGGACCACTCGGAGATATTGCGGCACGCCAAGACGTTGGCGGTGGAGAACGGGATTCGAAACGTGGAGTTCATCGCGCTGCACAGCTCGAAGTTGGAGACGACCGAAAAGGTCGACGTGATTTTGCATGAGCAGATGGGTGACTGCCTGTTCGACGAAGCGATGGTGACGAATGTTTGCGACTTGCGCGACCGCTTGCTGAAGCCCGGCGGGCTGATCTTGCCGAGCTGTTTTGACCTCTATTGCGAGCCGGTGAAATTGGACGACACCCGGCACGTGCCGTTTATCTGGGAACTGGAGGTCCATGGATTCGACTATTCCTCGCTGGGTCGGCAACGGCCGCAAGAGCCGGGCTATTATCACTTGCGGAGCTGCGACCCGAACTACGTGGAGCACTTTCTAGGCGAGCCCGAGCCGGTGCTCTCAGTGGACCTGCACACGGTGCAAGAGGCGGACGTGCCCTTGGAGCTGAACTTCACGCGCACGGTTGTGAACGCGGGGCGGCTCGACGGCTATGCGGTCTATTTTCGAGCCCGGGTGGATGCGGATCTGAGTCTGAGTTCGGGCCCGCATGATGCGAAGCGGGCTCCGCACTGGGGTTATCGGATCTTGCGCACGGATCGGGATGATTTTGCGGTGGGCGATGTGATCGAGATTCGGCTCAAGGTGGAGCGCTGGCCGGACTTGGACACATGGCGTTGGAGCCAGGTGAAGCGCGCGGCGGTCACGGGTGCCGAGGTGGGCTAAGTCGGTCGCTCTCAGGGTTGGGGCCACCGCGCGAGAAAATCGAGTTGGGCGGCACAGTCGGGCAGTCCTTCGCGGTTCGGGTCGGTGAGAAAACGTAGTGGAAAACCGGCGTCGAGGGCGGTGACGGTGACTTGGGTCCCCTCGATGGTGAAAAACGCCCGCCAGGCGCCGCAGCCGATTTCAAATAAATCATTCCGACGGCGGCGGATGCGTCGGGTGCGGTGGGGTGAGGGATCGCGGGAGAGCAATTCGTGGAGGCGCGGGGAGAAGTCGATCTGCCAAGTGGTGCGCAGCCACTCGGCTTGGGTGGTGGCGAGCGGCGAAAACTGCACGGTGAACTGCGGCGGCGCGGCCATGAGCGCGTCAACGGAGTCGATCCAACCGGCGCGCTCGTGGGGAAAACTGTCGTAGGCGGGGACGTAGGGTTTGAGATCGAAGACCGGTGTGCCGTCGACCAAGTCGCACTCGCCAAGAATGAGCGTGCGACCCTCGATGGCGATGAGTTGCACGGGCGTCAGGCCGATGGGATTGGGCCGGTGGGGCGAACGGGTGGCGAAAACGCCACGGCTCTGAGCGGGACCGCGGGGTGGGATGACTTGGGTGCGCCAGGTGGTGTTGCGATGGAACCACCAGACGAGCCACACCCGGGAAAAACCGGCGAGATCGCGGAGAGCCTGCTCGTAGTTTTGGTCGGGAAGGAGTTCTAGGATGTTGTGCTCCGGCTGTTGCTCCGAGGGTTGGTGCAGGGCTTGAAACTTCACCTGTTTGCCGGTGCGGATGTAGCCGATGGGCTGGAGCGTGAGGTCGGGCATGCCGAGATTTTCTTGGGGCTGAGGTCGGAAGCCGTCGAGGGCGGAGTTTGAGGAGAGCGCGCGGGCGTGATGCGGGATTGACGCAGGGGCGGGTTTGGCGGGAATCGGGGGATGGCTCTCACCGACATCAAGATCGAAGTTCTCAAAACCGGCACCGGCGCTTCGCCAAAAAAGGGCAAGCCCGTCACGGTCCATTACACGGGCACGTTCGAGGACGGGAAGAAATTCGACAGCTCCGTGGACCGCAACGAGCCCTTCACCTTTGTGCTCGGCGCGGGACAGGTGATCGCAGGCTGGGACCTGGGCGTCGCGACGATGAAGGTCGGCGACAAAGTCAAAATGACCCTGCCTCATCATCTGGCCTACGGTGAACACGGTTATCCGGGTGCGATTCCTCCGCGGGCGACGCTGATTTTTGAAGTGGAGCTGCTCTCGGTTGGTTGAGTGAGGGGATAAGTTTTTCCCGATGCCGACGACGAAAGTAGAACCGAGTGAACCCACGGTGGTGACGGTTCGCGCGGAGCCGATCGAGCTGTGTCAGCTATTGAAATTCGCGGGACTGACCGATTCTGGCGGCGAGGCGAAGCAAGTCATCAGCGAAGGCAAAGTGCGGCTGAACGGCGTCGTCGAGACGCAGAAGCGCAAAAAAGTGCGCGCAGGCGATCGCGTCGAGTATGGGGACGAGACGCTGGTGGTGAAGGTGGACGCTGGCGCCTCGGGCTGACGTGCGGGAGCCGATTGAGCGCGGGCGCGGCAGGGGCGCGGCTTGAAGGGCCGGTCGGAGTCCCTGTCCTGCTCTTTAGGCGAGGTGCTTGACGAGAACTTTGGCGTTGCGGCCGTTGTCTTCGTAAAGTTTCAGGCGGGCCTCAGGCAGGGCGTCTTTCGTGGTTTCCTCGAAACCACAGACGTTCGTGAAGAAGCCGAAGCTCTGCGTCGAAAGGGCGAGGACGGTCGTGACGCCGCGCTCTTTGGCCTGGAGGCAGGCGTATTCGACCATCTTTTTGCCGATGCCGCGGTTGTGGTAAAATGGCAGCACGTAGAGTGAGCCGACCTCGGCGAGCGCGGGTTTGTCGGGGTAGGTGTAGAGGGTGACGCAGG